>JACDCY010000013.1 GCA_013817305.1 Gemmatimonadaceae bacterium | reverse complement strand
TCCTGAAACGCCGCCGCGAGACCTTTCACGCGCGGTACGGCATAATCTCTAAAGGTAATACGGGCCTCCCCGCCCCGCACGAAAATGGACTCGATTTCGAGCGTGCCGCCCAGCACCCGGAGCAGGCTAGTCCGGAAGAAGCCTTCGGCCGCCTCAGGCAGCGGGCCGAACCGGTCCCGCACCTCCTGCCTCACCTGTTCGACATCGGCCGGCTCCGTAAGGTTCGTCAGCCTTCGATAAATGTCGAGCTTGGCGTCCTGTGACGGGATGTAGTCGTCCGGAAGAAACGCGGGAAGGTCGAGCGAGACTTCAGCGGGTAGCAGCTTCTGGCCCGTATCGCCCCGCAGCATCCGGCGCACGGTCTCGTCGAGCAACCGGAGATACATGTCGAAGCCCACCGCCTGGACGAAGCCGGACTGCTCGGGCCCCAGGAGATTGCCCGCCCCCCTCAGCTCCATGTCTTTGAGCGCGATGCGGTATCCCGAGCCGAGCTCCGTGTGGTGCTCGAGGACCTTGAGTCGGCGGTTCGCCTCTTCGTCCACGGTCTCGGGCACGATCAGGTAGCAGTACGCGCGCCGGTGGGAGCGGCCGACGCGGCCGCGGAGCTGGTAGAGCTGGGCCAGGCCGAGCGTGTCGGCGCGGTTTACGAACATCGTGTTCGCGTTGGGCACGTCGAGCCCCGACTCCACGATCATCGTCGAGACGAGAATATCCAGCTCTTCATTGACGAACCTGCGCATCACGGCTTCGAGATCCCGCTCGCGCATCTGTCCGTGCGCAACGCCGATGCGCGCGCGGGGCGCGAGCCGTTGCACATGGTCAGCTATTGCCTGAATCGTCTCGATCCGGTTGTGCACGAAGAAGACCTGGCCGCCGCGATCGAGCTCGCGCGCGATTCCCTCCTCGAGAAGTCCCTCGTCCCACGGCTCGACGAAGGTGAGAACCGGCGACCGGTCGCGCGGCGCGGTCTGCATGAGGGTCATGTCCCGCAGCCCGGCCAGCGAGAGGTGCAGCGTCCGCGGAATGGGCGTCGCCGTCAGCGTAAGCGCGTCAGTCTCCAGCCGGAGCTGCTTCAGGCGCTCCTTGTGCTTCACGCCGAAGCGGTGCTCTTCGTCCACCACTATCAGACCGAGATTTCCGAAGCTCACGTCTGAGCTTAGGAGCCGGTGCGTGCCGATGACTATGTCGGCCTTCCCCGCCTTGATCTCGACCAGGACGTCGTCCTGCTCCTTGCTCGTCTGAAAACGGCTGAGTGTGCGCACCGTGACCGGGAAATCGGCGAGCCGATCGCCGAAGGTGCGCGCGTGCTGGTCGGCAAGGATGGTGGTCGGCACCAGTACCGCCACCTGCCGGCCCGACTGCACGGCCTTGAAGGCGGCGCGCACGGCTATCTCGGTCTTCCCGTAGCCAACATCGCCCACGAGCAAGCGGTCCATGGGCCGCGGGCCCTCCATGTCAGCTTTCACGTCCTCCGTGGCGCGCCGCTGGTCGGGGGTGTCCTCGAAGAGAAACGAGGACTCGAGCTGCCGCTGCCAAGCCGTATCCGGCACGTGCTGCGGCCTCGTGGCGATTTTCCGCCGCGCGTACAGGTCGAGCAGCTCCGCCGTCATCTCCTGGATGGCCGCGCGCGTCCGGTCACGCTGCTGCTGCCACTTCTTCCCCCCGAGCTTGTGCAGGTGCGGGGGAGCGGAATCTCCGTCGATGTCGTCGGCGGCGCGGAACCGCTCGAGCTGATCGATCTTGTACAACGGGACGTTGAGCCGGTCGCCGCCCGCGTACTCGATCACCGCGACTTCCACGGTGCTCTCGCGCACGAACAGCTTCTCCATTCCGCGGTAGATGCCGACGCCATGCTCGAGGTGCACCACGTAATCGCCCGGCTTGAGAGCGGCGCCCGAATCCCACGCAGTCCCGCCGGAATACTTTCGCGCGCGCCTGATCCGGCGCTCGCGGCTGAATATCTCGTGATCGGTCAGGACGCGAAGACCCGCGTCCATTCCGCGCGGGGGAACCACGAACCCGCGGTGCAGCACTCCTATCGCGAGCGCCGCCGGCGACCTGGGCCCCGGTCCGTCGTCCAGCAGCTCCTCGAGCCGCTCCGCCTGCCCCGCGTTGTCGCACAAAATCACGGTCGGAGTTCCGTCGCGCACCGTGCGACGGAGCTGCTTGATGTCGCGCGCGATCGTCTCGGGCGCGCGGATCGGGAACACGATTGCATCGCCGTCCATCGCTGAGCCGGCCAGTGCCACCGACCCGAATGACCCGAGACGCTGCGTTACGTCCTCAGGCCGGTCGTATAGCTCCTCCCGGTCGGGCGCGTCCTCGCCGCGGCGGCGCGCAAGATCGATGTGGTGCTGCGCTTCGTGCCACGTGCGCGCCAGCTCCGCTTCGAACTTCGCTCCCTCCGGGTACACGACGATCGTGTCGGGCGACCACAGGTCCGCGATGGATATGCGCTCGAATTCCTCCGCGCCGGTGGTAACCTGCCCGTCGACCGGAAGCACGAGAGCGAGCTCGGCTTCCCTGGTGGACCGCTGAGATCCCACGTCGAAGTGACGCAGCTCCACGATCTCGTCGCCGAAGAACTCGACCCGCACGGGCTCGGCCATGCCGAAGCCGTAGATGTCGAGAATTCCGCCGCGCACGCTGAGCTGCGCGACGTCGTCGACCATGTCCACGCGCTCGAATCCGATCGACTCGAGGTGATCGATCAGATTGGTGAGGCGGTGCACGTCGCCCTTGCGGAGCTCCAGCCGCGCGGCTGACAGGGCGCGAGCGAGCCTCGTGCGCTCCATTACTGCGCGCGCCGTCGTTAGCAGGACGCGGATCCCGCCGCGGGCCATGCGCTCCAGCGTCTCCACGCGCTCGCCGGCGACTTCCGCGTGCGGCTCGGCCTCACCGAACGCCTCGCGCGGCGGATAAAACGCCACCGACTCGTCGTCGCTTACCGCGCCGATGTCCGCGAGCCAGCGCTCCGCCTCGGGAACGGCGTCGCATACGACCACGAAAAACCGCCGTTCCAGGCGGCGCGACAGCGCGCTGACCAGGACGGCGTCGCTCGAGCCATGCAGGCCGGCGACCCGGACACGGTGGCCCGGAGATGGAACGCGATCGAGGAGGCTAGTAAAAGACGGCAGGCCTTCGACTGCGGACAGCAGGAGCGGGAGAGGCATTGGGGCCTAGCAAACTACTCAGCCGCGAGTCGAGGGTGTTGGTTGCTGGTTATGGGTTGCCGCTGCGAGCGTCCTGGAGACTCGCAAGGGGAATCCAAGTTTGGAGTGCACCAGTGGCGAGTGTGCCAGTTAGCCAGTGACGACCGGCCGGGCTAAAACCTTTGTCCTGAGGCCGCAGAGCATGCGACGAACTTCCACGACCTCCTGGGACAGCGTCCTCCATTCGCGGTGTCCTAGCGCGCCGTAATCTTTCGCGAGTTCGAGTTCGCCCTCGAGCTCCATGGTGGACTTGACGCTGGTGTCGAGGAATTTGGCGAAGTCTTTCGGCGTCCGGCCCCCACAACCTTCAATGATGTTGAATAGGACGGATTCGGCCGCGCGCACAATCTGGGATTGAAGCGATGCATAACCGCTCGGAGGAAACTCGCGCGTCGCCCGGCGAGCAGCGATCGCGAGCGCGTGCGCCCTTGCCCATACGTGGAGCTTGCGGTGGTCCTGCATGCTGTAAAGAGGCGCGTCCAGCGAGTGGCTCGTCACCCACGCCTCCCGGCTCGAACCAATCCCTTTCTGACCGGCGAATGCCTCTCGCAACTGGCCTTCTCGGAACTGGTGCACTCCGAACTTGGATTCCCCCTGCCAAGTGCCAGGATTCTCCAGTCCGCAAACCGTTCACCGGTTACCGGTCACCCGTAGGAGGTAAAGGCGGGCTTAAGCTCTCTCCCTTCTATATTTCCCCCTTCACCAACATCTTCCCTGTTCCCGCCCCGTGGCCGACCAGATCCAGCTCGACCATATCCGCAATTTCTGCATCGTCGCCCACATCGATCACGGGAAATCCACCCTCGCCGACCGGCTGATCGAAGCCACCGGCACGCTCGGCAAGCGCGACATGAAGGCGCAAGTGCTCGACACGCTCGACCTCGAGCGCGAGCGCGGAATCACCATCAAGCTGAACGCCGTCCGAATGCAGTACAAAGCCCGGAACGGGGAGAATTTCGAGCTCAATCTGATCGACACCCCGGGCCACGTGGACTTCACTTACGAAGTATCCCGCTCGCTGGCCGCGTGCGAGGGCGCGATCCTCGTCGTGGACGCGTCCCAGGGCGTGCAGGCTCAGACGATCTCGAATCTCTTTCTCGCGCTGGACGCGGGACTTACGATCGTCCCGGTGCTCAACAAAATCGATCTCCCCGGCGCTGAGCCCGACCGGCGCCGCGCCGAGCTTGTGGAGCTGCTGGGCGTGGATCCGGATGACGTGCTGCAAGTGAGCGCCAAGGAAGGAATCGGCGTTCCCGAGCTGCTCGAGGAAGTGATCAGGCGGGTTCCCGCTCCCAAGGGCAAGCCAGCCGGCCCGCTGCGCGCGCTGATCTTCGATTCGTATTACGACAAGTACCGCGGCGCGATTCCCAGCATTCGCGTCGTCGACGGCGTCGTGCGCCCCAAGATGCGGATTGCATTCGGCGCCAGCGCGGAGACCTACGAGGTCGCGGAAGTCGGCTACTACCAGCTCCGGCAGGTGAAGGCCGACGAGCTGGGCCCCGGCGAAGTCGGTTACGTAGTCGCGAATGTGCGCCACGTGAAAGAGACGCGCGTCGGCGACACCGTGTTCGACGCCGAGCATCCCGCCAAGGCTCTACCCGGCTACAAGGAAGTCCGCTCGATGGTGTTCTCGGGGATGTACCCGACGGACACGCAACAGTACGAGCAGCTCCGTGACGCGCTCGACAAGCTGCAGCTCAACGACGGCTCTCTGTTCTTCGAGCCGGAGACTTCGACGGCGCTCGGCTTCGGGTTCCGCTGCGGATTTCTGGGGCTGCTGCACATGGACATCGTCAAGGAGCGACTCGAGCGCGAGTTCGATCTCGATCTCATATCGACCGTTCCGAACGTCGAGTACCACGTTTACCAGAGCGACGGGACGATGATGCTTCTCGAGAATCCGGCGCTCATGCCCCCGCTCGCCGGAGTGGACCGCATCGAGGAACCATACGTGAAGGCGCGCATCGTCGCGCCCGCCGAGTACATCGGACCCATCATGACGCTCGGCACCGAGCGGCGCGGGATCTACGGCACCATGAGCTACATCGACCATGCGCGGGTGGAGTTCGACTGGGAGTTTCCGCTGGCCGAGATCATCCTCGACTTCTACGACCGGCTCAAGACGATCAGCCGCGGCTACGCGAGCCTCGACTACGACGTGCTCGACTACCGTCCCAGCGATCTCGTCAAGCTGGACATGCTGATCAACGGCGACCCGGTCGACGCGTTCTCGGTAATCATCCACCGCGACAAGTCTTACGAGTGGGGCAAGAAGATCGCGGAGAAGCTGAAGGAGCTGATCCCGCGGCAGCTATTCGAGGTTGTCATCCAGGCCACGATCGGCACGAAGGTGATCGCTCGAAGCCAGGTGAAGGCGCTGCGGAAGAACGTGCTCGCCAAGTGCTACGGCGGTGACATCTCGCGCAAGCGGAAGCTGCTCGAGAAGCAAAAGGAAGGGAAAAAGCGCATGAAGCAGGTCGGATCGGTGGAGATTCCGCAGGAGGCGTTCCTGGCGGTCCTACAGGTAGATTGATCTACAAGACGGACCAATGCATTCGACCGTCCCCGGCGGCTAGGTCACCGCGCTTGTGACTGGTCCCCGAGAAAGAGGGCACGCGCCTGGTCGTGGGCTCGGCGCAGCTCCCCGTGCGCGAGAAGATCACGATAGTCCGCGATAACCTCCTCAAGGTGGGCGAGCCACTCGTCCGGGTAGGAGGCTGTCAGGATCCTGACACGCGACTCGCAGTCGCCGCTGACCAGAGTCAGTAGCGCCCAGGTGTAAACCGAAAGCGCAAAGCCTTGCGACGGCTGGGACAGGACACTCTCGAAGATCATATCCGCTTCCCGCTGCGCGTCCCGTAAGTCCATCGTAAGCGCACGCATGGCCACCCATTCCTCGTGGGTGAAACCCGCGAAGGTGCCTGGACGGTCGAGAATATCCTCTTTACTGCCTACTGAATGGCCTGAGTCGTCCGCGGAGGGCATCCTTCTTCACATAGATGGTTACTTGGCGGGCGCGCCCGATTCCGGCGAGCACCACGGGCTGGGATTGCCGCAGGCGCTGAAGAACGCGACCTGCACGACCGGCCTCCTCACGCGACCATAAGCGTTCCACATTTGCACGAGTACGAAGCGTTGCCGCGCGTGGGATAGTGGGTTGCATCGCCTCGCCGCCACTGAGCAAAGCGACAATTCCACGCAGCAAATCTGCCTCGTCTGCGTCGATTGGCAGGAGTATCAGAGGCTGGTTTGACGGGCCATGGTGGGGGAAAACCCGTGGTGCGCGCGCATCGGCCCCTTCGATCAAAGCAATCTTTACTGCAAGCCGCCGCGATATTTCCACCGCCGGTGGTGCTCCCTGAGCCTGCGCTCCCAACGTTGAATGGTGTCCGGGAGCCGCGAGTAATACCCCGAGCGCTGCGATCATGGTGGCGGCCTTCGCATTCGCCCAAGCGCAGGTTTTGCTAGGAGAACGTCGGCGCGCTAACCGAGTCACGGCCCTCATTCGCATATCCATGCGACGCCTTCCCACCACACATGCCAGCCGGTACCGTCGCCGTAATTGATTTCGATCACAATATGTTCCTCATGACATGCAACCGATCCACCGCCCGATCCACCCCCGCCGTCGCCTCCAGCCGGGCCTCCGGGGATAAAAACTTCAACTCCGTAGAATTTGTAGAAATCCAAGCTTATGCCAGCGGTCCTACGAGCCCGATCAAGGTAGAAGTTGCATGCAGCATCCGCGGCCGTGATGCTCGCCGCGTAACCGCTTCCATCGGTGGCTGGCCAGCGACCGGGAGGCCAGTAATAGCTAGCAGTCGAAGGACCGAGGACGTGGCGAATTTGCCACGTGCCCGTCGTCAAAATTTCAAACCTTTTCCCATCTCTTGCCGTAACCGGGCCTGGCACGAGACGGTCAAAAACGATTGGCGGGCAAACACTAGCGCTGACGCCGTCCGGCAGTTCAGCGAATGACTCCTGCCACTCCACGGATGCTGTAACGGTTATTTCGCCGTCTATCGAGTCGGTTCCACCCCCGCCGCCCCTTGATTCGCACGGCTCCTCGTAGATTACCTGCGTCTCGCAATTCGGTATGCTGCCTTCTTCGAACGAAGCTACAGAAGGTGGGGTGAGCTTTATCGGCGCGCTTGGCTCTGATCCACTGCATCCCGTTAACACCACCACCACTGCCGACACCGTGGCGGCCCACCGCTTGTAACGGGCCAATTCACTTGGAAATGGCCTGTGCCTGCTTTGGCTCCGGAATCGCTCGTGTACCCATCGAGCCCGTTTAATCATCGACAAAACCTCGCACGCAGTTATGCCCCGATGTTGCGCGCTTCGGCATTAACGTACGCCGCGCGCGCTCTTATCCTGTAGGGCCAAGACAAAGGTGTCAAGCAGCTCAGGCCCGGTGGCGCCATTTCTTTCTAACTGCCCATTCATCCAGACGGCCCGTCCCCGTACAATTAAAACGAAGGTGGTTCGCTGATCTCGATTAGGTGAGTCGAATACTCGCAACCGTCCAGTGAACGGCAATCGCTGCCGCCGCAACGCCTGAATACTTGCCTTGCACCGTCACTTTGCCGTCACATCTAAGAATGAGCGCATCAACGAATACTGGCGGCAGCGTGTCGCTGGTCGTTCAGACGAGCTTCATCGGCGACATGGTGCTGACGACGCCATTGATCGCGGAGCTGGCTCGCCGGGGGCCAGTAGACGTGCTCGCCACGCCGATCACCGCTCCGCTGCTCGCGAACAACCCCTCGGTGCGCCGCGTAATCATGTACGACAAGCGCGGCGCGGACCGCGGTCCCGTTGGACTCTGGCGGGCGGCGCGCTCGACCCGCGAACTGTTCGAGGAAGGCAAGAAATCCCCTGTCAGGTACGACGCGGCATACATGGCCCAGGGCTCGGTGCGGAGCGCGATCGCAGCGCGCCTCGTCGGGGCGAAGGAGTACGTGGGCTTCTCGACATCGCCGGGCCGTGCGCTGTACACCAAGGTCATGTTCTACCGCGAGGAAAGGCATCACGCCGAGCGGCTCTGGGCACTCTCGACCTGGAATGCCCCGGCGACCGACCCGCCGCGCGGCATTCGGCCCGCGCTGTACCCGGGCGAGACCGAGCGCGAGGCAGTGGACGCGCTGCTCGCGAGGAATGCGGGCAGACTATCCGGCCAACAGCCAACAGCCAGCGGTCAACAGCGGCTCGTCGTCGTCGCTCCCGGCAGCACATGGGCGACCAAGCGCTGGCCCTATTTCGCGGACCTCGCACGGTTGCTCTCCTCCACGTATCGGGTAGCTCTGATCGGGGGCGAAGCCGAGCAGGATGCTGCGCGCACGATCCGCGGCGAGGCAGCAGTCGCCGATTTCATCGATGCTACGGGCCAGCTCTCGCTCCTCGGCTCGGCGGAGCTCATCCGGCGTGCCGCGGTGCTCGTCACCAACGACTCGGCGCCGCTGCACCTCGCATCGGCCATGAACACGCCAACGGTCGCGGTGTTCGGGCCCACAGTCCCGGGGTTCGGCTTCGGCCCGCTCGCGTCGCCCAGCGTCGTCGCCGGGAACGACGCTCTCGCGTGCCGCCCCTGCCACCGGCACGGCCCGCGTCGCTGTCCGCTCGGCCACTGGCGGTGCATGCGCGACCTTTCCGCGACACATGTCGCAGAACTCGTTGAGCGAATCGCCTGAAGCAGGTATCAGGTATCAGGGAACGCGGCCCTTGGAAAAAGCGCCGCCTACACTGATATCTGATACCTGATAGCTTTTCTCCATGTCCGTACGCGAGCGCTACATCATCGGGGTCGACCTCGGCGGCACCAACATAGTCGTCGGCGCCATGCCCGAGGACGGCAGCTCCGAGCTGGCCATGCGGTCGCTTCCCACTCGCGGTGAAGAGGGGCCCGGTGCGGTCGTCGACCGAATAGTTGGCATGGTCGAGGACGTCGTCGCCCAGGTTATCGACGAGAACGGCGCGACCAGAGACGACTTTCTCGGCGTCGGCATCGGCTCGCCCGGGCCGCTGGACCGCGGACGCGGGATGGTAATCGTATCGCCCAACCTGGGCTGGAAGGATTTTCCGCTGCGGGATGAGGTGGGATCGCGCGTGAAGATGGTCGCCACGCTCGACAACGACGCCAACTGCGCCACGCTCGGCGAGTGGTGGTGCGGGGCGGCAAAGGGCCATCGCAACGTCGTCGGGATCACGATAGGAACCGGGATCGGAGGCGGGCTGATTCTCGATGGCCAGCTCTATCACGGATCGTCCGACGCAGCCGGGGAGATCGGGCACACGACGATCGATTCCAACGGCCGGCGCTGCAAATGCGGGAACTACGGCTGCGTGGAGGCCTATGCCAGCGGCCCCGCGATCGCCGAGCGGGCCCGCGAAGCGCTGGACGGGGACGAAGACTCCGCGCTACTGCTGTTGGCGGGCGGCGATCCCGCCAAAATCACCGCTCAGACGGTGTACGAGGCCGCCAAGCAGAACGACCCCGTTGCGGTAGAGGTCGTGCGGGAAACGGCGCGCATCCTCGGGACCGCGATCTCGACGCTCATCAACATCATAAATCCGGACATCGTCGTCATCGCGGGTGGAGTCACGCAGGCCGGCGACGCGCTCTTCGAGCCGCTGCGGAGCGAGGTCCGCCGACGAGCGTTCAAGACCGCCGTGGACGCCTGCGAGATCGTGCCCGGAATGCTGCCGATATCGGCCGGTGTCGTTGGCGCTGTCGCCACCTTCAAAGCGCAAACGTTCGGAAAGGTCTAGTGGCCCCGCGGCGGGTAGGGGTCATCGGCAGCTTCGTCTGGGACGAGATTCACGGCAGGGACCCGCGCGACACACCGGTGCAGGAGTGGGGCGGGATCACGTATGCCTTGAGCGCGCTGGACGCCGCGCTCGCGCCAGACTGGGAAGTCGTCCCGCTTGTGAAAGTCGGCTATGACATGGCCGCTCGCGCGCGGGATTTTCTCTCGCCCCTTCGACGCATCGCGTCCGACGCCGCGCCGATCGAGGTGCCGCATCCGAATAATCGCGTCGTGCTCCGGTATCACACCGCCGAAGCCAGGTGCGAGCAGCTGACAGGCGGAGTTCCGAAATGGCACTGGCTCGGGCTCAAGCCGCTGCTCAAGGATCTCGACGCGCTGTACATAAACCTCATCAGCGGCTTCGAGCTCGACCTCGAGACGGCGCAGCTCATTCGCCAGCACTTTCGTGGTCCCATCTACTGCGACTTGCACTCCCTGCTCCTCGCGACGGGCCCGGAGGGCATGCGGATCCCGCAGCCTCTCCCGCACGCGGCCGACTGGTTTCGATGTTTTGATTTGCTGCAGGTGAACGAGCAGGAAGCTTTGTTGCTCGCGCCCGATCCGATGACGCTCGCCGCCACCGCATTTTCAGCCGGAGTCCATTGCCTGGCGATTACATCTGGAAGTCGCGGCGTCATTTATTTCGCGGCGCCGGGATTCGAGCGTCTCTCCGACCTCACAAAACTTCGCGAGATGATGGTTCCCCACAGAGGACCGATACGGACCGCGAAGATTTCCGCAACCGCGACGCGAGAAAAAAATGGCGACCCTACGGGGTGCGGCGATGTGTGGGGAGCCACATATTTCTCTCGTCTTCTCGCCGGCGATCATTTTCTGGCAGCGATCGAGAGCGCGATGGTGGCGGCGGCGAGAAATGTCGATCACAAGGGCGCGACGGGCCTTGCGAATCATTTGAGGGGGGAACTCAGCGTCCGGTGACAACTCTGATTGATGTCCCACCTTCACTGGATGATAAGAGCTTTGAGCAGGTTCTCGATCAGCTGGCTCCCCTACCCCCCGATGAAAAGATCATCGTCGACGCCCGGCGCACCCGCTGGGCCTCACCGTACGGACTCACCGCGTTGCTGACGTTGGCGCAGTCCCGGGCGGACCGTCCCGGATTCTATCCAACGGAGATCGAGAACACCGGCTCTTACTGGGCTAGAGCCAACTTCTACAAGCACGCCGAGGAAGTGTACGAGTTCCACGGCAAGGCGCACCGAACCCCTCCGCACCGCGAGTCCGACGTTTTACTCGAGATTACGCCGATCGTCCAGAGTGGGGACGTGCACAACGTGGTCGAGCGAATCCAGAAGAAGGCACAGGAGATTCTCACGGGCAAGCTCAATCTCGATTCCAGCTCGACTATGCGCTTCACCATGGCGCTCTCGGAAGCGTGTCAGAACATCATCGAGCACGCCGGCTGCGGCGGATGGGTCGCGGTCCAGACATATAGGTGGCAGCAGCGCCTGAATGGCAGGAAGGTGGTCGTCATCGCCGTTTGCGACGCGGGCGTCGGGTTCCGGCAATCGCTCGAGAGCTCGCCGGCGCGCAGACTGCGGGACCGTTGGAACGATGCGATCGCGCTGGAAGAGGCGGTGCTCAACGGAGTCAGCCGGTTTCCCGACGTAGGCCGCGGGCAGGGCTTTGCGGGAATCCGGAGATTCGTAGGCCACTGGGATGGCAAGCTCTCCGTCCGAAGCGGGACCGCTCGCATCGTGGCCAGCGTCCCGGACTGGGATTCCGACGAGACGGCTCGCGAGGAAGGACTCCCGCTCTTCCCCGGCGCGCAGCTGCAGATCACGATACCGGAGAGGATCGCGTAGCGTGGTCAATCACATAGACCTAAGCTCCGTGCTCAAGCGCAGCGTGTGCGCTCTGTATTCGAACCTTGTCACGCGCCCGACCGGCGCCGCGGTCCGCACGGAGATCGAGCTCCAGCTCGGCCAGCTCGGACCCAAGGCGCTCACGATCATCGACTTCTCCCACGTCGGTGCGCTCGATTTTTCGTGCGCGGACGAAATCGTGGCCAAGCTTCTCCTGTCGAGCATCGCGAACCCTGAGCGCCAGGACGTGTATTTCGTATTCAGAGGAATGACGGACTCACATCTGGATGCCATCGAGACGGTGCTCGAGAGACACGGGCTCGCTCTGGTCTACGACCGGGGCGTCGACGGCGTGCGCCTGTTCGGCGACATCGATCCCGCCGGCCGCGAAGCGTGGCAGGCCGTATTCAACTGTGGCGGCGGCCCTGCCGACGAGATCGCCGCGGCTGTGGGAATTCCCTGCGAGGAAGCCCATGCCCTGCTCGAAGACCTGCGGCATCGCCGCCTGCTGATGCGCACCGAAGAGGGATACGTGGCGGTGCGCCCGGTTTCGTGATGCTGCGGACGATGGCGCCTGCGTCGATACGGGGCCTGCGCACCAGGGAGGGCGACCTGCGCGTTGCCCGCTACATCGCGACGCGACGAGGTGATCCAGAGCGTGGCCCCAAGATCTGGATGAACGCGCCAGACGCCCTCCTCCGGCTCGTCGAGGGCGGTGAGCTGGTCTGGGTATTCGGCCCGCGGCGTCACGAGCTCGCGGAGCTCAGCATCGACGACACCATCGCCGAAGGCGACGTCTTCATCCGGGACGTCGCCGGACTCTCGATCTCGGAATACGTCCGCGTGGCGAAGCCCGATCTCGACACCCGCCCCAACAGGAGCAGAGCCTGACCGGGCCGGAGCTGGATCGGCAACGCGGGCTGTCGACGATCGCCATACACGGCGATTCAAAGCGCCGCGTCGCCGGCTCTCCCGTAGGCGAGAGCCTGGTGCAGTCGGTCAACTACGTCCAGGACTTCGGCACCGACGAGCTCAAGTACGCGCGGTACGGGAATACTCCCAACGTCGAAGCGCTCGAGCGCACGCTCGCCCTGCTCGACGGAGCAGAAGCAGCCGTCGTGACGTCGAGCGGCATGGGCGCGACCGCGTCCGCGATGATGGCGCTGCTGCGACCCGGAGATCACCTGCTCGCAAGCAGCTGGATCTACGGAGGCACGCACCATTTTTTCATGAGCGAGCTCCGGACGCTCGGAATAGAAGTGACTCTCGTCGATCCGTCCGATCCGCGCGTCTGGCGAAAGGACGCCCGCCCTGAGACCCGGGCGATTTTTCTCGAGACGCCGGTGAACCCCACCTGCCGCGTGATCGACCTCTCGCCGATCCGGAGTTTCACGCACGCGCAGGGGATCGCGCTCGTGGTCGATTCCACTTTTGCGAGCCCGATCAATTTCCGTCCGCTCGAGCACGGCGCGGACGTCGTAATCCATTCCACCACCAAGTATCTCAACGGTCACCACGACGTTCTGGGCGGCGTCGTGCTGGGAACTTCGTCCTTCATCGACGAAGTTCGCGAGAAGGTGAAGTACTGGGGCCCCGCACCCGACCCGTTCGCATGCTGGATGCTGTCGCGCGGCCTCAAGACACTCGGCGTGCGCGTGCGACAGCAGAACGCCAACGCGCTCCGCATCGCGCAATGGGCAGGGTCGCAGCGCGCCTTCGCCGCAGTCCACTACCCCGGATTGGAATCGCATCCCGATCACCAGATCGCCCGCGAGATCCTCTCCGGATTCGGCGGGATGCTCGCGATCGAGCTCGCCGGCGGCGCCGCGGCAGCCGATGGCTTCCTCCGCAAGCTCAAGCTGTTCACGCACGCGGCCAGCCTCGGCGGCGTGGACTCTCTGGTGATCGAGCCCCGCTATTCCTCCCATTCGCGCATGACGCCTGAAGAGCGGGCGGAGATGGGAATCCCGGATGGGTTCGTGCGGCTGAGCGTCGGCGTCGAGGACGTGGAAGACCTGATCGCCGATCTGGCTCAGGCCATCGCCTGAATGATCAAGTTCCAGGGCGTCGGCAAGGAATATCCACGCACAGGCATCGCCCTCAGCCACATCACGTTCCACGTGCGAAAGGGGGAGTTCGTTTTCCTCACCGGTCCGAGCGGCTCCGGCAAGTCGACGATCCTGAAGCTGGTGTTCATGGAGGAAAAGCCCAGTCACGGCGACGTGCGGGTCAGCGGTGTAAGCGGCCGGGGGGCTTCGCGCCGCGAGATCGCCAAGCTGCGCCGCAAGCTGGGCATCGTGTTTCAGGACTTCCGGCTTCTGGAGGACCGCAACGCCGAAGCGAACGTCGCGTTCGCGCTCGAGGTGACGGACACGCCCAAGGCGGCGATTCAGCCGAGGGTCCACCGTGTCCTCGCGCAGGTCGGGCTTGCCTCGAAGGCTACTTCATTTCCCCGCGAACTCTCAGGCGGAGAGCAGCAGCGGGTCGCCATCGCCCGCGCCCTCGTGAACGACCCGTTCATCCTCATTGCAGACGAGCCCACGGGCAACCTCGATGATCGTGCCACGCGGGGAATCTTCCAGCTCCTCCGCGACATCAACTCGACCGGGACCGCCGTGGTGATGGCCACACACGATCTCGATCTCGTGCGCCGCGCCGACTGCCGCGTGATCGAGCTCAATCACGGCAGAATCGTTTACGACTCAGCCGAGACCCCTGTCGGCGCGCCGGAGCCGGAGCCTGGGCGCGCGCCAACCGGCGATACCGCGTGAGGCTCGCGACCCGCGAGGCGTTTACCGGATTCCGGAAGGCGCCCCTGCTGAGCACGCTCGGCATCCTCACGATCGCCTTCTCGCTGTTCGCATTCGGGCTCTTCGCGCTGGTGGCCCTGAACATCCGCAATGCGCTGCGAACCGTCGAGGAGCGCGTCGAGATCCGTGCCTTCGTGGCCGACGGGACATCGCCGGAGGCGATCAGCACGGCGATGGGCGACATCGGCTCTTTTCCGGAAGTGCTGCGCGTGACCTATGTCAGCCCCGAGGAAGGACTGGTTCGCGCCAAGAAGGAGATGAGCGAGTTCAGCGATGTGTTCGAGAGCGAATTTCTGCCGGGCTCGATGGACATCCGTCTTCGTCCGGGCTTTCGTGACCCGACGACCGTCAAAGCGGTAGCGGAGCGCGCCGGGACGTATGAGTTCGTCGACGACATCGGATACGGGCAGGAGTGGGTTGAGAATCTGTATAAGCTCCGGACGCTCGCTACCTTCGCCGGTCTCGCGCTGGGCGCGGCATTCGCCCTCGTCGCAGTGATCATCATCGGCGCGACGATCCGGACGGCTGTGCTCGCGCGCAGCCGGGAGATCGCCATCATGCGGCTCGTCGGGGCGACGGACGGATTCGTGCGCTTGCCGTTCCTCATCGACGGATTCGTCAAGGGCGTGCTCGGTGGACTGCTCGCGCTCGGCATGACCTGGTTCGCGAGCGAGACCATAAGCCGGAGCATGATCCGGACTGAGTTCTTCGACACGCGCGTGGCCGTGCTCGGTGTCATAGCGGGCGCCTTGATCGGACTTCTGGGCAGCCTCTTCTCCGTGGGCCGGCATCTGAAGGAAGTATGAAGCGCTGTTGGCTGTTGGCTGTTGGCTGTTGGCTGCTAGTTGGTGCCGGTACCGCGGTGGATGCCCAACAGCAGCCGCAGACGACCGACGCGAGACTCAGGGCGCAGCGCGAGGAGCTGGAACGCGTGCGGCGCGAGCGCGAAGAGCTGCAGCGGAGGATGGCGGGGCTCCAGCGCACCGCGCACAACCTGACGGACGAGGTACAGCTCCTCACCCGCCAGCGCGAGGCCACCCGCCGCGTCGTGCAGTCACTCGACCGACAGCTAGTCGCGATCACTGAAGAAGTGAAGACGACCACCACCAGTCTCGTCCGCGCAGAAGACGAGGCCGCCGTGAAGCATGCGGTCCTCCGCAAGCGCGTGGCGGACATCTACAAGCGTGGTCCGCTGTTCACGGCCGAAGTGCTCCTGTCCGCTCAATCCTTCGGCGACCTGATCGCGCGTTACAAGTACCTGCATCTTCTCGCGCAGCGGGATCGCGCGCTCGTGCGGAGAGTCGATGATCTGCAGCGCAGGATCCGGGATAATCGCGCGCAGCTCGTGCGACTGCAGGGCGACGTCCGCCAGAATATGGACGACAAAGCCGACGAGGAACGGCGCATCGCCGGGCTACAGGAGAGGGAGCGCCTCGCTCTGCGCAACGTCCAGGCAGACACCCGGCGCACGAGGCAGCGCCTCGACGAGCTGGCGCGGACCGCGACCCGCCTGACGAGCGTGATCGAGACGTTCGAGGCGGAGAGGCGTCGAACCGCAGCGCGGTCCGGTGCAACGCGCGCGCCCAGCACCATTCGGACGACCGACCTCGGCCAGCTCGATTGGCCCGTGCAGGGAAATATTCTTTACAACTTCGGAAGGGTCGTGAATCCGAACAACACGACTACCCGCTGGAACGGAATCGGAATAGCTGCCGCCGACGGCACGGCCGTGAAATCGGTGTCGTCCGGGACGGTAGTGCTCGCCGACGTGATGGGCACGTACGGAAACACGGTTATCGTGGAGCACGGCGGCGGCGACTATTCGGTGTACGGCTCGCTCCGTCGCATGAACGTGGCTAAGGGCGCGCGTGTGACGAAGGGCCAGGTGATCGGCACCGTGGGCGCCACAGATCCTTCGTTCCCGCCGCATCTCCACTTCGAGATCCGGCGCGGCGGCCCGGCCGTGAATCCGCTCACGTGGCTGCGTGGCAGTCGCTAAGCCCGCTCCGCTAGGCGCGCATACATCGATAGCTGGTGGCACCGCGAACGCTCCACCGCGCGCGAAGGCCATTGCCGCCACGGCGATGCAGATCTTCACCAAGATGGCGAACCGCTGGGCCGAGCGGGAATGTCTCGAGGATGAGTGCGAGACGTTTCAGACCGCGCTCGCTGAAACGGAGGTCACCGCGACCTGCGCCCACGACAGCTACCTGATCAACCTCGCGTCACCGGACCCGGTGCTGCGTGCACGGTCGCTGGAGTCGTTCATCGGCGAGCTGAAGAGGAGCGAGGCGCTGCGGCTCGACTACCTGGTGTCGCATCCGGGCAACTTCATGGATGAGCGCGCCGCTGGAATCGCGCGCAACGCCGAGGCCATCGGGATCGTGCTCGAGCGTGTGCCGGGGCACGTGAGGCTCCTGCTCGAGCTGACGGCCGGAGGCGGCACGGTGCTCGGCTCGACCTTCGAAGACATGGCCGGGCTGATCGCCGCGATCCCGGAGCCGTCGCGCGCGCGTGTCGGCGTCTGCTTCGACACCGCCCACGTATTCGCCGCCGGCTACGATCTGATCAGTGATTACGACGGAGTGTGGGCGCGGTTCGACGACGTCGTGGGACGCGAGCGCCTGGGCATGATGCACCTGAACGATTCGAAGGTTCCGCTAGGATCGAAGCGCGACCGGCACGAGCTCATCGGGGAGGGAGCGATCGGAGAGGCGCCGTTTCGCAGGATCATGAACGACGACCGCCTCGCCTCGATTCCGAAGGTGATCGAGACGCCCAAGCTGGATGATGCCGAGGCGGCGGACCGGAGGATGCTGGAGAGATTACGGAACTTTGTTGACTAACTATTGAGTTCGCGATCAGCGGACATTACGCGGGCACATGGGTTGAGAAGGCCGGCGGACCGCTCATGGTCGTAACTCGTTTACTTACCTCCTCCATGAGCAGTCCGTTTGCAGCTGTACTGAATCTCTCTTTACGGACTCAACTCTGTCGTGCCCTCAGTGAGGCGGCGAACCGGCGTTGTTAGTATGATTTGCCTTCCATGCGCATGGCCGCGCACCATTGCAGGCCGCGCCGATACCAGCTCAGCAATAGTCGCAGTCAGCGCATGTCGCACGGCGGGCGGCAGCCCATCAAGGCCCCTCGTGCCGCGTCGCGTGACGCCGATAAGTCGCGTTTGTCGACCCCGTGTGCCAGCTGCCTGCAAAGCCCGCAATGCGGCATGTAGCACCTCCGGCGTCGCGTGAGCCGGGTTTAATATCACCATGCTTCGACTTTCGTCCGTGAAGTCACGTGGTATTACGATTGCCCACAACTCCGCTGCCGTTTGAGCGGTCCGCTGCGAGCTCGCTTGAAACACCGGGTAGCTGTCCAGGATGGCGACTACCACAGTCACGGGTGCAGAGGAATCTTGTGCTCCCGCGCAAGTGGGGATACTCGCTGAAAGCGTTGCAGTAGAAGCTGCGATCAGCGTGTAGAGTTGCGAAATTCGCATAACACCTCGCAGTTGGTGGAACCGAGTGATTCACGCAATTGCAAAAAAAGCCTGCCGTGACGTGCGCGGGCGTCAATAGCAGTAAAGAATGTGTACCTGGTAAACCTCCCCGGTTGATTTATTGAACCAATACCGGACCCAACACGTCGTCGGCCCATCAGGCGGTTGCTCGACGCACGTTGGACAATCACCGCCGCCGCCGCCGCTTGGTGTTCCACTGTCGCCATAGGTTTCTCCTTTTTCCCCGACACCGCATTCCTCAACCGCCGGTGTTGTCGGGTCGTCGCACAAGTCGCATCTGCTTTCGTCCAGGTTCTCAGCGCTTGTCGAAACGGATTTCTCCCCGAACAGCATTGTGGATAACGACCACCCACCCGCACTCCACTCTGCGCGGATACCCCATCCAGCTTCGTGGTCGCTACTCAGTTTCGCACGAGCTCGACATTCATTCACCGACGCTGATGCGGTATGTTCATTGACCTGTTTCTTTTTCGCGCAAAAACCAATGGCAAGCCAGTCAATGCAACTCGTACCGCCAGTTTTTTCGACAGTGCTACCAGCGACATGATAGTTGTAATCAGCCTCTTCGATCGCCCAGTTCAACTTTTGTCGCGTCCAGTGCCACATGCCCTCGTGGGAAGCTCGGAACGTCGCCTGACAGAGATTACCATCGCACATGATGCTGGCGTTACTGGTTGGATTTACGATGCTTGCGGGCCACACGTCGGTCGGAACAAGCTCACCGGATCCGCCGTCAGCGTAGTATTCTTGCCCCGCGACGGCCACGAGGTTTAAACTCGGGAGTCCGCCAGGCGCTAACACACGCTCGCCGATGGGGTGTGTCGGAGCGTCCGCACACGCCAAACATGCTACCGCGCCTGTGGCTGTGCACCACTGCTTGATCCGGTCAATCCACGGTCGCATACGATTACCTCCCGAAGTAAGGTGTTTGTACCACTTCATCACGGCATCACGCGTTACCGACTACCCGAGTCTTTTCGAGATCTGCACGGTCTGCCGATCGACCAGAGCGTGACCGGTAACGAGGTCCGCGACTCTGCCATTGCCCAAACCGCGAGAACCGAATCGTTCCCCCATCTGGTAATACTCGGCGATGGAACTACGAACCCGCTACGTGCGGGCAGCCCGCTCTGCCGCCACCCTTCGCCATCCCAAACCGCGTGAGTCGGCGCAGAGGGGCTCGCGTTGGGGCCGTCAAATAGCACGTGCACTCGTCCTGCACGATCGGAAGTCGCCTGCAGGATTCCGGACCCGGCCCTGACGCGCAAAGACGCGTGGGCATGCCAGTTCGCACCATGATCAGTGGACTCCGCCAGCCGCAGGTGCCATACCGCCGGATCGTCAAGCGAGGACTCGAGCCATACGACTGCCCGGCGATCTGCGCCCGGCAAAACCGCCCGCGTTCGGATCATAGCTCCCACTGGAAACGACGCGACGCGCACCGCTTGCGTGACCTTGTTCGCGACTATGTCGAATTCCCCGGCGTGAATAGCGTTTTGTTTGACGTACGTGACGAACACCGTCCGAGAATCATTGTTAGCGCCGGCGATCTCGGAATAGATGTGCCCGTCCATGGGCGCCGCGCGTTGTTGCCAGCCGGTTTCCGTGACGCGGAGCACGAATACTGTGTCCCTCAAAACCATCGGCGCAAAGATGTACGGTGTCGTGCCCACGCTGGTTACGCCGGAAATGCGGCTGCTTAGCCATTCGACGGTCCGCAATGAGTCGAGCACTACGTGCGGCCGCGACCATTCGCCGCGCCGCCAACGTGCCGTCCACACCGTCCGCGAATCGTCAGCCGATGCGCCAGGAACCCAGGCGACTCGCCACAGCACATGCAGACCGCCGCTGTCATCAAGTCCCGCGCGCGGAGTCGATATGCTCCACATACCGGGTGGCGTAGAAATGACCGTTCCGCGACCGAGGCCGTAACGGCGCTCTACGACGGGCACCTTGACTCCTACCAAGTTAGGAGAGACACTGTCACCTGAAGGCCAAAGCACGGGCAAGCCCGATTGCCCTCGAGCCCAAGTCGGGGAACCGATAACCCATAGCGTATCGCGGCGTCGGAGCAACTGAGGTGACTCCACGTACATTGCTTCGTTGCCCGGGCCGCGGAGGGTTTCAGGCGCCGTCCACTCATATGAAGTGCAACCGCCCACGGCTGCTGCATGATGCGGACGGCAACTTGAAACCAACGAAGGCACGGCGGCCGCCAGGAGCAAGACTGGCACTCTCATGGCGTGACTTGAACTTCGAGCGAGAAGCGCATTCTAGCTCCTTCCAGCAGAACGCCATCAACGACGTGTCGCATCACCCTACGTCGGCACAGTACCAACCACACACGATTCGCGCAACTACTAGGACTGGTAGTTTCGTGCCCCGCGAGCCCGATCCCTCACTTCAGTCTTGAAGCCGTGCTCGTGAGCCACGCTTCGTCACTAGTGACTAGTTAGTGACTAGTGACTAGTCACAACCAACTACAAGACGTGCCGCACGTCCTCCGCGATCTCTTCCGGCTTCAGCCCGGGCGGATAAACGAAGCGAATCCTGCCTTCCGGATCAACCAGATATACCCGACTGGGATGCGCCATCGCGATGTGCCCCGATTCCAGCGTTCCGTCCGGGAACGCCGAGACGCCGAAAGCCGTCGCGATGGAATCGATTTCCGCCTGCGTGCCTGAGAGCCCCACGAACGCGGTGTCGAAGTTGGCCACGTAGCTCTTCATGACCGCGGGGGTGTCGTTCTCCGGATCGATCGTGACAAATACGAAGTTGACCTTGGCGGCGTCAGTGTCGAGGGCGGTCTTGACCTGCGTCCAGTCGGCCAGGGTCGTCGGGCAGATGTCCGGGCAATTGGTGTAACCGAAAAAAACAAGCGAGGCCTTCCCTCTCTGCGCACCGATAGTGAAGGATGCGCCGTCGCCCCGGGTGAGTGCCCCAGCCGGAGCACTCACCATCGGGTTGAGCGGAACGCCGTAGAACTTGTATTCATCCCGGCAACCGGCGCCGGCCGAAAATGTGACGAGCAAGACGGCGATCCATCGACGACCTGGCATCACTCTAAAAGAGCACCCTGTAAACCAACGACACATTCCTCCCCGGATTGAACGCGAAATGCTTGATCCGGCTTGTCGCTTCGCGGTAGCGCTTATCGAGCGCGTTGTCGAGACGGAAGGTGATGTTGTGAACCAGACCGCCGCGGATCAGCGTCCACCCCGCGGAGAGGTCGAGCAGGTCGTACGCCGCAGTGGCTACGGCGGACGGGTCGTCTTCGGTCGCCGCGACGGGTACGTCATCCTGGGCGAAAACATGACGGTAATCGAAGCCCGCCGAGAACCGACCGTCGTCATACCGGGCACGAGCTCCGGCACGCGTCGCCGGCATGAATGGCAGCGGCTCGTCGGACTTGAGCCTTCCCAGGACGAGGTCGCCCATGAATCCAGCGACGATTCTAGGAAACACTTCGGCCTCGATCTCTCCCTCGAACCCCTGGAGGGTGGCGTCCCCCTGCGTGTACAGCGCCAGCGGCATGCTGGACCCGTCCACGATCGTGTCTCGCACGAAGTCGAGTATCACGTAATTCTCGATCCGATTGTAGAAGGCAGACAGCTGGGAGCTCACCCTCGGCCGCCGGATGCGCAGCAGGATTTCTCCGCCCGTGTTGGTCTCGGAGCTGAGATCCTGGTTCCCGATTTCGAACGTTCCGCGCGCGGCGTGCACGCCATTCGAGTACAGCTCTTCTACGGTCGGAGCGCGAAACGCACGTGAGACGTTTGCGTTGAGCGATACGTCCGACGACATCGGGTACGTGGCGCCGATCGATCCCGAGAAGTTCTGGAACTCGCGCGCCTCGGGAGATCCGAAGCGGGGATCATCCCCCTTGGGATCCATTCTATACGTGTCGTAGCGCGCGCCGATGTGCAGATGCGGAACCTTCGCCGTGTCGCCCGCGACGAGTGGAATATCCTGAAACACGAAGATTCCGCCGCTCCGCGTATCCGCCGCCGGCGTCAGCGCCTCTTCGCCAAACGGCGCGTACTGCTTGAACAGGCCGCCCACGCCGACGGCACCCGCTACGGAGCCCATTCGGGTTCGCGCTATCGCGTTCGCCGTCTGAGTCTTGAGGTCGAACCTCGTGCCTACCTCGCCGCTCGGCTCGATCTCGTTGTGGCCGTACCATTGCAGCGTTCCATCCAGCCTGATTGCCGTAACCGCGCGACCGGCCAGTCTGAAATCGGTCCGACCCGTGACTTGCTGCCGGCTGCCAGCGATGAAGGCGCCCAACTCGTCGTCTTCGGGAGCACCGGGAAGGCCGTAACGAAATCCTGTGGCCGCAAAGCTCAGCCCGCTGGTGAAGCGCTCGCGTATGACTCCCACCGCGGCGCCGGCATTCGTGCTTCGCGAATAGCTGTTCAACAGCGTCCCGCCCCCGCCGACGCGCATGTCGTCGCTGGCGCGTGTGCCGCCATGAGCGTTTATCGCCACTGCGCGTCCCAATGGCACCGTTGCGGAGGCGGCAAATGCGCCGCCCGGATTTACGGACTCCACCTGTGAAGCGAAATATCCTTCGACGTGGTTGGGAACGGCGGTCGGGATCTCCTGTGTGATTACGTTCACTACGCCGCCGATGGCGTTGTTGCCGTACTGCAGTGCAGCGGGGCCGCGGACTACTTCGATTTGCCTGGCCCGCAGCGGGTCTATCGTTACGCCGTGATCGGGAGCGGAGGACGCGAGATCTCCCGAACGCTCTCCATTCTCAAGCACGACGATTCGGTCATCGGTCAGTCCCCGGATCACAGGCATGTTCGCGGCCGGGCCGCTGAAGCGCTGCGACACCCCAGGCTCACTGGCGAGGGTCTGCGCAACGCTGGAGCTGACGCGGCGCGAGAGCGCCTGGCCAGATAACTCCACAGTCGACTGGGTCAGATCGAGCGGGTCTGTGGCGACTCGCGTCGCCGTAATCTCGATGCCCGGCAGTTGTAGCGCTGTCGCGCGCAAAGTGATGGTGATGCGAACAGGATCGTTCGAAGATTCCGGCACAACGACCGCGACGCGCGAAGGAGCATACCCGATCAGCGTGGCATACACCTCGTATCGGCCCGGGGTTACCGCATCGAAGAAGAATTCGCCCGATGGGTTGGTGCTGGTGCCGCGATTGAGGCCGATGATGACGACCTGCGCGTGCGGCAGCGGGGTTCCGGCGGTATCCCGGACAACGCCGCCGAGCGATGGGGCGAGGTCAGCGCGGCCCGGATCCGCGCTGGCCGCGGAGGCCGCGACCGCGGCGAGCACGAGTAGCGCGCGATACGACGCGCGGAGAAATCTGGTAGGCATTTCTAGTTGGGTAAAAGTCGGTTGATTGCGCCTTGCAAGGGGAGCGCGATGCTGCAACGGCGCGGGAAGCGCCAATCAACCGAGCGGCGGGCCCCGCGGGAGGGCAACCGACCCGCCGTCGAGATGCACGACGCGGACTCTCTCATCCCAGGCGCTGAACCGTAAATCCGAGTAGTCAGAAAGCCCCAGAGGAGCGCCGGGGGCGAACCCATCCTTTGATACGCCATGCCGGCATATCCCGCATTCGTGAGAATGCGTGGCGACATCATGGTTCGCGCCCTGCGACTCTACATGCGCAATAGGCGCGGCAAGCTCAGAAGCGGCCACCTCGTGCGCGATCGCCAGAGCCGGAACGGCACCCTGGGCGATGCCCAACAGCGCCGCGAAAACCCGCAGTCTATACGTGATCGGTCGCATGGATGAGTCAATATAGTACTGCAAGCAGCTGCGCTCCGTTCCAAGAGCCCCCCGCCCCCGATAGATTCGCTGGATGAATCGTCAGGACGCGCTCGACTACCATTCCTCCGGGCGGCCCGGAAAGATCGCCGTCGTGCCCACGAAGGCGCTCAACAACCAGCGCGATCTGGCGCTCGCGTACTCGCCCGGAGTCGCCGAGCCGTGCCTCGAGATCGCAAAGTCTCCGGAAGACGCCTACAAATACACGGCGAAGGGCAACCTCGTTGCCGTTGTGACCAACGGCACCGCGGTCCTGGGCCTGGGGAACATCGGCGCGCTCGCCGGGAAGCCGGTCATGGAGGGCAAGGGTAACCTCTTCAAGCAGTTCGCGGATCTCGACGTTTTCGATCTGGAGATCGGATCGGAAGATCCCGATGACGTGATAAAGTTCTGCCAGCTCCTCGAGCCCACCGTGGGCGGAATCAATCTCGAGGACATCAGGGCGCCGGACTGCTTTTATATAGAAGAGACGCTGCGCAAGACTCTCAAGATTCCGGTCTTCCACGACGATCAGCACGGTACAGCCATCATCTCCGGAGCCGCGCTGCTCAACGGCCTGGAGATAGCGGACAAGCAGATAGAGTCGGTGCGCGTCGTATTCTCTGGCGCGGGCGCAGCGGCGATCGCCACTGCCGAGCATTACGTCCGGCTCGGCGTGAAGCGCGAGAACATCGTGCTGTGCGACAGCACCGGTGTAGTGCACGACGAACGCACCGGCCTCGATCCCTATAAAACGCGCTTCTCGCAGAAGACGGCAATGCGCACGATCACCGACGCCATGAAGGGTGCGGACGTATTCGTCGGGCTGTCCGTGGCGGGCGCCGTCACGGGAGAAATGATCGCCAGCATGGCCGAGCGGCCGATCGTGTTCGCGCTCGCCAATCCGACGCCGGAGATTCTTCCCCACGAAGTCGAAGCTGTCAGGTCGGACGCGATTGTGGCCACGGGCAGGAGCGACTACCCCAACCAGGTCAACAACGTCCTCGGATTCCCGTTCATTTTTCGCGGCGCGATGGACGCCCGCGCCACGGAAGTGAACGAAGCGATGAAGATGGCCGCTACGCGCGCGCTCGCGGCGCTCGCCAGGGAAGACGTGCCTGAGAGCGTGTCCCGGTTGTACGGGCTGCGGTCGGTCAAGTTCGGTCGCGAGTACCTGATCCCCTTCCCGTTCGATCCGCGTGTTCTGCTCTGGGTCGCGCCTGCGGTAGCATGGGCTGCCGTGGCCAGTGGGGTGGCCAGCGAGTTCATAGATCTCGACGAGTACCGCCACAGTCTGGAGGCCAGGCTCGGCAGGGCGCGCGGATTGATGCGCGGGATAATGACGCGGGCGATCCAGAACCCGAAGCGGGTCGTGTTCCCCGAAGGCGACGAGCCGAAGATCATCCGGGCTGCAAGGCAGCTGGTGGACGAGGGAATCGCCCACCCCATCCTCCTCGGAAATCAGGAAGCGGTGGAGGCGGTCGCTGCATCCAACGGAATCTCGCTCAGCGAGATCGTCATCGAAGACCCGGCCACCTCGCCAAACCGTGAGCGGTACGCCCACTACCTGTGGGAGAGGCGACAGCGGAAAGGCCTGAGCCACGGCGAGTCGCAACAGCGCCTGTTCAACGGCAACTATTTCGGATCCGTCATGGTCGCCCTCGGCGACGCCGACGCGCTCGTCTCCGGCGTCAACATGCATTACCCGGAGACGGTTCGCCCCGCGCTGGAGGTGATCGGCGCGCATCCCAAAGCCGGGGTGGTCAGCGGCCTCTACATGCTCGTATTCGACAAGCACGTTATTTTCTGTGGTGACACGACGGTCAACATCGACCCGTCGGCGGAGCAGCTCGCGCGGATCGCGTATTCGGCGAGCAGGATCGTGCAGACGTTCGGGATCACGCCTCGCATCGCGCTGCTGTCGTTCTCGAACTTCGGGTCCGTTCGACACCCGGAAACCGACAAGATGGCGCGGGCCGTGGCGCTGCTGCGCGAGCAGTATCCCTCGCTGATAGTGGACGGTGAGATGCAGGCTGACACAGCGCTGGACGAAACCATCCTTGCCAGCTCATACCCGTTCAGCACGCTGAAAGAGCGGGCCAACGTCCTTATTTTCCCTAATCTCAGCGCGGGTAACATAGCTTACAAGCTTCTAAACCATCTCGGCGGGGCCACGGCAATCGGCCCCATTCTGGTCGGGATGAACCGTCCGGTGCACGTGCTCGAGCAGGGCGCGGACGTTCAGGAGATCATCAACATGGCGGCCGTTGCCGTAATCGACGCGCAGGAGCGCACCGGCCAGGGCAAGTCGAAACGCGCAGACAACGACGATGCATCAGGCGCACGCGCCTGACGCTGGAGAAATACAGAGCAATGACGACCGAGATTAACCCGCGCAGCCTTGCAGGCCAGGGATTGCATCCTGCGGGCGAGGTTCACTGGAACCTTGTGGGCACCGAGCTCATGCTCGCCGCCGCGCGCCGGAGCGAAGGCGAGTTCGCCGAGATGGGCCCGTTTGTAGCGCGCACGTCACCGCACACGGGACGCTCGCCCAACGACAAGTTCGTCGTTCGCGATGCCACGTCGGAGAGCGACGTCGACTGGGGGAAGGTAAATCAGCCGGTCTCCGCGGAGCAATTCGCCACGCTACTCGCCGACGTGCGCAAGTATCTCGACGGAGCGCCCGAGCTGTTCGTCGAGGACCTGCACTGCGGTGCCGACCCTGCGTATCAGCTGAAGGTCCGCTACGTATCCCCCAACGCGTGGCACATGGCGTTCGTGCGCAACATGTTCATCCGGCCCGAGTCCGGTGCGCTTGCGGGGTTCGAGCCCAACTTCACGGTGCTGCACGCGCCCGAGTTCGAGGCCACGCCGGCCAGGCACGGCACGCGTACGGGCACGTTCATCGTCCTCAATCTCGCCGAGCGCATGATATTGATCGGCGGGACGCGCTACGCCGGCGAGCTCAAGAAGTCGATGTTCACGGTGATGAACTACATGCTTCCCAAGCAGGGCGTCCTGTCCATGCACTGCTCGGCAAACGCCGGCGACGGCGGCGACACCGCCCTCTTTTTCGGGCTGTCGGGAACAGGCAAGACGACCCTGTCCGCCGATCCGGAGCGGCATCTCATCGGCGACGACGAGCACGGATGGTCGGGTGACGGCGTCTTCAATTTCGAGGGCGGGTGCTACGCGAAGGTCATCAACCTTTCGCCCGAAGGCGAGCCCGACATTTACAGGACGACGCAAATGTTCGGCACGATCCTCGAGAACGTCGTGCTGGATCCCGTCACGAAGCGCGTGAAGTTCGACGACAAGTCGATCACGGAGAACACGCGCGCGTCGTATCCGCTGCATTACATCCCGAAGTCCGTGCCGGACGGGCGCGGCGGCCACCCGAAGAACGTCATCTTCCTGACCGCAGACGCGTTCGGCGTGCTGCCCCCCATCTCGCTCCTCACACCCGAGCAGGCGATGTACTACTTCCTTTCGGGCTACACCGCGAAAGTCGCGGGCACGGAGCGCGGCGTCACGGAACCGCAAGCCACGTTTAGCGCGTGCTTCGGCGCTGTCTTTCTCGTGTGGCATCCCACGAAGTACGCCGACATGCTCGGTGAGCTCCTGCGGAAACACGGCTCGCGCGTGTGGCTGGTGAACACCGGATGGAGCGGCGGACCGTTCGGCGTGGGCAAGCGCATGAAGCTCCAGCACACGCGCGAGATGATTCACGCGGCGCTTGGCGGAAAGCTCGACAACGTGGCGATGGAGCCCGACCCGATTTTCGGGCTGCGTATTCCCGCCGAGGTTCCTGGCGTCCCGCGCGAGGTTCTGCGCCCGCGCGATACCTGGGCGGACGGAGCGGCGTATGACGAGCAGGCCAGCAAGCTCGCGGTGATGTTCCGCGAGAACTTCGCGCGGTTCGATCGGGCCGAGCCGGCGGTGCGTGACGCGGGGCCGCGCGGCTAAGTATTGCGCGCCCGTGTAAGGGCGAGGCATGCCCGCTCGGGCGCTACGCTCGCAAACTGCGCGAGCTAAGACGCGCCCTGGGCGGGCACGCCTCGCCCTTACACGCCCGGCCTGGGGCGCGCGGTCACCGTTGGGACACAGCGGAGGTGCTGCCCCAACCACGCGTACGCGCGCGGATGGTGGCGCGCACTAACTTCCCGCGGGTGAGATTCGAGATAATTCGCGACCCTCTGTGGAACAACATCAGGGTCGACGCGCTCAGCATGCGGCTGGTGGATACGCCGGCGTTTCAGCGGCTCCGGTACGTGCGGCAGCTCGGGCTCGCGTACCTCGTCTACCCGGGCGCGACGCACTCCCGATTCGAGCACGCGCTCGGCACATACCATCTGGCGAGGCGCACGATCGCTCTGCTGGAAGAGCGCGGGGAGCTGGCTTCCCTGCCGGCGGACGAGCCCGCGATCATCTACGCGGCCGCGCTGCTGCATGACATCGGGCACTACCCGTTCTCGCACGCGCTCGAGGAGATCGGCGCGCTGCACCACGAGAACGTCGCTGGCCCGCTGATCACCGGCGGCGAGATCGGATCCCTGCTGGACGATCAGCTCGGTGCGGGAGCCGCAGCGCGCGTACACGCTCTCGTCACCGGCCGGAGCGACAGTCCGCTTCAGGGACTCATATCCGGCTCGCTCGATCTCGACAAGATCGAGTATCTCAAGCGTGACGCGCTCATGTGCGGCGTTCCGTACGGCGAGGTCGACGTCGACCGTCTCACGAACTCGATGGTCGTCGTCAGGGACCCCGCCTCCGGAGCGCTTCGGATTGGAGTTGCCGAGAAGGCGCTGGCCGCGATCGAGTCCCTCCTGTTCGCGAAATACCAGATGTACCGGAACGTGTACTGGCACCATGCGGTCCGTAGCGCGACCGCGATGTACAAGCGGATCGTGGACGACGCGCTCCGATCACGCGCGATCCGATCCGACGAGCTCGGCACCTTCACCGACGAGGGATTGCTGCACCGCCTGGAGCCGGCGGGATCGCCGGTCCTCTCGGCGCTGCGGGAGCGCAGGCTCTACAAGCGGGCGGCCGAATGGCCCGCCGTCGCGCTGGACGAGGGATTCGGCGACTGGATCGCGGCGGATCGGGAACGCGTCGTCGACATCGAGGACTCGCTCGCGCGAAAGGCCGGGCTCGCGCCGGGCGAGCTGCTGCTCGACTACCCGCTCAAGACCCAGATGCTTGGCCTCGACCTGCCGGTCGTGAGGCGCGACGGAACCGTGGAACGGCTCACCGACAGCGGCTGGAAGGGCACGATCGATCTGCCCTCGCTGTCGGATCAACTGTACCGGTCGACGCGGTGGTTACGCGTATTCACCGCGCGCGCGATCACTCTGGATCGTGACACCGTCATGCAGACGATCACCGAAGGAGGCTGATGTGCTGCCAGGACTCCGCACGCAGCTGGATGCCCTCATCGAGAAGCGCGACAGGTTCCAGCATGATTTGCAGGCCCTCTCGGACCAACAGCTTCGGTACCGTCCCGCGCCGGATGCGTGGTCCTTCGCCGAGGTTGCGCAGCATCTGCTGCGAGTCGAACAGGAAGTGGCCAAGGCCGCGCGTAAGCCAGGCGTGGAGCGACGCGGGCACCGGCGTAGCGCCCGGGAGTGGATTGGCTTCGGTGCGTTTCAGTCGATCGTCCATCTGAACATCCGCATCAAAATTCCACGGGAGGTTGCCGGGCGGGTCTCGCCAGCCGATAACCCCGACATGAAAGTTCTCTGGTCGGAGTGGGCGAAGGTGCACGAAGATCTGGCCGTCTACCTGGAGCCGCTGCGCGAGGAGAGCCTGCACGAGATGGCGTTCAGGCATCCAATCATGGGCCCTACCCCCGCGCGAGGCGTACTGTCCTTCCTGCACAGGCACTTCGACCACCACATGCGTCAGGTCGGACGCATCCGGCGCTCCGCGGGTTTCCCCGCTGCGTAGGAACGGGCGCGCGTTTACCGCGCCGATGAGCGGGTGGCCGAGCCTAGCTCTGTAGCTGCGGGAGGGAGCGGTAGAGATCGAGCGCTCCCGGATTGGCCAGCGCCTCGGTGTTCCGCACCTGGCGTCCATGTACGACGTCCCGCACGGCGATCTCGCTGATCTTCCCGCTGATGGTTCGGGGGATATCCGCCACGGCGACGATCACTTTCGGCACATGCAACGGGCTGGTATTGCTCCGGATCTGCTTCCGTATTCGATCCTCCAGCGCCGCGTCCAGCTCGAATCCCTCGCGCAAGCGAACGAAGAGAACGATCCTTTCGTCCAGCTCCCCATTGTCGGCGGTAATTCGCTGGCCGATCACGATGCTTTCGACGATCTCCGGGAGCTGTTCGACCTGGCGGTATATCTCCGCCGTGCCTATCCGAACGCCGCCGGGGTTGAGCGTGGCGTCGCTCCTGCCGTGGATGATCATACCCCCGCGCTCCGTGAGTTCGGCCCAGTCTCCGTGCCGCCACACGCCGGGAAAATGGTCGAAGTACGCCGCGCGGTACTTTGAGCGGTCGGCGTCGTTCCAGAAAGCGACGGGCATGCTCGGGAATGGCCTTGTACACACCAGTTCGCCGGGCTCGCCACGCAACGGCTGTCCATCCTCGTCGAACACGTCCGCCGCCATGCCGAGCCCGCGCGTCTGTATCTCGCCCCGGTGTACGGGTGCGATCGGGTTGCCGAGCGCGAAGCATGATACGATATCGGTTCCGCCGCTGATGCTCGCGAGGTGCACGTCTCGCTTGATGTCACGGTACACGTAGTCGAAGCTGTGCGCGGCCAGCGGACTTCCCGTCGAAAGAATGGCGCGTAGCGCGGAGAGGTTGTGCGAGCGCGCAGGAGCCAGGCCTTCCTTTTCACACAGCGCGATGTACTTGGCGCTCGTTCCGAAAATCGTGAGCTTCTCCCGCGCCGCCATGTCCCACATGGCCGACGGCGTGGGCGCGAGCGGAGCGCCGTCGTACAGCACGACAGTGGCGCCCACGGCGAGCGAGCTGACGAGCCAATTCCACATCATCCATCCGCAGGTGCTGAAGTAGAAGATCCGGTCTTCGCGCCGCAGATCCGTGTGCAGCACCAGCTCCTTGAGATGCTGCAGCAGGGTGCCACCCGCGCCATGCACCATGCACTTGGGAAGCCCGGTAGTTCCCGATGAGTACATCACGTACACGGGGTGATCGAAGGCCATCCGCGCGGGGAGCGGCTTGGTCATGCCTTCGGCGGGGCCGGCAGGGGCGCGGGGTCCAGAGCCGCGGCTAGGCGAGACTCCCGGCGAAGCCTCCGCAAACCGGGCGGAGTCTCCTTGGTCGTTCGCCACGCCCCTGCTCCGGACCCCGCGCTCCCTGCCGGCCATCACTGCAAAGTCGGACCAGGCCGTCGCCGCACGGATTCCTCCGAGATTCACTGAGCGCGAGCGGTATGGCACCACGACGACGTGCTGGATCGACGGGATCTTCTCCGCGATCGTGCGTACCCGATCGAGGCAGTCGATTTCCTTGCCGGCATAGCGGTAGCCGTCAGCGCAGAACAGCACTTTGGGCTCGATCTGGCCGAAGCGGTCGAGCACGCCTTGCGCGCCGAAGTCGGGCGAGCAGGAGGACCACACTGCGCCGAGCCAGGTGGCGCCGAGCATCGCGATCACGGTCTCGGGCATGTTGGGCATGAAGCCGGCGACGCGGTCGCCGGCGTGCACGCCGGCGGCCTGTAGTGCGGCTGCCATGCTGAGCGCTTCGTGCTTCAACTGGGCGTAGCTCAGCTCGCGCTGACGACCTTCCTCGTTCCAGAAGACCAGCGCGGCGCGGTCGTCATCGTATCGGAGGAGATTCTCCGCGAAGTTGAGCTTGAGCGAGGGGTACCAACGGGGGCCGAGTGGCGGTTCCGGCGGAGCCATCCGGTCGAGACCCACGCTGTCAGACCCGTCCTCCTGATGCGATGCGCACGTCTGCTCTCCGCAAACGAGCCCGCAGTACTCGCGCACGAGATTCCAGAACGCGAGCCGGTCGCGCACCGACCACTCCCAAAGCTCGGCGAAGCAGTTGGCGGGAGCAACGCCGACCGGCCCGATGTATCCCCGCTCCGCAGCGCGACGCATGAACGCCAACATGTTGGAACGCTCGACACGCGCTTCGGTCGGCGTCCATAAAGCCCCGCTCATATGTGGAAAGAGGCGCCGCTGAACATCCGGTAAGGCCGCGTCTTAGCGAGCGTAGTGTGCGAGCGTAGCGGCCGCACCCGGATGTCCAGCGACGCCTCGCGGCGCAGAACTGTCAAATTCTATTGTCGCTCAGTCCGCGACTGCGAGGAGCACTACCACGGCCAGAAGTATGACGGCGCCGATTACGATCCAGCGCACCGCCTGGCCCTGCGACTGCATCACAGGAGCGTTGGCCTCGACTCGTGCTTCGGCCCGGCTCACCCCGAGCCTGGCCGCCCCTTCGGTCACCAGGACTTGCGTGGCCTGCGCGCCATCGCGCTTTACTTCAGCCGGCGGTGATCCATCCCGCGCGGATTGCGCGGAGAGAGGCGATCCAACGAGCGAGAGAGCCGCTACTGCGATCAGCGATGCGCGCATGTGTCTCTTCATAAAACACCTCAGAATTAGTGCGTGAACCTGCGGGGACCAGCCATTCCGACGCGGGCAAGGCGAACTCGCTGCGGCCGAGCTCGCCTGCCCGGAACCGCCTAGTCGGCGACCGCCAGGATCAAAATCGCGGCGAGAACCGCGACGCCGAGGATGATGATCCACTTCATCGTCTCGCTCTGCTGCTGCATGGCCGGCGCCTTCGCATCGGCGGCAGCTTCGCTCCGGCTGATGCCGAGCCGCGCGGCGGCCTCGGTAGCCAGAATCTGCGTAGTCTGCGCGCCGTCACGCTTTACTTCGGCCGGTGGTGATCCTTCCCGCGCGGATTGCGCTGCCAGTGGTGACCCGATGAGCGAGAAAGCCGCCAGTGCAATCAGGGACGTGCGTGTGTGTCTCTTCATGACCACCTCCGAAAGGTATGTGTACCTGCGGGACGAACAGCTAGGACGTCGGCGGGTTGAACTCCATGTGCTGGCCCTCAACCCACGACTTGTGATAAGTGGGATCCTCGATCTCGAGCGCCGGCATGGCTACCACGAGCGGACGGAATGAATCCATCATCACGGCCAGCTCGTCTGTGTACTTGGCGCCAATGCTCGCCTCTGCGCGGCCCGGATGAGGGCCGTGCGGGATGCCGTCGGGATGGTGCGTGATGCTCCCGAACTCGATTCCCTTGCGGCTCATGAACTCGCTGGACGCGTAGTACAGCACCTCGTCCGAATCGACATTGCTGTGGTTGTACGGCGCGGGAACCGCCTCGGGATGAAAGTCGTACGGGCGGGGGCAGAACGAGCAGATGACGAAGCCGTCGCCCTGGAAAGTCTGGTGCACTGGCGGCGGCTGATGCACGCGCCCCACGATGGGCTCGAAATCGTGGATGTTGAACGCCCACGGATAGAAGTACCCGTCCCAGCCGACTACGTCGAACGGATGATGGTCGAGCACGATCTCGTTGATGCCATTCGTCTGCTTCACGAGAATTGGGAAGTCTCCCTTCTCGTCGTGCGTGTTGAGCTGCAGCGGGCGCCGGATGTCGCGCTCGGAATACGGCGCGCCCTCGATCAGCTGCCCGAACTCGTTGCGGTAGCGCTTGGGCCACCGGATGTGGCCGCGGCTCTCGAACACCAGAAGCTTCGGCGCCTCCTTGCCGAGGTCGATCCTGTATCTGTGCATGATTCCGCGATGGATGATCAGGTAGTCGCCCTCGTGGAAGGGCAGGTCGCCGAAGATCGTCTCGAGAATTCCCTCTCCCTTCGCGACGTACACGCATTCGTCGGCCTGAGCGTTGCGATAGAAGTGCGCGTCGTTCTGGTCCGGCTCCACGTACAGCATCGCGATGTCCGCGTTGAACAGCAGCGGCGTCCTGTCGAGCGTGGGGCTGCCGCCCTTCTTCGCCCGCGAAGTCAGGAAATGCCGGTGCTTGAGGGTCTGATCCGGATCGGGCTGGTACACCACTTCCTTGACGCGCCGCGCCGATTTCACCGTGGTCGGCGGGTAGTTGTGGTACAGCAGTGACGACGTCCCGGTGAATCCTTCATGGCCCATCAGCTGCTCGGCGTATATGCCGCCGTCGGGCTTTCGAAAAGCGATGTGGCGCTTGCGGGGGATCTGTCCGAGCGTGTGGTAGATGGGCATGGGACTTTACAGATTCCCCCGTAATGCCTGCTCGCGCTCGATGGCTTCGAACAACGCCTTGAAATTTCCCTTCCCGAAGCTGCGGGCGCCCTTGCGCTGGATGATCTCGTAAAACACCGTGGGCCTGTCCTGCACCGGCTTCGTGAATATCTGCAACAGATACCCGTCCGGATCGCGGTCCACCAGGATTCCGAAGTCTTTCAGCGGCTCGATGTCTTCGTCGATCTTCCCGACGCGCTCGATGAGATCGTCGTAGTACGTCGTCGGCACGCGGAGGAACTCGATCCCGCGCTTTCGCAGCTCGCCCACCGTGTGGATGATGTCGTCGGTCGCGAGCGCCATGTGCTGGACGCCTGGACCCTGGTAGAACTCGAGATACTCGTCGATCTGCGATTTCTTCTTGCCCGCCGCCGGCTCGTTGATCGGGAACTTGATCCGCTCGTTGCCGCTGCTGACCACCTTCGACATCAGCGACGAATACTCGGTCGAGATGTCCTTGTCGTCGAACGAGACGAGATTCTTGAATCCCATCACGTCCGAGTAGAACTGCACCCAGGTGTTCATCTTGCCCAGCTCGACGTTGCCCACGCAGTGGTCCACGTACTGCAGGCCCACGGATTCGGGGTTGAACTCGGTCGTTACCGGCTGGAATCCAGGCATGAATAGCCCGCGATAGTTCTGCCGCTCGACAAGCGTGTGAATCGTCTCGCCGTACGTGTGAATGGCGGCGGTGATGAACTCGCCGTCCCTGTCCTCGACGACCTCGGGCTCCTTCGCTGCCTTGGCCCCGCGCTCGACCGCGAGCCTAAACGCTTCGCGCGCGTCGTCGACCCACAGCGCCAGGTCGCGAACGCCGTCGCCGTGCTTGTGCACGTGGTCCGCGATCGGACCGCTCGAGCCAAGCGCCGACGTGAGCACAAGTCTGATTTTTCCCTGCTCGAGCAAATAGCTGACGCGGTCGCGCACACCGGTCTCGGGTCCCCTGTACGCAGCGACCCGATAGCCCCAAGCCGTCCTGTAATAGTGACTGGCCTGCTTGGCGTTGCCTACCCAGAACTCGATGTAGTCCGTCCCATTGATAGGGAAGGTGTCGGTCGTGGTCTCAGGTCCAGCCAGAGTTGCCGTACCCATCAGTTCTCCAGGGAAAGACGATCGAGGCATCAGCGCGCGGCACCGATGGCCCATTCCGCATCATAGAGAGCAGCCTGCCCCCTGTCCACCGAGCAGGAACCGGACCGCAAGCTCCTACGCCGCGCCGCCGCGCTCGCGCCCGCGCGCCGCAGCTAGCTGCCTGGCGATGCCCCGGTAAAACGCGGCGTCGTCAGCGCGTTGCTGTTCTTCCAGCCACAGCGCCGTCGCCTCGAGAGCGTACAGGATGTTGCCGAGGTACACCTCGGCGAGATGTGCTACGGACTCGGGAGGAGGGGGCTCGTCCAACCAGCTTCAGACGGCGGTTGGGGCCGTGTGGACCCCCGTCGTCGGCACGCGAGGCGATCCCGGCCCTGTGAGGTGGACGACGACCGCCGTGATGTTGTCGACTCCGCCGCGGGCGTTGGCCTCGCTGATCAGGGAGTTCACGACCCTGGACGGCGATGCCTTCTGCAGCAACAGCTGCAATAGCCTCGAATCCTCGACCATCCCCGTCAGCCCATCGCTGGCAAGCAGGAAAATATCGCCTTCCTGAGCGTCGTCTTCGTACATGTCCGGCTCCACCGACGCGCTCGCGCCCAGGCAGCGGGTGATGACGTTGCTGTACGGATGCACCCGGGCCTGCTCAGGGGTGAGGAGTCCCGCGTCGACCTGCTCCTGAACGTACGAATGATCGGTCGTCAGCTGCCGAAGCTTCCCGTCGCGCATCAAATACACGCGGGAATCGCCGATCTGGCCGATGATGTAATGATCACCCGCCAGAAACAGCACCGAGACCGTCGTGCCCATCCCCTGCTTGTCGACTTCGGACAGCGTGCGGGTATAAATGGCGTCGTTGGCGCGGCGGAGCGCGTCCGCGATCCGATCGGCGGGCTGGTCCCGCTCGAGAGGATCGTCGATGCTGATCTCCTGCGACAGGATGTCGATCGCCATGGCGCTCGCGACCTCGCCGGCGGCGTGGCCGCCCATGCCGTCCGCGACGATGAACAATCCGCGCTCGCGGTTGGCGTTGGCGTACAGGCTGTCTTCGTTGTCGGACCGCATCCTCCCGACGTCAGTGCCCATCCCGACGGAGAGATCCACTATTGCTTTCTCACGCCGGAATTCTGCTCCATTAGGGTGGTTGGCCGCATCTGGTCGGGTTGCAAAGTTCCCCAAACTACCGGACCGCCCCCACGGGCGGCAAGCGATTGCCCGCAGTTGGAGTAACAGCCGCGCCTTCCCCGAGCTGGAGCCGCCACAGTTTTTTGTAGACTCCGCCCTTGCGAACGAGCGCGCCGTGCACTCCCCTCTCGACCACTTCCCCATGATGTAAGACCAGTATTTCGTCGGCACTCGCGATGGTGCTCAGGCCCACTTTGGCGCGCTGCTGGACACTACGGCGGCATCGTCCAAAGGATTCGCCAGGCGAATGTTCGCACCGATCCCCCGCGAACAGAAAAATTTCCAGCTGGACGTACCCCGTGACGGAACGCACCTCAGCCAGCCCGGGATCCCGTATATCGATGCCGTTCGGGAGGATCCGGCCCCTTGGGGGTCGTAGAACCGCTTCTTCGTGGATCGTGGCTGCGGCGTCCGTCATCGCGGGCGAATGCTAGCGGCGACGGTGGGTCAAAGCCACTTTGTCAGCAGCGCAATTTCGTTCGTGGTACGCAGGTTGCATTTTCGCGTATCGTTTCGCGGCTGCAGAACGGGCCACACACACTTTTGGAGGTTTCATGTCCATCCTTGCCTGGATCGTGATGGGGCTCATCGCCGGCGCGATCGCCAAAGCTTTGATGCCGGGCGATGATCCCGGTGGCTTCATCGTCACCGCGCTCATCGGAATCGTCGGCGCCGTGATCGGCGGCTTCCTCGGCAACACGCTCCTCGGGCGGGATTTGTCCGGCTTCTCTCTCTGGAGCCTGGTGCTCGCCGTCGTCGGTGCGCTGATCCTGCTCTGGGTATACCGAATGACGACAGGCCGGAAACGGGTACCATAATTGGCAGCAAAAACTGCCACTTAGAACTGCCAAGCTTGTAGCTGGCAGCTACCAGCTTGGCCGTTCTAAGTGGCAGTTGGCAGTTCTCGGTGCAGTTTTGGTTTCTATTCGGGCGCATATTAGCTTCCGTATGTGAAGGATTCCATCGTCGTGCGCGGGGCGCGCCAGCACAATCTCAAGAACATCGACGTCGAGATCCCGCGTCGCACGTTTACGGTGATCACGGGCCCGTCCGGATCCGGCAAGTCGTCGCTCGCCTTCGACACCATCTACGCCGAGGGCCAGCGGCGGTACGTCGAATCGCTCTCGGCCTACGCGCGGCAGTTTCTCGATCGAATGGAGAAGCCTTCCGTCGATTCGATCGAGGGACTCTCCCCTGCCGTCGCGATCGAGCAAAAGAACCCGACCAAGACGTCGCGCTCCACCGTGGGCACCGCGACCGAGGTGTACGACTACCTGCGCCTGCTCTGGGCGAGGGTCGGACGCGCGTTCTGTCCGAAGTGCGGGCGCGAGATGCGACCGGATACGCCCCAGTCCGTGGCGGACGCGCTCCTCGCCCTGCCGGAAGGAACACGCGTGCACGTCGCCTTCCCGCTCCACATCTCCGACAAGCTCACCGATCCGGTCATTCTCGAGAACCTGCGGGCGGCAGGCTTCCTCCGGGTACGCGCGAACGGAGCGGTCATGCACCTCGACGAGATCGAGGCGCAGGGGCTCTCGCTTCGGAAGTCGGGAGACCTGCTCGTCGTCGTCGATCGCCTGGTCCTGGGCAGCGACTCCGCGACGCGCCTGGCGGAAGCCGTGTCGGCGGCGTTCGCGGAGGGCGACGGCGAATGCTTCGCCCTGTTCGCGGATCCGGTGCAGACGTCGCTTACGCCCGCGCCCGCGACCGAGCTGCGCTTCACCGACAGCTTTCAGTGCGCGAACGACGGAACGCGGATGCAGCCGCCAACGCCGCAGCTGTTCTCCTTCAACAGTCCCCGTGGCGCGTGCCCCCGGTGCAACGGCTTCGGCGCGATCCTCGAGTACGACGAATCGCTTATCGTTCCGTACCCGGAACGCACGCTAAAGGCAGGCGCGATCGACCCCTGGTCCAAGCCGCGGTACGACAACAAGCGGCGAGCGCTCAGCGAGTTTGCGCGCCGCGAGCGGATCCCCATGGACGCGGCATGGAGCGACCTGTCCGGCGCCCAGCAGCGGCAGCTTCTCACCGCGCGCTCGCGCGGCTACAAGGGCGTGATCCCCTTCCTCCGCGATCTGGAGACCAAGCGATACAAGCAGTACATACGAGTATTCCTCCGGCAGTACCAGACGGCGCAGGAATGCCCGGATTGCGGCGGGTCGAAGCTCCAGCCCGAAGCCCTCAACGTCCGCGTCGGCGGTAGGAGCATCGCCGAAGTATCGGGAATGCCTGTCGACGAGCTACGCGTCTGGCTCGACGAGCTGTCGCTCTCGGACTTCGAGCGGGCTGTCGCCGCGACGGCACTGGATGAGGCGCGCGGGCGGGTGACCTTCCTCTGTGACGTCGGCCTCAATTACCTGTCGCTGCACCGCGCCACGCGCACGCTGTCCGGCGGCGAAGCGCAGCGCATCTCGCTTGCAAATTCCCTCGGGTCGAAGCTCGTGGACACCCTGTACGTCCTCGATGAGCCGTCGATCGGCCTGCACTCGCGCGACATGTCGCGGCTGCTGCGTCTGCTCCACAAGCTGCGCGACGGCGGCAACTCGGTGCTTGTGGTGGAGCACGACCCCGCGGCTATCGAAGCCGCCGACTACATGATCGAGCTCGGGCCCGGCAGCGGTGAGCAGGGTGGCGAGGTTGTCTTCGCCGGTCCCATCTCCAGGGTGCGCGAAAGCCCTCTCACCGGCCAGTACATGACCGGCGAGCGGTCGATTCCCCTCCCCGCCGAGCGCCGCAGGGCCGGGCCCAGATGGATAACGATCACCGGCGCGCGCGAGCACAATCTCCGCGACGTGGACATCAGGATTCCCCTCGGCACTCTCACCGTCGTGACAGGCGTCTCGGGGTCGGGGAAGAGCACGCTGATACATGACGTGCTGTATCGCGCCCTGGAGAACAAGCTGCACGGCGAGCACACGGCGAAGCAGCATCTGGGGGAAAGAGTCGGCGAGTTCGACACCATCACCGGCTACGACGCGCTCGACGACGTCGTGCTCGTAGACCAGAGCCCGATCGGACGGACGCCGCGGTCCAACCCGGTCACGTACGTGAAGGCGTTCGACGAGATCAGGCGAATCTTCGCCGCTACGCCCCTCGCCCGGGAGCGTCGCTACACGCCGGGGACGTTCAGCTTCAACGTCGCGGGCGGACGCTGCGAGACCTGCGAGGGAGCGGGCGCGCTGGAAGTCGAGATGGTGTTCATGGCTGACGTGTTCGTGCCGTGCGAGGATTGCGGGGGCAAACGGTTCAAGTCCGAGGTGCTCGAAGTCCGTGTGAACGGACGCAACGTGCACGAAGTCCTGGATCTCACCGTCGATCAGGCGATCCGATTTTTCGCGCGCGAGGAAAAGCTGGGCCAGATGCTCTGGCACGTGCAGCAGGTCGGCCTGGGTTACGTCCGGCTGGGGCAGCCCGCGACCACGCTGTCCGGCGGAGAGGCGCAGCGAATCAAGATCGCGCGCGAGCTGTCGCAGTCCGCCAAGCGGAGCGGCCGCAAACTGTACGTAATGGATGAGCCGACGACAGGTCTGCATCTGGAAGACATACGCAAGCTCGCGCTCGTTCTCGAGCGGCTGGTGGATCACGGTCACACACTCGTGCTCATCGAGCACAACCTCGACGTGATCAAGCTCGCGGACTGGGTCATCGATCTGGGGCCAGAGGGCGGAGATCGCGGCGGAATGATCGTCGCAACGGGCACGCCTGAGGACGTCGCCGCCGTAAACGAGTCGTACACGGGGCAGTGGCTGAAGCCGTTGCTGTCCAAGCAGCGGAGCCTGATGACCAGGAAGACGATCAGGGCTAGCTGATCCGCACTCTCACCGAAGACCGGGCCGCCGGATAATGTTGTTGATCCCCAACCACTCCCATGAAACCATCGCTCGCACTCCTCGCGGCAGCCGTCATTACGGCCTGCGTCCCGCCCGTCCAGGGCACCGTGACACCGAATAGCTCCGTGGCCGCGCGCGTCGACGCCCTCGCCGACGAGTACGTGCGTGAAGTGTTCCGCGAAAACCCCGACTTCGCGACCGTCGAGGGTTATCCCGGCGCGGATCACGCGAGATTGCGGGACAACTCGCTCGATGCTACGAGACGATTCTGGGCACAGGAAGACGCGTGGCTCGCGCAGGTCCGCCAGATCGATCCGACTCCGCTTGCCGGGACGCCGCAGCACCGGACGCTGGCCATTCTGCGCGAGCTGCTCGAGGGGACCACCGGAGCGCGCGGATGCCACAACGAGCTGTGGCCGGTGAGCCCTACCTACAACGGCTGGCAGGGCGTGTACCCCTTCATCGCCACGCTTCAGCCGGTGGGAACTCCAACCGCGCGCGCCGACGCCCTCTCTCGCTTTCGCGCGTTCCCGAAGTATCTCGATACCGAGATCGCCAACATGCGCGAAGGCGTGCGGCAGGGATACGTGGCGCCGCGCACCGGCGTGGAAAGCGTCATCCGCCAGCTCGACGACCTCCTGGCGACACCGGTCGGCGACTCGCCGTTCATGAGTCCCGCGGTCAGGGACACAGCGGCGCCACCGGCCTTCAGATCGCAGCTGTCCGGCATCGTCGGAAATGAGATAAATCCGGCGATCCGGCGCTACCGCGATTACCTCGCTGACGTCTACCTGCCTGCGTCCCGGGCGACCTTCGCGGTTTCCGCGGTCCCCGGTGGAGCGGAGTGCTACCGCGCGAGCGTTCGACTCCACACCACGCTGCAGATCGCGCCGCAGGAGATTCACGAGACCGGCTTGCGCGAGATGGCGAAGATCCGCGCGCAGATGCAGACGATCGCGCGCCGCAGCTTCGGCACCGATGACGTAACCGAAGCGTTGCGGCGGCTGAAGACCGACACCGCATACACGTTCCGAAGCAAGCAGGCGATGGTTGCTTACGCGCAGGGCGCGGTCGACCGCGCCCGCGCCGCCCTGCCGGCGTGGTTCGGGATCCTTCCGAAAGCCGACGTGGTGATCCAGCCGTATCCCGCTTTCCAGGAGAGATCGGCGCCCGGCGGGCAGTACAATTCCCCGTCGGAAGACGGGACACGCCCCGGCATCTACCTGATCAACACGTACGAGCCCGGGAAGCAGAGCAAAGCGGGGCTCGAGGCGACAGCCTTCCACGAAACGTATCCCGGCCACCACCTGCAGATTGCAATAGCGAAGGAGCGGCCGGGCGCGCACAAGCTCGTCAGCTACTTCTACTCGTCCGGCTTCGTAGAGGGTTGGGGGCTGTACAGCGAGCGGCTGTCGGAGGAGATGGGGCTGTACTCCGGCGACATCGACAAGATGGGGCTGCTGTCCAATGAAGCCCTGCGCGCGGCCAGGCTCGTCGTAGACGCCGGCATGCACGCGCTCGGCTGGAGCCGCCAGCAGGCGATCGATTACCTGATGGCGAACACCACGTCATCCCTTGCGAGCGCGACCGCGGAAGTGGATCGCTACATCGCCGTCCCGGGCCAGGCTACGGCATACATGCTGGGGAATCTCGAGATCCGCCGATTGCGCGAGCAGGCCGAGCGCCAGATGGGATCACGGTTCTCGATCAGGGACTTCCACGATCGCGTGCTCGAGGACGGCAACGTCACGCTGCCGATGCTCAGGCAGAAGATCGAGGGATGGATCGCGGCCAGCAGGTAAGGCGCTAGTTGCGGCTGTCCTGCAGCTTCTTCACAGCGCGGGCGATCAGGCTCCGCGGAACGAAACGCTGAGCCTGTACCAGCAGCTTGTTCCGCGCGCCGTGAATGGCGACTCGCTCACCGGCCATCATCGCGCGATACCCGAACTCCGCGACTTCGCGAGCGTCCGCGACGTTGCCGTCGAACAGCTTGGCCTTGCTCACCTGCGCGACGCTCGCGAACTCGGTCTCCGTGGGGCCGGGGCAAAGGCAGCTAACCACGATACCGGAGCTGGACAGCTCTTCGGCCAGGGCCTGTGAGAAGCTGAGCACGAACGCCTTGGTGGCGTAGTACACGCTCATCATCGGACCCGGGAAGAACGCCGCGGTGGACGCGACATTCATCACGTAGCCGGCGCGCCGCTGGAGCATCGGCGCTGCGTACAGCTTGGTGAGTTGAATGAGCGACGTGATGTTGACCTGCACCATCGCCATCTCGCGCTCGATGGGCGTCTCCGCGAATTCCCCGCCGAGCCCGAACCCCGCATTGTTGATGAGCACGTGGACGTCGATCCGCGCTGCGCGAGTTGCGGCGAAGATTCTTGCGGGAGCTTCCGGATCGCCCAAGTCGTCGACCAGAACCGTGGCTGTGATGCCGTGTTTTCCTTCGAGCTGGCCTGCCAGCGCCTCGAGCGCGTCGCGCCGCCTCGCGACCAGGACCAGGTCGTGGTCGTTCGCCGCGAGCACCCGGGCCAGCTCCGCCCCGATGCCGCCGGACGCGCCTGTGATCAGCGCCGTACGGCGCGGTGTGTCGGTTGCCATGGCGGTCTCTGGTTCATGGTTCGTGGTGCC
>JACDCY010000012.1:41442-43834 GCA_013817305.1 Gemmatimonadaceae bacterium | reverse complement strand
ACATGGACGGCTGGGGGAAGATGATCGCGGATTTTGCCGCTGCCGTGGAGCAGGACACGACGCTGCGACGGTTTCTGGAGTCGCCACGCGTGAGCGAGGCGCAGAAGAACGCGGTCATCACCAAGGCCGTACAGGATCGTGTTCCCAAGCTTTTCCTCGAGTTCCTGCGGGCGCTGCTCCGTAACCGGAGGCAGATGCTGATTCCCGCGATCGCGGTCGAGTACGCGAATCTCGTGGACGAGTCGGTGGGCCGCGTGCACGCGAGGGTCACGGTCGCGCGCGAGACTTCGACCGACGAGAACAGCGTCATCGCGCGCGAGCTGTCGCGTGCTCTCGGCAAGGACGTGGTGCCGCACATGAGCGTGAACCCGGCGATACTCGGTGGCCTCGTCGTGCGAATCGGAGACACGGTGATGGACGGGTCGGTGCGGCGCCGACTGAGCACACTTCGGAGGAAGATGCTCGCCTGATACCGGATCGGGCTGTTGGCGGGATTACTCAGCGGCCCGGCTTCGAATTTTGCCCGCAGTCCAGTCGTAGGCGAAGGACCACGGACACAAGCAGCTGACGGGCTTCGTCGAGCTTGGGGCCAACCGTCATCAAGTCGGAATGGGAGTAGACCGTCGCGGCCAGCGGCCCGCGATACGGATACGGTGTTCGCCATAAGACGGCGGTGCTGTCGCCGGCTGGCTGCCGCAGCTGCAGCTCACGCTCTCCACCTGAACCCGTAACGTGGTCGGTTACCCACAGGATGCGACCGTCGTGGGTGATGAGCGTCGATCGTCCTTCCGCGTTGCGCCCGTCGATCACGAGCAGGCGTTCGTTGCGCTGTCCGATCTCGCCCACCATCCCGCGGAACTCGATCCGCGTTCCCGCCTGATCCCTGATGTAAGTTTTCCAGGTGAGTACCCCCGAATCCCCCCACAGATTGAGTAACGGCCGGTGAATGGCGCCTTCTCCGCCTGCCACCACTTTACGGACAAGCTCCCAGTCAGACCGCCTACGATAGAAGAAAAGTGAATTAGTATCTTCGTAGAGGGCGGGATCCGGATACACCAGGGCGAGCGTGAATCCCAGCGTCCTCGAATGCGCGACCTGGACGTATGCGACACCCGACGGACCGGCTACCCGATATGACCAGCCGGCGGGAGTCCGTTCGTAAACCACCACTCCGAGGTTCCTCGGTGGCATGTTGGTGCGAGCCGCCCAAACGATCGTGTCGCCATTCTCGGCGAGCCGTGAGCTGTTGTAGTAAAACAGGTCATTGTCGGGAGGAGGGGGGAGTCGCTCCACGGATGACCACCGCTCGCCATCATAAATCCCGTGCCAAAACGCTCCTACCGTTTGTAGCCCGTCGGTCGCCATCGAGTCGAGCTCGGCGAAAATCAGCCGCCAGGCGCCTTCACCCGCGGCAGCACCTGCGATTGCCGCAACTTTTCCGGCGTTGACGTCGGGGGAAGGGACGGTTCGCGCGCTGCCGTCTGGACTGATAACCGCCCCGAAGACGACGTTGCGGCTCAATGCGTCGAAGGTCGCTCCACCCGGGACCGGCGCAAAGAGATAGCTCGGCTTTCCCGCGAGCAGGACGCGGTCTCCGGAAGTCACGAACACAACGGGCTCCACGTATAACGCCCGGCCGCCCTCGACGATTAGCTCCGCGCGCGACAGTGCTCGCGCGGTGCAGGCCGAGTCCGCGTTTTCTCGCCAACGGCGCTCGGCCGTTATCGGGATGTATGCGTGCCCCACCGCGGGAGAAGTACGCTCCGTGAGTCCTTCGGCGGTGTTGCTCGGCGCGATGGGGGCGATCAGCGCGAATGCTGGGGTCAGCGCAAACCGCGTAACAGCTAGGATTCGGTGAAGAATGGGAGCATCCTCTCGAATGACGTTGACAAGTAGGGCGATCCGGAGCTCGGACGGCGACGACCGAAGCTACTGCCGGGCGTCAGCGGAGCGTCAGATCGGGAATGCCGGACTCTGACGCCCCGCCAAAAGCTATCCCTTTTTTCTCCCGACTTTTCTCGCCTGGCTCGGGAGCCAGATCTGAATGGCCCGCGCGCGGCCTACGCCCTCTATTTCAACGCGATCGGAACGTCGCAGGTCGGCAAGTACGCGGGCTGCCCACGGGTATGCGGGCCGCTGCCTGGTGCTCGCCTGGTTCGGGCGGATTCGCAGCGTTTGCTTGGATGCGGGGACGTCGCCCTCCCTCTGTCGTACGGTGAGTAGCGTCCGCACGGCATCAGCGAATTCATCCGCACTGGCGTCCGGCGCGAGCACGACCACGTCACGGCGGGCGGCTCGTGGATTGCGCTGGACCACGAACCGGCTTCCGGCTACCCGGCTCTCTGAGAGAACAACCGTCACTGGCACGCGCGAGGCCTGGCGTGCGTCCGCC
>JACDCY010000012.1:0-41432 GCA_013817305.1 Gemmatimonadaceae bacterium | reverse complement strand
GCGTCCGCCTGGGCGGACGCGACCGCGGCGCCTGTCTGGATTAAAAGAACTGTCAGTCCGAGCCGCAACAGAGTGCTTCGCATGTTGGCCTCCGAATTGGTTTGAGTATTCGCTGGGCGGCCGCCCCACCCGTTCGTCTCTACGTTCTCAGCACATCGTGACATATCCGCACCCCCACTCATCCCAGCGCTCAGTCTCAGAGTTCCAGACATCGATGCAGACGTACTCCACAACGGCGTCCGCTCCGCACGCGCTGCCGCCCCCGTTTCCTATTCCCGTATTCCAATCGACCGTCTCACCGCCGGTATAACTACCCGGCGAAAACTGTGTTCCGCTCCCGCTTGTTCCACCGCTGGAGCCGCCGTCCGCACAGGGTGATTCGGGGCCGTCGCCCGCGTACGGGTCGTACGCCGCATCCTGAAGAGACGTTGCCCCACCACACGAGCATGCGGGCTGCGACTTCGTACCGCCGTCGGTGGCGGTTTCTTCCCCCCATTGGAACCAGCCTCTGCTGATGGGAATCTGGTGCCGCACAAAGAAGATCCCGGACGCGTTTACGGTGTTCCCGCAACTGCCACTCACGCCGAGGGACGCATACGCCTCCATCTCGCGAACAGCCGGCAGCACGGACGACAGTTCGCTATAGCCCGTTGTGCTGGTCACCTGTCGGTTGTCGTAGATCAAGGTCACGGGGAGCGTGATCTTGGCGTAGTTCGCGAAGTACTGCATCCATCCCCGGCCGTAGGCGCGGTTGCCCACGAACCCCGCGTCGACCCATGCCGCTAAAATGCTGGGCCCGGTTCGGAACTCGGCCGGCATTTCCGCGTACTCCTCTTCCGTGGGATAGCGCGAGAGCGACGGCTCGGGCGGCGTCAGAGCCAACGCCTCCATCGGCAGCGGTTGATCGTGGCACCCAGAAATTCCCACGCTCGCAATTACCGCCGCGCCGCCGAGCGCGACGAGGAGCTTCCATACCCGCGATCGCCCCATCGCGGCCACACTGGTGTTGATCGGCATCCGACCTCCAGGTTGAGGTTCCGCGCGCCATCGGCACGCTGGCGAACTCTCACTCCGGGGTCCGTGCGGCGCGCCATCGTTCGGCGGCCACGAGTGGCAACCGCTTGCCGCGCGATCCTGCTACCGCCAATTATTGCTACTCAACCGCTCCCGTCACGCTTGCGGTCGCTGATCAGAATCGACAGAACCATGTAGACGGCGAGCACCGCGGCGATCGAAAACCCGGCGATCCCCAGCCGCGGCCAGCTCTGAATCATCAACCCGCTCGCGACCAGCAGTCCCGCCAAAACGAGCCCCATAAAAATCCGGTTCGCGATCTTCTGCATCCCCTCCAGCAGCGTTCCCAGCTGCGGAGTGTCGAGCCGCAGTCCGACGTCGTTCGCGGCGATCCGCTTGGTGATCACGTCCAGCCGGTGCGGCAGCGCCCCCAGAAAATCGGACGCCTCGGTCGCGATCTGGTACAGCCGCCGCGGTGAGAAATCCCTCCGCGCGCGCTCGTCCGCGAGGCTCGACGTATAGTCGCGCACCGCCTCCTGCGGATTGAACGTCGGGTCCAGCGACCGCGTCACCGCGTCCAGATTGAACAGCGCCTTCGCCAGCAGCGTCAGCTCCGCCGGCAGCTTGAGACCCTTCTTGTACCCGGTGTCGATCATCCGAAACAGCACGGCGCCGGCGGGCATGTCGCCAACGCTCTGGTCGGCGTGCTGCGCAATGATCCCCGCGATCTCCGTCTCGTACGACTTCCGGTCGAACGAATCCACGGATTCGCCCATCTCGATCAGCGTCTCGGCGGCCTGTTCCCCGTGGTTCTCGGCGATCCCCATCAGCAGGCGCACGATGTTGTCGCGCAGACGCTGGGGCAGATGCGCGGTCATTCCGAAGTCGATGAGCGCCAGCTTGGGCTCTCCCGGCAACGCCACGTCGGTGGCGGCCTCGCGTGCCTCGACCTCGAGCTTCGAGAGAGGGGTGGCTGCCTCGCGTACATCGTTGCGGCGGTCGGCCGCCACCAGCTCGCCCGGAGTGAGCGGGTTCTCCCTGCCTGGAAGCACCACGAAGATGTTGCCCGGGTGCGGATCGGCGTGGAAATGACCCTCCACCGTGATCATGTGCAGGTACGCGTGCGCCAGCTCCTCTGCGAGGGTGCTGAAGTCGTGATCGACGCGGCTGATCGCGGGGATGTCGCCGATCTTCACGCCCTTGATCCGCTCGGTCGTGAGCACCTTGTGCGTGGTGTACGCCTCGATCACGCGCGGAATCAGGACGTGCGGGAACCTGGCCAGCATCTTCCGGAAGGTCGCGGAGTTGCGCGCTTCGGTCAGGTAATCGAGCTCGTCGGCCAGGGAGCGCTCGACCTGCTGCACGACGCCGACGATGTCCACGCGGTCTGACGCCGCGGTGTGCGCAGAGAGGAAGGTGGCCAGCTCGCGGAAGAACTCGATGTCGTCCGACAGCTGCTCGCGCAGGTTGGGGCGCTGCACTTTGACCACGACCTCCCGCCCGTCGCGGAGCGCGGCCGAGTGCACCTGGCCGAGGCTGGCGGTCCCGATCGGTTTTTCGTCGAAGCGGGAGAACAGCTTCGTCACCTTGGCGCCGAGCTCTTCTTCGATCGTGGCAGTGACGGTGGCGTATTCCATCTCTCCGACCGAGTCCTGCAGGTGCTCCAGCTCGCGGATGTATGGCGCTGGGAGCAGGTCGGGGCGGGTGGACAGCACCTGGCCGAGCTTCACGTAGGCAGGCCCGAGCTCCACCAGCCGCTTACGGAAGGCGACTGCTTTGTCCTGGCCGTCGTCGTCGGCAGCGTCGCCGTCGGTGGCGAGCTCCGCGCCCTGCACGCTGAGGAGTCCCTGGTTTTTTGCGAAGTCGCGAAGGCCGTAGTTGGTGAAGAGCCCTACGATCGATGCGAGTCGCGGCAGGTAGCGCGGCGCGAGTATCATGACCGCCTCCAGAGGCAGAAGCCGTGCCCGTCGGTTGCTGCGGTTCCACGCAGTACGAGATATTACTGCATGCCCTCAGACCGTGAAGCCAGGCAACACAACCAATCGTCTCAGCCGGCTGCCGGGACTCGCTCCGGCCGCGTGGACGTTCGAGTGGTTCCCAAGCCATGGGGACACGAGACGATCTGGGCGAGCACCGACCAGTACGTGGGCAAGATCTTGCACATCAAGGCCGGGCATGCTCTGTCGATCCAGTACCACAACACGAAGGACGAAACTGTTCACCTGCTTTCGGGCGAAATCATCTACCGCGTGCAGAACGGTCCTGGGCAGGGCGACCTCGAGGACGTGCGACTCCGCGCGGGCGAATCGTTTCGCATCACACCACACACCGTGCATCAGATGGAAGCCGTGACCGACTGCGACGTGCTGGAAGCATCCACCGCGCACTTGGACGATGTTGTTCGCCTGAAAGACCGGTACGGGCGCGAGGGAACGAGCCAGCCATGAAAGTCATCATACCGCTCGCCGGGAAAGGCACGCGGCTGCGTCCGCACACGCACGTCACGCCCAAGCCGATGCTCAAGGTCGCGGGCAAACCTGTCATGGCGTACGTGCTCGACGAATTGAAGAAGCTCGGCAACGTCGAACAGATCGTGTATATCACCGGGCATCTCAAGGAGACGGTCGAGAAGTTCGCGCGCAGCTACGACTTCCCATCGGTATTCGTCGAGCAGAAGGTGCAGGACGGTACCGCGGGCGCGATCGCGCTCGCCCGCGAGTACGTGGATGAGCCTGTGCTAATCATCTTCGTGGACACGATCTTCGACGCCGACCTGTCGCTCGTGAACAAGACCGACGCGGACGGGATCATATGGGTGAAGGAAGTCGAGGACTACCAGCGCTTCGGGGTCGTGGTCACCGACAACGACGGCAACATGACGCGTATCATCGAGAAGCCGAAGGAGCCCATCTCCAAGCGCGCCAACATCGGCCTGTACTACATCAGGAACTGGAAGCTGCTGTTTGAAGGGCTGGACCACGTGCTCGCCTCGCCGATGAACCAGGGCGAGTACTACCTCACCGACGCGTTCCAGTACATGATCGACAAGGGCGCCAGGATCAGGGTCGTGGACGTCGCCGGGTGGTATGACGCGGGTAAGATCGACACGCTGCTCGACACGAACCGCGTCATGTTGACCAAGGGCCATGCGCGCAAGCCGGCGAAGCTGGACGGCGTGAAGATCGTGGATCCCGTCTACATCGAGGACGATGTTACGCTGAAAGATTCGACGGTCGGTCCCAACGTCTCAATAGGTAAGGGCAGCGTGATCGAGGGCTCCGAGCTGAGCCACACGATCATCGGCACCGGTGCAAAGATCACGAAATCAAAGCTGACCAACTCGCTCATAGGCGACGAAGCGGTGCTCGACGGGCTGCACGGGGAAGTCACGATCGGCGACCATTCCGAGGTGCGCCTCAAATAACGACCGGGCCGAAACTCGGGCGCACCGTAATCGCGCTCGGCGCGGTGAGCTTCTTCACCGACATGTCGAGCGAAATGATCTATCCGCTACTGCCGCTGTTCATCAGCACCACGCTCGGAGCGAGCGCGTCGCTCATCGGCGCGATCGAGGGAGCCGCGGAATCCACAGCCGCGCTCGTCAAGCTCGGCAGCGGCTGGTGGTCGGACAGGATGCGGCGCAGAAAGCCCCTCGTCGTGGCGGGATACGCACTGGCTTCCGCGGTAAGGCCGCTGATCGGCATCGCGCAGACCGCGTCGCAGGTACTGTTGCTGCGCGTTACCGACCGCATCGGCAAGGGGATCCGCACCGCGCCGCGGGACGCGCTCATCGCCGAGTCGGTGGATCCCTCCATCAGAGGGCGAGCTTTCGGCTTTCATCGCTCGCTGGATCACGCGGGCGCGGTCGTTGGGCCCGTGATCGCCTTTGTGCTGCTGCGCGAGATGGGACTGTCGTTGCGCGCCGTGTTCCTGTGGGCGGGTATCCCCGCGGCGATCGCATTGCTTGTATTGGTTACGGCGGTTCGCGAGCCCCGCGCGGTGGCTGCTGCGCCGGCGGCTTTGGTTGTCGCCAAGCCATCGTTGCGGGAGAGATTCGACAGGAGATTCTGGATTTTCCTTGGCGCGGTGCTGCTGTTCACGCTGGGAAACTCCACCGACGCGTTCCTGTTGCTCAGGGCCACCGATCTCGGCGTGCCCGTGGCCTGGGTGCCACTACTTTGGGCGTACCTGCACGTCGTGAAGGCGGCCACCGGCACGGCCGGCGGAATGCTCTCTGATCGGTTCGGCCGCAGGCCGCTCCTGGTGTGCGGGTGGCTGCTGTACGCCGCAGTGTACGTCGCGTTCGCGTTCGCGACGACGGCCTGGCATATCTGGGCGCTGTTCGCGGCGTATGGCCTATTCTATAGCCTGACCGAAGGAGCCGAGCGCGCGCTCGTTGCCGACCTCGTGCCGGCCGCCGACCGCGGCTCGGCATTCGGCTGGTTCCATCTGGCGATAGGATTCGGCGCGCTGCCTGCGTCGCTGCTGTTTGGGATTCTGTGGGACCGATCGGGTCCGTCGGCAGCGTTCCTCGTTGGAGCCGGGCTGGCGGGTGGGGCTGTCATTTTGTTGCTCGGCAGCGGAGTGGGCCGAGCGCGGGCTGGTACCCCTCAGCAGCAGCGCGCTCCTGGCTTGGAGTAGCGAGCGTGTAGCCTGCTGCACACGAAATCTTCGCGGTCGAGCGGCGTCTGGTTCGGGTGCACGAGCTGCATGTGCTCCAGGTACTGCTCGTAGCTCGGCGCGCCCATGACGGCGCGCACGAACTCACCGAGCTTCTGCCACCAGCTTTGCTGCGCGGTCGTCACGGCGCGCGGCGCACCGGCAGGTTGTCCTGGAAGATCTTGTAGATCCGCCGGTACTCGTCGGTCCACGACGACGGCCTGACGAACGCGTGATCCTCCACGGGATATACGGCCAGCTCCCAACCCGTCTTGCCCAGCTCGATCAACCGCTGCGTCAGCCGCACCACATCCTGGAAGTGCACGTTCGTGTCCACCATGCCGTGCAGGATCACCAGGGGATCCTTCAATCCTTCCGCAAAGTAGATCGGCGACGAGCGGCGGTACGCGAGCGAATCCTCCTGCGGCCGGTTCAGGATGTTCGACGTGTAGCCCTCGTTGTAGTGCGCCCAGTCGGTCACACTTCGCAGCGCGGCGCCAGCGCCGAAGTGTTCGGCTTCCGTGAACAGCGCCATCAGCGTAATGAACCCGCCGTAGCTCCCGCCGTAAATGCCGACGCGCTCGCCGGGAATCCCGTGCTGGCTCTTGAGCCAGCGTGAAGCGTCGACGTGGTCCTGCAGGTCCCGGCCCCCGAACCAGCGATAGATCGCCGTACGCCAGTCGCGCCCGTGTCCCGCCGACGCCCGGTAGTCGAGATCGAGCACGACGTATCCCTTGGACGCGAGCAGCTGGTTGAACATGTACTCGCGCGGGTACTCCGACCAGAAGTTGCCGACGTTCTGCAGATACCCTGCGCCGTGCACGAAGATGACCGCCGCGCCGTTGGGCTGCGCGCCCATGTCCTGCGGCTTGTAGATGTGCGCGGGGACCTGCACGCCGTCGGACGCGGGGATCATCACGATCTCCGGCTTGATCCAGTTGAAGGACTGCCATTCCTGGGAGGGCGACAGCGTGAGCCGGCTCATCTGCGCGCCCGGCCTGTTCTCCATGAGAAAGAGATCGGGCGGCTGGTTTACGTGCGAATAAACGTTCGCGAGCCAGCGCTGGTCGCGTGAAACCGTTACGCTATGCCCGCCCGACCAGGTCGTGATACGTGCGCGCGCGCCACCGCTGGCCGGCATGCGGTAAAAGTGCCGCTCGAACGGCGACGGCTCGTTGGTGTGCAGGTAAAACCAGCGCTCGTCGGGCGAAAGCTCGACGTCGCGCACCTCCCACCGCCCGCTCGTGAGCTGGCGCTTGTCGCTGCCGTCGGGACGCGACGTATAGAGATGGGCATAGCCGTCGGCCTCCGACACGTACCAGATCCGGCGGCCGTCGTCGTACCACCCCGAGCAGGTGAAGCACGGCCCGCCGACCCACGCGCTGTCGCGCTGCACGTCCACAGTCGTCATGCGCCCCGACGCGTCCACGGCCTGTAGCGTGCTCGTCTTGTTGTCGAAGCTCCTCGAAAACAGAAGGGCGTGTGTGCCGCTCTTGTTCCACCCGACCGCGCGGGTGAATCCCAGCGCGGTGTCGCCGCTGAACGCGCGCAGCCAGTTGATCCGGCCCGACGGGAGCGAGATGAGCCCGATGCGCGAGCGGCCCTGCGTGTCGCCGACCTTGGTGCGGGGGCGCAGCTCTTCCGTGTAGCCCGACTCGGTGACGTACTGCGGAACGCCGGCAATGCGCGCGTTCTCCGGCTGCGAGGTCAACACCACGACCATGGCGTTGGCGGTAGGCGAAACGGACATCGAGCTGATGCGCTCGTTCTTGCCAAGGAAGACCGGTTGCAACCGGCGCGAGGCGAGCGAGATGGAATCGACCCGCCTGATGCTGTCGGCGCGCGCGCGGTCGCGAATGGCCTCGAACAGCTCGCGCTGCTGCGTCTCCAGGAAGCCGCGTTGCGTTACCGCCCGGGCCGAGTCGGCGCGGCGCGCGGAATCCGCGGCGCCGCCGAACCGGATGTCGGTGTGCTGGCGCAGCGACCCACCGCTGACATCGACCGAATAAACGTTGTTGTCCCTCACGAAGAAGATTCGCGATCCGTCGGCGCTGAACCGCGGATCACCTTCGCGCGCGACGGTCTCGGTGAGCCGGCGAACGTTGCCCGTCGCTTCGTCGATGACGAAGATGTCGCCCTGGTACTCCACGACGCGGCGGTCGCGTCTCGCCGAAAGCACTCCCGTCGCGAGCAGCGGTCCCACGGTATCCAGCTGCGCATCCGCGACGCGCTCCGGCTTGGAGCCGGGCAACGCGCGCACGCGGTACGACTTCGGGGTCTCGCGCCAGTCGGCGCCTGGCTCCATCCAGCGGAAATAGATCCAGCGACCGTCGGCCGACCACGCCACCTGCTGCGGCGGGCGACCGTACAGCTCGGGCCCGCGCATGATGTTCGCAATCGAAAAGTCGAACGGCTCGGTCCGGGCGGCAGCCGGGGGCAGGGGCGGAGGGGAGGTGATCGGGGCCTGCGCGGCGAGCGGTCCGCCCAAGAGAAGCGACAAGAAGCCGAGTCGGGGCATTGTAATTGTCAGCGGGGGTGAACAGATGAGAGGGCTGTATACTGCGTACTACCCGGTGTTCCCCCCGGGAGCCGGGGCATTAATGGAATTCCTTGCGAACGTGCGGGCCGTTACTCATAGTTCGCGCATTCGAAACAATTGTTCACGGCGGTTCGGGAGAGTGCCAATGAAAGGTAGTGGCAGCGCACTGCGTACGGTCGAGCCCGCGCGGTTCGTCCGTATCGGTACGTTCTTCCTCTTCATCGCTGTGGGCCGCGTGCGATGAGCAACCTCCGACTGCGCCGGGATCGCAGTATCCGGACGGGCGGGCGAACCATTCGCTACAGCAACTGCCGTCGGCGCTCCCGGGCGACTCCGCTGCCGCGGACAGCCTCGGCCGCGCTTTCGCGCTTGCGCTGTACGATCATCGGCTGCGGCAACAGGTTCTGGAGGACTTGCGCGACAGCCCGTTCCCACAGCACAAAATCCACTTGTCGGGATATCTGCGTGGATCTCGCGGGGCGTCGTTGGTTGGGAAAATGGCGGAGGTTGCAGCGACGACTCCTGAGCGAATCCTTCAGATGTCGAATGTACGCGGCGGGCTGCAGCTTTCACTGACGCGGTCCGTCGATCGAATGTTCTGGACTGGAACGCCGGACATCGCCGTTAAGGGTACGCCGTTCACGCTCGTGGAACGCAACGCCGTGTTCCGAACGAATGGATCCGTGCAGATTGCGTATACCACAGGTGGGGTGGCACTGCCGCATGGGCCATTCACCGAGTCAGCCTACCCTTATCTCGTCATTGGGCCGATCGACGTCTCGTTTGGATCGAATCCGGAGCTCGATCGAGCCGCGGCACCGCCGCGCCTGCGAGGCACGGTCAGCACGCCCGAGGAGGAGATCGCGTCGTATCGCCGCAGAGGCGATTCAACTGGAGTTCTGCCGGCGCCTGGCAGCGGTACCGCGAGCACTGCAACGAGCGACTGCGACCCTGCAACCGCCGTGATCGAATGCCCGGTGGAAGGAGGCGGAACGGGACCATGGCGGCAGATGGGCGTCGCGCTCCCCAGCGGCAAGAGTTTCGACGACTGTTATCGGCCCGGGCAGCTTGATACGAGCGTCGACCGGGACCAGGACGGTGTCGACGATGGCTGTGAGGCTGAGCTCGCGGTGGCTTTTCGCCCTCAGCTGGTGCTTATGAGCGACGACTGCGACACGCGACGGCAGCCGTATTTTGCATCGCGTTACAAATGGTCCAACGAGTGGGGTGACGTGATCCTCATTTTCTACGCCATGTCGTATGTGTACGACTGTGGCCCGGCGTTCAGCTGTGGCAACAGTATCCCCAGGTGCGATACCCATCGCGGCGATTCGGAGTGGATAATTGCAGAGGTAGGGCGGTATTCCAGCTCAACACGGCCGTGGGCGCTGAAGTTCGCCACGCTCTCCGCGCACTGGCGAAGCGACAATAACCAAACCGCCGGCTATCAGGCAGACGATCTCGAGGATGCGGAAGGGTCCCCCGGTTTCGGCGCGCCCAGGATCTGGGTCGCCGAGGACAAGCACGCGAACTACCGATCGCAGAGCGTTTGCGGGGGCTCCGGATTCATCAACTTCGATAACTGCGACAACCCGGACGGGTTGTATCACACGCTTGATGTTGCCGCGGCATACAATCTCGGGCGGTTGTTTATCCCGTTCATTGGCGCGCTGGCCTCGCCCGTGTATGACCGGCACTCGAACAATGGGAACAGAGAGTACTACTGGGTTGAGGGCGCCAGATTCTGCGGCTGGTCGTATTACACCAGCGGCAGTTGCTCGGGCCCATATCACGAGAGCCTGACGGCGTATGGCTTCTAGGACCATATCCGTCCGTATCGAGCCGACTTCCCGAGTTCGGCATTCAGCTTGTACGCTAAGGCGATGCATGGCCCCTGTTCCCAAGCGAGTCGTTGCCCTCTCGTTAGCAGTTCTCCTGTCTACCGCATGCGGGCTCATCACTGACCCGGATCTTTCGCACGTCACCGGCCCGTACGATCTCGAGCTCATGAACGGCAACGCGCTGCCGGTTAGAGTCGGCTCGGGGAATTGCCCGCTTGAGGTTTTTCGCGGCAGTGTTAGCCTCGCGCCGTGGGTGGCGAACAGACGGCCGCTCTATACCGTTGGCGTGTTCTTACGATTCAGCTGCGATACGACGCGCTTTCCGCGTCCAGGAGAGAGCGAACTCGTGCGAGATTTCGGAGAATGGTCGCTGCGCGGGGATCGCGTAGAGTTCAGATCGGAGCGAGGGCATGGAGTTTACGTCGTTCCAATCGAAGCGACGTCTGTTACGGGGGCTCCCGGACCAGCGCTGAATCTTCTGCTCGATGGGCACCGGTTCGCCTTTCGGCGAATCCGGCCATACGGGGAATTCTGATATGCGGTGGAGCAGCGCCGGCTCCTTACACCTTTCATTGGCGCGCTGGCCTCGCCCGTGTACGACCGGCACTCGAACAATGGGAACAGCGAGTACTACTGGGTTAGAGATTTCAGATTTTGTGGCTGGTCGTATTACACCAGCGGCAGTTGCTCAGGCCCATACTACGAGAGCCTTAGAGCATATGGGTTCTAGCACTCCCTCCATGGGCATCATGCGGCCTGGTCGAGCGCCGCATCCGGCGTCAAGGATATGCCCAAACGTGCGGGCCGTACCCCGGATAATTGCCGTGTCGGCATTAATCCTCCTGTCTGCAGCGTGCGGTCTGCTTATTACTGATCCGGATCTTTCGCACGTCACCGGCCCCTATGATATCGAACTCATGGACGGTAACGCGCTGCCGGTGAAAGTGGGCTCAGGGGCTTGCCCGCTCGAGGTTTATCGCGGGGAAATCAGTCTGGCGCCGCGCGTGGCGAACAGACGGCCGCTCTATACCGTTGGCGTGTTCTTACGTTTCAGCTGCGATACGACGCGCTTTCCGCCTCCTGGAGAGAGCGAACTCGTGGATGATTTCGGGAAATGGTCGCTGCGCGGGAATCGCGTAGAGTTCAGATCGGAGCGAGGGCATGGCGTTTACCTCGTCCCCGTCGAGGCCACGTCGGCTACGGGAGCGCCCGGCCCAGCGCTAAATCTTCTGCTTGATGGGCACCGGTTCGCCTTTCGGCGAATCCGGCCATACGGGGAATTCTGATATGCGGTGGAGCAGCGCCGGCTCCTTACACCTTTCATTGGCGCGCTGGCGTCGCCTGTGTACGACCGGCACTCTAACAATGGAAACAGAGAGTACTACTGGGTCGAGGACTCGAGATTCTGTGGATGGTCGTATTACACCAGCGGCAGTTGCTCAGGACCGTACCACCGGAGCCTGAAAGCTTATGGTTTTTAGGGTCACGCTCGTGCCAATCGAGCCGGCGTCTCGAGATCGGCCTTCAGCTTCCCCACTAAGGCGGAGCGTGCGGCCAGTCCAGAGGAGGATCGTGGTCGTGTCGGCTTTGATTCTCCTGTCTGCTGCATGCGGGCTCATCACTGACCCGGATCTTTCGCATGTAACCGGTGCGTATGAACTCGAGCTCATGGACGGCAACTCGCTGCCGGTGAAAGTCGGCTCGGGTAGTTGCCCGCTCGAGGTGTATCGCGGTTCTATCAGCCTCGATCCGCGAGTGGCGAATAGAAGGCCACTGTATACGATTATTGTGGGGTTACGGTTCAGTTGCGACACTACGCGCATTCCACTTCCCGATGCGAGTGTATTCGTGCATGACTTCGGGGAATGGTCGCTTCGCGGGGATCGCGTAGAGTTCAGATCGGAGCGAGGGCATGGCGTTTACCTCGTCCCCGTTGAGGCGACTTCGGCTACGGGCGGGTCTGGACCAGCGCTGAATCTTCTGCTCGATGGGCACCGGTTTGCCTTTCGGCGAGTTCGGCTTTTCGGGCACCCTGACATGTCGCGGAGCAGCCAAGTTGGCCGATTAGACCATGTTTACGTTCGAGAAAACCGGCCCTCAGCTCAAACAGTTAGAGAGGCTCCAAGCCCATGAACCGACGCATTGCACTTTCTGCTTTATTCGTGCTCTGTACCGCTTGCTACGGCTGGCGCCGAACCGATATCCCGGAACCAAACGCGGGGGGAGCCTGGGTTGTAGACCATCCAACCCGCGTCAGCCTGCGTGCCGGCACAGAGATCAGGCTTGAACATCTCCGCATCGCCGGTGACACCCTCATTGGCATAGACGCGCAAAACCGGCGCGTGGAACTTGCGCTCGGCGACATCCGTGGGCTCCGCGTACGCAGCTTCAGCACGCTTCGTACGGCGGCCGCAGTCCTGGCGGCAGGAACCGCAGTGTTCCTGTATGTGGGTTTGCGAACACTCTCGGGCTATGGCGGGCCGACCTCCTAGATCGCAGCGCGACCAAATCCGCCGCGCGACGAAAGAGCTTGTGCGGCAAGACGTAATTCGTACAGTTGTTAACCTACGCCGCCCTCGAAACTGGCATGGGTACCTCTGTACTCACCGCAACCTTCCTGCCCGACAGCACCAGCCACAATTCCCGGGCCGATGCGACCAGCACGACGATCACCGCAACCATGAACACACCTGCTACGAGCGCATTGAGATAATCGTTGAAAATCATATGCCGCGCGGCCCCCACGGTTGCGATCCCGGCCGGCAGGGCGCCCGAATCAACCTGCTCCGACAGCCACCGCGCGTGCGCCAGAAACCCAAGCCTCGGCTCCGCGGCGAAGATCTTGATCCACCCCGCTGATAGCGTCACAGTCGTCACCCACGCGAGCGGCACGAGGGTGACCCACGCGAACCGCGCCTTGCCCATCTTGATGATGATCGTCGTTCCCACGCACAGCGCGATCGCGGCGAGAAGCTGGTTCGAGATCCCGAACAGCGGCCAGAGAGAATTGATTCCGCCGAGCGGGTCGATCACTCCCTGATACAAAAAGTTTCCCCACATCGCCACGAAGATCGCGCTGCTGATTATGACCGCGGGGTACCAGGAGGTGCGGCCTAGGGGAGCCCAGACGTGACGGCCGATGTCCTGGACGATAAATCGCCCGATGCGCGTCGCCGAATCGAGCACGGTCAGCACGAACAGCGCCTCGAACATGATGGCGAAGTGGTACCAGACCGCCATCGATGACGCGCCGCCGAGCACGCTCGAAAAGATCGTGGCCATCCCGATCGCCAGGCTCGGCGCGCCGCCCGTCCGCGACAGAACCGTCTGCTCCTGGATGTTGCGCGAGAGCTGGTCGATCTGCTCGGGCGTGACGGTGAAGCCCCAGGACGAGATTGCCTGCGCCGCGCTGGCGCTCGTAGTTCCGATCGCGGCGACCGGCGAATTGATGGCGAAGAACAGCCCCGGCTCGAGCACGCACGCCGCGATGAGCGCGAGAATGGCAACCAGCGACTCGGTGAGCATCGCGCCGAAGCCGATGACCCGCGCGTCGGCCTCGTTCTGGATCATCTTCGGCGTCGTACCTGACGCGACGAGCGAGTGGAAGCCCGAAATCGCGCCGCACGCTATAGTCACGAACGCGAAGGGGAATACCTTCCCGGCGAAGATCGGTCCCGTGCCGTCGGTGAACTGGGTCACCGCAGGCATCTGGAGCGGCGGGAGCAGGATCAGCACGCCGATCGCCAGCGCCAGGACGACGCCGATCTTGACGAACGCGGAGATATAGTCGCGTGGCGCGAGCAGCAGCCAGACGGGTAGGACAGCCGCGGCTAGCCCGTACGCCATAAGCGACCATGCGAGAGTCGTCCCGCTCCAGGTGAACATTGGCGCGAGCGTCGCGCTGTCGGCCACCCATTGGCCCGCATACACCGCGAGGATCAGCAGCACGAGCCCGATCATGCTCGCTTCGATAATGCGCCCCGGCCTGATGTACCGCATGTAAACGCCGACGAACATCGCTACCGGCATCGTGAAGATCACAGTCGCGGTTCCCCAAGGGCTGACCTTGAGCGCGTTGACAACGACGAGGCCGAGCACTGCCACGATGATGATCATGATGCCGAGCACGGCCAGCAGCGCCGCGACGCCCGCGACCGGGCCGATCTCGTCCCGCGCCATCTGCCCCAGCGACTTGCCGTCACGCCGGATCGAGGCGGCGAGGATTACCATGTCCTGCACAGCCCCGGCGACGGCCACGCCGACAATTATCCACAAGGCGCCGGGGAGGAAGCCGAACTGGGCGGCGAGGGTCGGCCCAACGAGGGGGCCCGGACCCGCGATCGTCGCGAAGTGGTGGCCGAATACGATCCACTTGTGCGTCGGGACGAAATCGCAGCCGTCGCTCAACCGTGTCGCTGGTGTCGGCCGCGCGGGGTCGAGCGCGAAAATCCTGGCCGTTATGAACCGGCTGTAAAACCGGTACGAGACCAGGTAGGCCGATACGGCCGCCACCAGCAGCCATGCAGCGCTGATGGTCTCGCCCCGCGAGAGGGCGAGCCAAGCGAAGGCGACCGCGCCGGCGAGCGCCACGGCGGTCCAGGTCACAACGGAGGAAAGCTTGCGCATTTCTTGGATGGAAAGCTGACGCCAAATTGAGTCGCGGCTAGTTTTCCCGCAATGCGAACAGTCCTGCGAAATTCAGTGGCGGCGGCGGTCCTTCTGTGCGGCGCTTGCGCCACGACGCAGCAGCACGGGCCGAGCGCGGAGGAAGAGACGAACGCGCGGCTGGGCGGCGACGCTGTGGTCGTGCTTCCGCTGCAGGCTATGTCTCCAACGGCCGCGCCGGCTATGGCGGCGGAGCTTGCCGCTGTGCGTTGGCAGGCGCTGCGAGAGAGCTTCAATGACACCCTGCGGAACGCGTTCACTGTGCGCGGGATCGCCGAAACGTGGATCTGGCCGTCCGACCTGCGACAGGCGCACCGCCGGAATCCCGCGCTCGTTCCGAACCCATACGAGCTCGCGGTGGGGTCGCTGCGCGGGATGCGGCTCGAGCCCGAGGTCGATCTGCCCGAGCGGCTCGCCGAGCAGCTGCGCACACTGCTCGCGGTCTCTGAGGGCCGGCGCTACTTCCTCTTGCCGGTCGGCATAGTCCTGTCGCACGGGGCGGCGGGCTTCGCGACGAGCGGTCAAGTGATACTGGTGGACGGGCGCCGGCACCGCGTTCTGTGGGCCAGAAGAATGACGGGACCCGCGTCGAGTACTGCGGAGGGAGCGCTGTCCGCGTATGCGGGGGCGATTGCGACTCTGTTCATGGACGTCGGGCAATAGCGCGGACACGACGACCATGACGACGATATTTCACGCCTCAGATCTCCACTTCGGCCGGCCGGCTGTCCCGGAGCAGATCGGCGCGATCGAGACGATGATCCAGGAGGGCAAGTTCGACGTCGTCGCCATCTCAGGCGACGTCAGCCAGCGCGCTCGGGCGGGCGAGTTCCAGCGCGCTGCCGTGTTTCTCCGCGACGCGCAGAAGGTCAGCCAGACCATCATCGTCCCCGGAAATCACGACGTGCGCTGGTGGCGCGCGCCGGTAGGCCTCGGCCCGTACCCCAAGATCTTCGACGCATATAAGAGGTGGGTGTTCCACGACCTCGAGCCGGTGCTCAGCATCCCGGGCGTGACGCTCGTGGGGCTCAACACATCGCACGGCGTGACGTACCGCACCCTGACGCTGAACGTGCGCGATATCTCCATCATCGGCTACGTCACGCGCGCACAGCTTAATACGTTGCGCGAGAAGTTCCAGCGCGCGCCCAGCGACGACGCGCGCGTGGTCGTCATGCACCATAACCCCGTGAAAGGCGAGCTGTCCCAGCGGCACGGGCTCAAGAACACCAAGCGCATACTCGGCGCCTTCGCCGACATGGGGGTGGACGTCGTGCTGTGCGGGCACGATCACCAGGAAGCGGTGCACTACATCGAGCACACCAAGAAGGGGACCGTCATCTCGACCGCGGGCACGGTGTCGAACCGCTCGCGCGGCGGCAGGCCTTCGTCGGTGAACCTGATCAAGGTGCTGCCCGCTGCGATCGAGGTCACGACGCTGATCTGGTCGCAGGAGCAGGGAACCTTCGTGCCCGGCCCGCACCAGTCGTTCCAGCGCTCCAGCCCCGCGAAGTCGGCGTGACGGCAGCGGTCCAGCTCGGCCTCGAACTGCCGGCTGGCGGCGAGGATCTTCCGTCCCGCCTGTACGCGCTAGGCCTCGACCCGAACGTGCGGGTGGCCCTTACTGACAACAGCGCGACGATGGTGAGCTTCGGCGAGGGCTGGCTGCGCGTGCACCGCGGGTACGCCTTCGCGGGCGACGAGGTCGTCGGCGCGATCGTGCGGTTCTCCAAAGCGCGCCGGCGCGACAGCAGGTCAGAGGCCAAGCGCGTGCTGCTTGGTTATGCCTCCGTTCTACCGGGCAGGCGCGCGCGGCTGCGCCGGGAAGTCACCGATCCGGAGGACGCACCGTCTGCCGCGCGATTGACCGAGGCGCACGCCGAGCTGAACGCGCAGTTTTTCGGGAGCGCGCTCAAGCCGATGGATATTCGCGTCTCACGCCGGATGAAGAGAAAGCTCGGCCATTACGCGCTCGCATCCGGGGATGGTCGAGCCACCATTGCGATCTCGCGGAGGCACATCCGGCGCGATGCGTGGGAGGACGTCGTGCACACGTTGCTGCATGAGATGGTGCACCAGTGGCAGCAGGAGAACGGACTCCCGGTCGCGCACGACCGGGCGTTTCGCGCGAAAGCGCGGGAGGTCGGAATCGATCCGCGCGCGGTTCGGAGAGAATGCTAGGCCGCTGGCGGACCGCAATCGAGGAGCTGTTGCAGGGGCGCCAGTATTTCTCCCCCAGGATCCCCAAACGCTCGGACCATGGCGGCGTCGCGGATTCGATGGGGTTCGGCCAACTTACCGCGCATCAGCAGAAAATCGTTCGCATGATGGCGAAGGGGATGACGCCATTCTCGTCGGAATGGCTGAGGAGACATCGCCTGGCAGCCAACGGTCATGACGGTCACGGACCAGCTGCGCTAAATTAGCTCGCCTGTACTGGCGCGACCAACCACCAGGGCGGAGAGCTTGAACGATTTCTACGCGATAGACAGCAGCCTGTCCGAAGACGAGCGCGCGGTTCGCGACACCGTGCGCCGGTTCGTGGACGACCGTGTCCTCCCGGTCATCGGCGACTGCTATATCGAGGGCCGATTCCCGCTCGAGCTAGTGCCGGAGATGGCCGAGCTCGGTATGTTCGGCGCCAACCTGCCGGAAGAGTACGGTTGCGCCGGTCTGAACAACGTGGCGTACGGGCTGATCATGCAGGAGCTGGAGCGCGGCGACTCCGGCGTACGCTCGTTCGCCTCGGTGCAGGGCGCGCTCGTCATGTATCCGGTTTACGCGTTCGGGAGCGAGGACCAGAAGCGCCACTACCTGCCGAAGATGGCGCAGGGCGAGGTGATCGGGTGCTTCGGCCTGACCGAGCCGGACTTCGGCTCGAATCCCGCCGGCATGATCACGCGCGCCAGTGAGCAGAAGGACGGCACCTGGGTCCTCAACGGCTCCAAGATGTGGATCACCAACGGCTCGACCGCGCACGTGGCGATCGTGTGGGCCAAGACCGGTGAAGGCGACAGCGACAAGTCGATCCGCGGCTTCATCGTGCCTCGTGAAACGCCTGGCTTCTCTTCCAAGGATCAGAAAGGGAAGCTCTCGCTGCGAGCGTCGGACACGAGCGAGCTCGTGTTCTCGGATTTGCACCTGCCCGCGGATGCGATCCTCCCCAAGTCCGGCGGACTCAAGAGCCCGCTGATGTGCCTGACCCAGGCGCGGTACGGCATCTCCTGGGGCGCCCTAGGCGCCGCCATGGCATGCTTCGAGGAGGCCGTGAGCTACGCCGGCAACCGCGTCATGTTCGGCAAGCCGATCGCTGGTTTCCAGATACAGCAGGCTCGGCTCGCCGAGATGCTGACCGAGATCGTGAAGGGCCAGCTGCTCTCGCTCCACCTCGGACGGCTCAAGGACGCCGGGACGTTCACGCCCCAGCAGGTCTCGCTGGCCAAGCGCAACAACGTCAGCATCGCCACCGACATCGCGCGCGAAGCGCGGCGGCTGCTCGGCGCCAACGGGATCCTGGCGGAGTATGCATCCATGCGGCACATGGCCAACCTCGAGAGCGTGTACACATACGAGGGCACCCATGACATCCACACCTTGGTGCTGGGCATGGCGGTCACGGGGATCAACGCCTTCGAGTAGCGGTGCATTTCCGGTGATGTCGCCCACCAGGGTACTCAAGGCCGCACTGGCCATCGCATGCGCCGCTCTCGGCGTGATGGCGACTCCCGCGATCGCTCGCTCGCAGGCAATCCAGATTCGAGTAGTCGATTCGACGACCGTGACGCCGCTGGGAGGAGCGCTCATCGCTCTATTGGACCCTGCGGGAGCAGTAGCGGCGGAAGGGATTACCTCGGAGAACGGTTACCGCACCTTCTTCGTTACGCCGGGCCAGTACCGGGTTCGCGTGCGACGGGTCGGATACCGCCCGTTCCTCTCCGGGCCGCTCGAGCTGTCCCGTTCGCGCGTCCTTACGGTTCCGGTGGAGAGCCAGGCCGTAGTGCTGTCGACGATCGTCATCTCTAGCGGCACCAGCTGCCGAAGCCTGCGCTCCGCGGCCACGCAGGAGCTCGGCACGGTATGGGGCGAAGCGACGAAAGCGTTGGAGTCGTCAAAGCTCATGGTTGTCGATCTCGTGGGGGTCGGCCGGGCCTGGACTTACGAAAGCACGCGACGGGCATCGAGCGCGCGAGCGCAAAGCGATACCGTCCGCTTCACCGTTACCAGCCCGCGACCTTTCGCGGCACTAAACCCGGAATCCCTCGCGCGAGGCGGGTACGTGTTCGGAGACGCGCAGTCAGGCTGGGACTATTTCGGACCGGATGAAACGGTGCTGCTCGCGCCAAGCTTCGCGCGCACGCACTGCTTCCGGCTCGTCCGGGACCGCTCGGAGCCCGGCCTGATCGGCGTTGCGTTCGAGCCCGTGCCCGGACGGCGCACCGCCGACATTGCCGGGATCGCCTGGCTTGACGAGCGGACCAGCGAGCTGCGCCGCATAGTCTTTCGCTACGTGAACGCGGGATTGATCTCGCGGCACGGGGGCGGTGGCGAGACGCACTTCATTCGCTTGCGGTCGGGAGCCTGGATCATCAGCTCGTGGCATCTGAGAGCGCCAATTCTGGTGGAGCGGCGCGGGGCCATTCAGGCCGACGGGTTCATGGAGAATGGCGGGGGCGTGCTCCAGCCCGATTAGCTCAATCAATCGCGGCGAGTACGCGGCCCACGAACCCATCGAGGGCGCCGTTGTCTATCCAGCGAGCGACGACCACGAGGTCGTTCTCCGGATCCACGTAGATGAGGTTGGTGCCGTTCCCAAGGTGCATGAACGCCGACTCCGGTGCGCTCGGTAGGCGCTTGCGGCCGGTGTTGAGAAACCAGTTCATGAAGCCGTAGTCGGTCTGCATCGGAGTCGGCGTGAGCGCCATCCGCACCCAGCGCTCGGACAGGACCTGCCGCCCGGCCCACACCCCGCGGCGCAGAGTCAACAGGCCGAAGCGTCCCTGATCATACGCGCTGATAAACATCCCGCCGCCCCAGTGACCGCCGCCTGACACCGACTGCACCGGCACGCCGTCGAGCACGATCCAGGAATTGTCATAGCCGTACCAGCGCCAGGTACGCGACGCGCCGATGGGATCCATCACGTATTCGGCGAGAACTTGGGGGAGCGGCCGCCGCCAGACGTTGAGCGCGGCGAGCGCGAGTGCGTTGACCCGGACGTCGTTGTATTCGTAGGAGGTGCCGGGCGCGTTGCGCGTCCGCGTGAGCCAGGTCGACTGGTCGCGGTCCGGCCGGTCGGCCCAGTCCGGCTTGTCCCAGAGAGTTCCCTCCCAGTCGCTCGTCTGGCGCAGGAGGTCGTTCCAGGTGATGCGCCGGTTGTGAGGCGTATCGAACGGCCGGATCATCCCGGGATCACCGCCCGAGACATCGGCGGATGAGCGCGGTGCGTGCGACAGTACGACGACCGGCGCCATGTCCAGGTGAACGGCCCGGTTGATATCCGGGATCAGGCCCCGGTCGAAGGCCACGCCCACGACCGTCGAAAGGAAACTCTTCGTGACGCTGAACGTCATGTCCACGCGGCCCGGGTCGCCCCACTCCGCCACGATGTACCCGCGGCGAATGATCAGTCCGGCCGGGTCACCACGCTCCTTGAAGGGGCCGACCGCGTCGCCGAACGGCTCGCGTCCGAAGGACTGCACATGCGCGTGCAGAAGGTCGCGCGACGCCCTGGATTCGCTGGCGACCGCAAACGCGACGGCCGCGGCGACCCCCGCGGAGTCCATCCCAAGCTGTCCCGCACTGGTGCGCTCCCAGCTTCCGTCCGGGCCGGGATGATAGACGCTGTCGCGAGATCGTTGCTGAGCCTGCAGCCCGTACGCGGGCACGATCGTGACAGCGCCGGCGAAGGCGACAAATAGAGCTAGACGGATCCGGCGCATGGGGGCCCCTGAACGACTCGTAAAGTGACGGCGCGCTGACGCTCGCCGGTAAGTTCGTCCCGCGTACCCGATTGGGGGAAGCGGAGCGGGCGTGTCTTGTCGAGGAGTCCGGGCAACCGGACTCCTTTGCGTTCGGGTGGCTAGATTTCGCGCTGAAATCCATCCCTTTAGAACGGAGCATTTCGCGGTGAAGATTGCCGTGTGCGTCAAGCGCGTTCCCGACATGGACGCACGCTTCAGAATCTCGGCCGACGGCACGTCGCTGGACGAAGCCGGCCTCAAGTTCGACATCAACGATTTCGACGCCTGGGCCGTCGAGGCCGCGCTGCAGCTCAAGGAAAAGGCGGGGCAGGGCGAAGTCGTCGTGCTGTCCCTCGGACCTGCTGCCGCGCAGGAGACGATCCGCAAGGCGCTCAGCATGGGGGCGGACCGCGGAATCCACCTCGCCGCCGATCGCATACCCTTCGACGGCTTCGCGATTGCGCGGGCTCTCGCCGCCGAGCTGAAGGACGGATCGTACGACCTGATCTTCTTCGGAAAGATGTCGCCGGATTCGTCCAACGGAATCGTCGGGCCGATCGTGGCTGAGCTGCTCGACTACGCGTGCGTCACCGCGATCTCGGGCCTGGAGATGGCCGACGGCCGCGGAACCGCCAAGCGCGAGCTGGAGGGCGCACAGGAATTCGTGGAGTTCACGCTGCCCGCGGTTCTCACGGTGGACGAAGGGCTCAACACAGCGCGGTACCCGTCACTCAAGGGGATCATGGCCGCCAAGAAGAAGACGCTGGAGAGCAAGCCGGCGCAACTCGGCGATACCATGGTGACGATCAAGTCGCTGGCGATGCCCCCCGACCGCCCGCCTGGAAAGATCGTCGGCGAGGGCGCGGCCGCAGTGCCTGAGCTGGTGCGGCTTCTTCAAACAGAAGCGAAGGTCCTCTGATGGCGAACATCTTTGCATTCGCGGAGCAGCGCGCGGGAGAGCTGCGCAAGGTCGCGCTCGAGAACGTCACGGCGGCGCGCGCGCTGGCTGACGCCACGGGCGGGGAGGTGCACGTCCTGCTGGCCGGCTCCGCGGGAATCGCGCAGAAGGCAGAGCAGCTCGGAAAGCACGGCGCCGACGTCGTACTGGTGTGCGAGCACGACGCGCTCAAGGATTACAACGCCGAAGCGATCGCCGCGCTCGCGGCCGACCGCATCAAATCGGGCGGATACCGCGTCGCGGTGTTCTCGACCTCGGCGCAGGGGCGCGACCTCATACCGCGCGTCGCCGCCAAGCTGGGCGTCGGGATCGTCACCGACGTGACCGACGCGCGCATCGAAGGCGACGCGGTCAACGTGAAGCATCCCGTCAACATCGGGAAAGTCATCGCGACGGCATCCATCGCCAGCACGCCTGCGGTGATCGGCCTTCGACCCGGAAATACGACGCTCGTCGAGAATACGAAGGCGGCGAGAGTGGAGCAGGTGCAGCCCGTGGGTGATCCGTCTGCGTCGCGGGTGAAGGTGAAGGAGATGAAGCAGGGCACGTCGGCGAAGCTCGACATCGGCGAAGCGCCGGTGGTGATCGCGGGCGGTCGCGGCTTGAAATCCGCGGACGGCTTCAAGCTCGTCGACGATCTAGCCGACGCGTTTGGAAACGCCGCCGTCGGTGCCACGCGGGCCGTGTGCGACGACGGCTGGCGGCCGCACTCGGAGCAGATCGGGCAGACGGGGCGTGTGGTGAGCCCCGACCTTTACATCGCGGTCGGAATCTCCGGCGCAATCCAACACCTCGCGGGAATGCGCACGTCACGCACCATCGTCGCGATCAACAGGGACAAGGAAGCGCCGATCTTCAAGATCGCCGACTACGGCATCGTGGGAGACGTCGCCGAAGTGCTGCCGGCGCTCACGGCCGCGGTTCGGGAAGCGCGGAAGTCGCACTGATGGCGAGCGGCGCGTCGCTGATCCCGGCGAGGCACCAGCCGGAGCTCCCCATCGCCCGGTTCCTCACCGGCGGCGCACCGGACCCGGAGCACGTGCCGATGGACGTCGTATTCGTCGGCGGCGGACCGGCAGGTCTGGCGGGCGCCATCGAGCTCGCGCGTCTGATCAAGAAAGACAACGAGAGCGGCGGATCGCTCGGCGATATCCAGATCGCCGTGCTCGAGAAGGCGCAGGCGCTCGGCGAGCATTCGCTGTCCGGCGCGGTCGTGAATCCGTGCGCCATCCGCGAGCTGTTCCCGGACCTGACCGACAAGGATTTCCCCTTCCGCGGTCCGGTCGAAGGCGAGCGGGTGTATTTCATGACCGGCTCGCAGGCGCTGCGGATCCCGACGCCGCCCACGATGCAGAACCACGGTTACTTCATCGCGTCCGCGTGCGAGGTAGTGCGCTGGCTGGGTGAGCGCGCGGAGGAGCTCGGCGTCAACATCTTCACGGGATTCCCGGCCGCATCCCTGCTGACCGAAGGCGAGAAGGTGACCGGTGTCCGGACCGCCGAAGCAGGGCTGGCGAAGGACGGCCAACGCGGACCGGCGTACGCGGCCGCGACGGACATCACGGCCCGCGTCACGGTTCTGTCAGAAGGCACCCGCGGCTCTCTGTCCCAGGCGTGGCTCGAGTCGCGCGGAGTTCAATCGGAGAACCCGCAGATCTTTGCGCTGGGCGTGAAGGAGATCTGGGAGACGAAGAAGCCGCTCGACGCGATCGTGCACACTCTTGGCTGGCCGCTGCCCACCAGCGCGTTCGGCGGCAGCTTCATGTACCCGCTGTCGCCGAACACCGTGGCGCTGGGGCTCGTGGTCGGCATGGATTATCCGGACGCTTCGCTCGACGTGCACGAGCTGCTGCAGCGGATGAAGCAGCACAAGCTCTTCCGCCAGTACCTCGACGGCGGCGAGATGCTCGAGTGGGGGGCGAAGACGATTCCCGAAGGCGGCTACTACTCGTTACCGAAGCAGAAGAGCGGCGATGGCGTCTTGATTGTCGGAGACGCCGCCGGGTACGTGGAAGTCGCGTCGCTCAAGGGAATTCATTACGCCATGCAGTCCGGGATGTACGCGGCGCGCGCGATCTTCGACGCTCTTAAAAAGGGTGATACCTCGGCGGCCGCCCTGTCCGCGTACGACCGCGCGATCGACGCGAGCTACGTCACGGAGGACCTGCGCAAGCGCCGCAACATGCGGCTCGCGTTCCAGAAGTACGGGTTTTACGTAGGCGGCGCGATGGCGACGCTGATGACGCTTACCGGCGGGGCGTTCCCCGGGGGCAAGATATCGTCGCACAGCGACGCCGATACCCCGCGGGTAGCCGGGGCCGGCGAGCGATTCGTCCCGGACGGCAAGCTGACGTTCAGCAAGCTCGACGCGGTGTACAAGTCGGGCAATGCCACGCGGGACGACATTCCGTCGCACCTGATCGTCGGTCAGGATGTGCCCGCGGAGGTCGCCGAGCTGTACGTGCACATGTGTCCGGCGGGCGTGTACGAGCGGGACGGCGAACGGCTCGTGGTCAACCCGGCGAACTGCATCGACTGCAAGGCGACCGACGTGATCGGTCCGCGCTGGACCCCGCGGGAGGGCGGAAGCGGGCCGCGACACAGGCAGATGTAACACCGCGACGCGGTGATTTCTCTATAAGCCCTGGCGTAGAATCCGGTAGATAGTGATCGTCTGCTGAATCTCCCCTGATCTAAAGGCTCGGACATCCTCGTCTGTGATCGCGAGGCCGCGGGCCGAGCACTCGGCGATGAAATCGGGAAAGGCGATCCGCCCCGGATCGGCGACGATAGCCTGACCGCCTGCTGCCATCAAACGCTCGATCGCGCTGGCGACCATCGCCGGGTAGCGAGGCTCGTACATCACGTCGGCAGCGAGCACCACGTCGAACGTTCCGACGTCGGCGGGGATGGCCGACCAGTCCACGTGCATGGTCTTCGCGGCGCTACCAGCGTTGACGCGCGTGTTCAGCTCTGTAAACCGCAGCGCATCGTCGTAATAGTCCGTGGCCAGCACGTCGAAGCCGCTGAGCGCCGCCGCGCATGCGCACAGCCCTGACCCGCACCCCAGCTCGATCAGTGTGCGTCCTGCGCCCTTCTCCTCCAACAGCCGCTCGGCGAGCATCATCGACGACGGCCAGATGTCCGCCCAGTACGGAAGTCGCTCGTCCTTGACGTAGTCGGCTTCGGTGATCAGGTCGTCCGCATTGCGCGGGCGGACGAGAAGAAACTCTCGCCCGCCGATCGTGAAGACCTCTTCGATGGTGTCGAACTCGCGCACGAGCCGCGAGTGCAGCGCGTGCTTCACGCGCTCAGCTCGAACCGCTCGGTGAGATGGGCGTCGGGATCGAGCGGCAACGCCGTGACGATATCGCCGAGGTCGATCGTCCGCCCGGGCGGTATGAGCAGCAGCGCATTTGCCGCGGCCATGGACGAAAGGATCCCGGAACCTTGGGGACCAGTCGACCGCGCGTGCAGCTCGCCATTCTCCGCGAGCGTCAGAATGGCGCGCTCCAGATGCGCCATCGACTCTGATGCCTTGAACCGCGTGGCCGCGATCGCCGTGACGGGCCGCGGGAAAATCCGCGACGCGCCGCTCATTTTCCGCAGCATCGGCCGAATGAATAGCTCGCCGCCGATGAGCGCGGAAACGGGATTGCCCGGCAGACCCAGCCACGGCGTGCCCTTCACGGAGCCGAACGCGATGTTGGCGCCGGGGCGCACGCGCACCTTCCAGAACGCGATCTGTCCTCCCATCGCGGTGATCACCTCGCGGGTGTGATCGAACTCGCCCACCGAGATACCGCCGCTCGTAATTATGAGATCGCTGTCGGCGGCTTCGTCGAGCGCGGCGCGAAGCGCGTCCTGGTCGTCGGCAATCAGTCCCCCGTCGACCGGCACGCCGCCGCTCTCTCGCACGAGCGCGGCAAGCGAATAGCTGTTGCTCGAAACGATCTTCCGCGAGTCGCGCGCGCCATCCAGTTCCTCGACGCGAACGAGCTCGTCGCCCGTGCTGATGATCGCCACGGCGGGCCTGGCGTGCACGGCAACCCTGCTCGCTCCCGTGGACGCGAGCACGCCGATGTGCGGCGCGAGCAGACGGGTGCCGCGCTTGATAACGACCTGACCCTCGGCGATATCCTCCGCCCGCTTGCGGATGTTCTTGCCGGCATCGCGAACGTCTCTGATCGTGACCACGCCGCCGCTCTCGTCGGCGTCCTCGATGCGAACGACGGAATCCGCGCCTTCGGGAACTGGCGCGCCGGTCATGATCTTCATCGCTTCGCCGGGAGGAAGCGGGCGGTCCGCGAGCGCGCCGGCCCTGATCGTAGCAGCCACGCGAAGCTTCGCGCCCACCTTGACGTCGCGCGCTCGCACGGCGTATCCGTCCATCGACGAGTTGTCCCAGGGCGGGATAGCGACCGCGGATGTGACGTCCCGCGCCGCGAATCTGCCGAGCGCGTCGTCGAGGTTCACCGCCGCGACATCGAGCGGAGCGATGGCCGCCAGAACCGTGTTGACGGCTTCGGCGACTCCGAGCATCAGAGAGCCGGGAGGGGAGACTCCGCCATATGCCGCACCATCGCCTGGATGGCGACCGTAACGGCCGAGGTTGGCACGAGGTAGTTGTTGCAGATAAAACTGTAGATGAGCGTCGAGCCGCCCGCGGTGCGCACGTACCCGCTGAACGCGCGGACCGAGCCCAGCGTGCCGGTCTTGCCGTGAGCGTTTCCCTCGGCGCTCGTGCCGCGCAGCCAGTTCTGCACCGTGCCGCTCACCCCTACGGCGGGCAGCGCCTCGTAAAAGACCGCTGCGTGCGGATGCCGCTGCATCACGGAGAGCACGCGCACCATCGTCGCCGGGGTGACGTAGTTGTGGCGGGACAATCCACTCCCATCGCGTATCGAGAACTCCATGCTGTCCGCGCCCCACTCGAGCAGCTGACGCCGCACTACCGCGGCTCCGCTGTCCGCGCGGCCGACACCCGTTCGCTCGAGCCCGATCGTGCGCAGCAGTATCTCCGCGATCTGGTTCTGCGACGGTTTCAGCATTGGGCCGAGGATATCTCGAAGCGGCGGCGATTGAATTACGAACAGAGTCTCCGCCTGTGCGAGCGCAAGCGAGCGCCCGCTGTCCGTAGCCGCAGTTCCCTCGTGGGCAAGCCCGCGTTCCCGCAATGCGCTGGAAAGCATCGTGAGGTACGCTTGACGGGGATCAGGAGTCGGCTTGAAAGTTCTTACGCGAAGTCCGGACGGCGCGACAGCTTCAACCGGCCCGAGGCCCTCGTAGAACAGGAGATCGTCGATTCCCGCGCCGTAATCCTCGCCGAGATCGTCGAACTCCCAGCCGTACCCGTAAATGGATCCGGGGAAGGCGTCGCCGCTCGCGACCAGAGCGCCGGAAAATCCGGTCACGCCGTGGGCGCGCAGGGAATCAGCCACCGCGCGAAGGGGCGTCATTGGATCCGAATGGAAACGCGGGCTGATCGTCGGGTCACCACGACCGGTCACGAAGAGCTCCGTGCACCGGGTGCGCGTCGGGCCGCAACGCGCGGAGAACGTCGTGCGGAAGCGGAAGTCGGGGCCAAGCAGATGCAGCACGACGGCGCCGGTGATGACTTTCATGTTGGACGCCGGCATGACCAGCTTGCGCGGGTTGAGCGAATACAGCGTGTCGCCGGTGGCGGGATCGATGATCAGCGCGCCCCACGCGGCCGTGCGGAACTTCGGATCAGAGAAAACGGAATCGGCGACCCGGGCGAGCGCGAGCCGCGCGTCGACGGGCGGTGGCACAATGGTCTGCGGCGGCGGAGCGACTACGGCGGGGAGCGGGGCGACCGGCGGAGTCACGCGGGCGGCCGGGGCGCACGCGCAGATCAGTAGCGCCGCGCCGAGCGCCCAGCGAGGGGTAGTGGTGCGAGCGGAGCTTGGCATGCTAGGATCCCGTATATGTGGCGCTGAGCGTGTCGTCTTCCGCGACGGTGACGCGCGTTACCGTCGCCCCCCCGTTCAGACGCTGCTGCACTCGGCCGAAAATGAATCGCGCAAGGTTCTCTCCGCTCGGGATCAGCATGCCGTCCGCGAACTCCGGGACGTCCGCGTTGATGTTGCGGTGGTCGAACCTGTCGCTCACTTCTTCTTGGAGCACGGCGTCGAGGACGCCCAGATCCACGACGAAGCCTGTCTCCCCATCGATCTCGCCGGACACGGTTATTTCGCACACGTAGTTGTGTCCGTGGTAGCTGGGGCGCGAGCAGGAGCCGAACGCCTCGAGGTTTTTCTCCTCGCTCCATTCCGGGCGGCGGTATCTGTGCGCGGCCGCGAACGTGATGCGGCGGGTCAGGGAAGCGTGAGGCATAAATGGAAAGGTATCAGTGATCGGTGATCAGGACGGAGCATGGTTCTCTAACTAGCCCCTTTGATCACTTGATCACTTGATCACTGATCACTGATCACTGATCACATTCATTCTTCCCCCTCGGGCGTCGGCCCCGTAGGCGGCGTCCACGGGGCGCCACTCTCCGTGGCCTCCGTGACGTCGGTCGTGCCAAAGAGCTCGGTATCAAGGTTCTCGCTCAGATGCTCGGCTTCGTCGCTCGATTGCGGCGCGCGGTCGCCCAGCAGCCGGCCCTCCTGCATCTCCTCGTTCGCGATGTGGTCGTCGATCGCTTCCGGGCTTTCCGCGCGGCGGATGGGATCGACCACGATCTCGTTCTCGTACTCCGTGAGGCCGATGCCGTCGCTCAGGATGTGATCGGCGATCCTGCGCTCGCCGTCGGTGCCGACGCGCCCGGAGAGCCGTACGCGCCCGTCCTGCACTTCGACCAGGAGGTCGTCGGCGTCTATCGCCGAGTCGTCAGCGAGACGGTCCCGCACCAGCCGGTGCAGCTCCTGGTCGTCGAGGTCCCGGATTTCGTCGGTGTTGTCGAAGTCGCGTTGCATCCTGCTCCCGTGTTAGCGGAAGAACAGGTACGACGCTCCTAGCGATAAGGCGACGTTGTTCTTCCAGAAGTTTGTAGACTGCCGCGCGTCCAGCACGGACGTTCCGTCGGGCGAAGTCGCGAAATAATTGGTCGGGTACTTCAACCGGTAGAGATACGCATCGATTCCCGCACGCACCGCGAACCGCCCGCCGGGCACGTATCGCAGTCCGGTGCCGAGCGTAATCGCAAAGGGGGTGCCGAACCGGAACGGATCGTCGTCCACGTCAGGTCCGCCGCTCACCAATCCTATCCCGGCATTGATTGTAGGAACGAGGCGGCGGTAGCTCTTCTGGCCGGTGAGGTTGACCGAAACGCCCGCGTCGACCATGAACAGGGCCCCGGAATGGACTCCGAGATCGCGCGATGCCGCCGGCTCCGCTGGATTAAGTGCCTGCCGCTCCGAGTTCACGTACGCCGCGCGGACCATGAGATGCGCCGGTCCGCCGACCCTCAGCTCGTAGCGGAGCCCGGCCATCGGACCGCCGCGGGGGGCGACGCCTGCCGGATCTTTCCCCGCGTTGAACACGCCGCCGAACAGCGTCAGCTCGTGCCGGTACTCGAGGTCACGGAAGGGCGAGCTCTCGGGCGGGTAACCCACCTGTCCGAAGGCCGCCGCAGGTACGCTCAGCGTCGCGCATGCGAGCGCTGCCGCTGCAACGAACGATTTAGTCAAGTTCACGAAGGTCTGCTCCAGTCATTTCTTCCGGCTTATCGATACCCATCATGGCCAACACCGTCGGACCAACATCGCACAGCGCGCCCCCGGCTCGAAGCAGCTTCCGCTCTTCGCCGTACAACACCAGCGGCACGGGGCTCGTCGTATGCGCGGTGTGAGGTCCCCCGGTCGCAGGGTCGAGCATCATCTCGGCGTTCCCGTGGTCCGCTGTCACCAGCAGCCTCGTTCCCGACCGGTCGCACGCCTGAAGGATCCGGCCGAGACATTCGTCAACCGCCTCCACCGCGCGAATAGTAGCGGGAATGGAGCCACTGTGCCCGACCATGTCAGCGTTCGCGAAGTTACACAGCAGAAAATCGTGCGACCGCTTTTCCATGGCGCCGCACAGCGCCTCCGCGACTCCCCGCGCGCTCATCTCGGGCTTAAGGTCGTATGTCGCGACCTTCGGGCTTGGAATGAGAACGCGCTCTTCGCCGCGGACGGGCGGCTCGTTGCCCCCGTTGAAGAAGTAGGTCACATGCGGATACTTCTCCGTTTCCGCGGTCTTGAGGATGGACCGCTCACTCTCCGCCAGAACCTCGACGATTATCCGGGCCATCGACTGCGGCGCGAAGGCGACCGGCAGGTCGAATCGGGGGTCGTACACGGTCATTGTCGTCACCGAGACAGCAGGGCGCGGCCTGGCGTCGAATCCATCGAATTCGGGCTCGACGAGCGCGCGCACGATCTGGCGCATCCGGTCGGAGCGGTAGTTGAAGCAGATCACAGCGTCTCCATCCCGCATCGGCGCCCGCGCGACTCCATGATCTGCAACGACGACCGGAAGCATGAACTCATCGCTGAGGCCAGTCGCGTACGACGCGAGCAGCGCGTCCCGCGGATCGGAAACGACTGGCCCTGCGCCGTGCACTGCCGCGCGATAAAACAGCTGCGTTCGGTCCCATCTTCGATCCCGATCCATGCCGTAGTACCGGCCTCCGATGCTCGCAACGAACGCGCGACCGCGGGCGTGCGCCAGCAGCTCGTCGAGGTAGGCGAGGCCGGACGTCGGCATCGTGTCGCGGCCATCGAGCATTGCGTGAATCGCGATGCGGCGAACGCCAGCGCGCTCAGCGAGATCGATCAGCGCGAAGAGGTGCTGGTCCAGCGCGTGCACACCCCCGCACCCGACGAGACCCATGAGGTGAAGCGTCCCGGCGCGCGCGTTGGCCTGCTCGCACGCCGCCACGAAAGCGGGATTGACGTGGAACGAGCCGTCCTCGATCGACGTGTTGATGCGAACGAGATCCTGCATTACCACGCGCCCGGCGCCGAGGTTCAGGTGCCCTACCTCGCTGTTCCCCATCTGTCCACGCGGAAGTCCCACGCGAAGTCCCGACGCCTCGAGGAGCGTCTTGGACGGCCGCGACCAGAGGGCGTCCCACGCTGGAGTCCTTGCCAGGGCGATGGCATTGCCCTCGCGAGCCTCCCGGAAGCCCCAGCCATCGAGGACTACGAGCGCGACTGGGCGCGCGAGGTCAGAGGCCAGAGGCGTTAGCCCGCTCGAGGCGGCATGTTCGGAAGGCTCATCGTCGCCGGGGCAAAGTGATATTGGCGGTGTATGGTGACGGTGATATGTTCGACCGCCCCTGACTTTCTCAATCTAACTCCGATTCATCTGACCTCTCCACCGACACTGGTCGTCCTGCTTGCGTTGCACGTTTGCGCGAACGCGGCCCTGGCTCAGGACGCGCCCGCTGCGCCAGCTCCGCCCATACCGCAGACCGTGACGCCGTCCCGGCCAACGGTCTTGCGTACGTCGCCAGCGGGGCGGGGCACGGCCCGCGTCGATACCAGCGCCAGGCTCGAGGTGCTCGCGCGCGACAGGGACTGGCTTCGCGTTCGCACCGAGGGATGGGTGCTGGCCACGGACGTCGTTCCCGCGGACTCGGGCGCGCCGACGCGCATGAGCGCCGCGGACCTCCGCGCGGATTCGGCAGGAAGCAGGGGACGGCTCGTCCGCTGGGAGGTTGAATTCGTTGCGCTGCACACAGCCGACCCACTGCGGAAAGGCCTCGTGGACGGCGAGCCGTACATGCTCGTTCAGGGCCCCGGCATCGAGCGAGCTCTTCTGTACGTTGCCGTCCCTCCCTCGCTGCTCGGCATGGCTCGTGCGGTCTCACCTCTCGCGTCTCTCACCATCGTCGCGCGCGTCCGCTATGGACGGAGCGACCCGGTCGGCGTTCCAGTGCTCGACCTCCTGGCCCTTAGCCGAACTCAATGACAGATCCTGATTCCGACCGCCGAGGCGGTGAATTCAGAAGCGATCGCCGCCGTAGCGGCTGGCGTGATTTCAGACGCAGCTACCCCGGCTTCATCTTCACCATGGCGATCGGTGTCGCCGCCCTGCTCGTGATAAACGCGTGGCTGCTCTACAAGCGCTACGACTACAACAGCGAAGTGGGGCGCCTGCGCGCGAGCATGAGCAGCGCGGAGAGAGAGAGGACCGACCTCATCATCAGCGCGGAGCAGGATAAGCTGCGCGTTGCGGTCGAGCTGGCGCGAAGGCAGGCCCAGATGGACAAGCGCATCCACCTCTCGATCCCGGTCGATAGCGGGAAGATTTATCTGGAGCGCGAGGGGGCAATCCTGCGCGAGATGCAGGCGCAGGTGGGGCCCGAGCGAACGGTTGGAGCGCCGCCCGACACGATCCGCATGGCCATTCCGCGCGGCGAGCGAACCATCGTGGAAGTTCTGATGAACGGAGCGTGGAACGTGCCGGCGTGGGTGTACGCCGACAGGAAGCTCGCAGGCGCGGGCGGCAGCGTCGCCGGCGCGCTCGGCCCGATCGCTCTCTTGCTCGACGGGGGAACCGTCATCTACTCGCAGCCGAAGTCGGGTCCGCTCGCGGATTCGACTTACCTGCTTCCCGGCAGCATCCGCGCGAGCGAAACCGACTTAAAGGCTATCCTGGAGAACCTTTCTGCAGGTACGAAGGTATACTTCTACTAAGATGAGCTACGCAGACGCATTTCGATTCGGCGGACGCAGCGCCTGGATGTTGATCGCCGGATTCGTGGCGGTCGCCGCGGTCAGCGCGATGCTGGTCACGCGCACCGCCGAGCTTCGCTACGAGCGCGACGTCAATCGGATGGTGTTCAACGACAACCTCGGCGTGCTCGAGGAGGTCAGGGCGAAGCTCGGAACCACGACCGACAGCCTCAAGAGCGTGCTTGCGAGCGCCCCGGTCGCCGCTGCGGATCAGCCGTACATCGTCGTGAGCATCGCCGAGCGGAAGATCTGGTTCAAGCGTGGCAACACGGTCCTGTTCCAGGCCCCCGTCGCAACTGGAAGCGGGAAGGAGTTCGTGAGTGGAACCAACCGGTACCGGTTCCAGACACCCCGCGGCCGGCTCGTAGTGCAACAGAAACAGGTGAATCCAGCGTGGGTTCCGCCTGACTGGCATTACCAGGAGCAGGCCAAGAAGCGCGGTCTCGGCGTCGTGAAGCTATCACGCAACGAAAGCGTTCCGACCGGAGATGGCGGGCTGATCTACGCGTCCGGGTCGGAGCTGGTAAAGCGCTCGGCGAACGGCACGATCGTGTCGCTCGGAGGCGGTAGCGAGGATCGCGAGGTGGTCGCAGGGGGGAACATCATCATCCCGCCGTTCGGCACCAATGCGCGCCGGTACGAGGGAGTACTGGGCACCCGCCGCCTGACCCTGGGCGACGGTTACGGCATCCACGGCACGAACAAGCCGGAAACCGTCGGCCAGGCCGTCAGTCACGGGTGCGTGCGCATGCGCAACGAGGACATCGAGCGGCTCTTCGAGATGGTACCGGTGGGGACGCCGGTATACCTGTACTGACCGTTCTAACTGCCACGTAGAACGGCCTAGCTGGCAGCTATCAGCTTGGCAGTTCTAAGTTGCAGTTCCCCACCTAGAACGTCTTTTGTTTACCAGCCGTCTCCCTACCGACTATCTTTATCCGGATGTCCTTGAATACGCCCGATCGGCGCACTCCACCACGTCGCGCGCCGCGTCGGCGCCGCTCCAACGGCAGGGAAAGCGTGATAACGCTTGTCCTGTTCGTGGTGGCCGCCGTGGGGGTCATCCAGTTCCGGGCCGACCGTGCTGCGACCGCGCCGTTCGCTTCGTTCCTCAAGACGCGGGCGATGCCTACGGTAACCCCGTCGATGGACGCGTACGGGACGAGCGGCGAAGTGAAGGTCAGGTTCGTCCTCCCCGGCGAGATGCTGGAGTATCCGCTGCAGATTCAGGGGGACCCGACAGGGCTCGCTTATACCTGGATGCGCCTCGGAGACAGCGTGGCCGTGGCTCCTCCGCGTCCGCTCGCAGGCGCAATGCTCGCCGGACCCGACAAGCCGGGCTTTTATCGGGTCGTTCTGGTGCGGGGATCCGAGCAGCGTGCGATCGATGGGCTGGCGGTCGCCGTGCTGGCGCCTTTCACGGAGAAGGTCGGCGGGATCCTGAACGGATACCGGATCGGCACTTATCTGAACGAGAAGGTCGGCGGCAATCGTCCGCCGCCGGAAGGCTTCATGGAGATCATGCCGCGCGATCTTGGCCTGCGTATCACCAAGCACTTGCGCGTGTCGGATTTCGTCTCGCACGATGACCAAAAGTCCTGGCCGCGGTACGCTGCGGTCAGCCCCCGCCTGCTCGACAAGCTGGAGCTCGTCGTGGCCGAGATCCAGCGCTGGCACGGCGGCGAAGTCGAGCTCGCGCTGGACGTGAAGTCCGGTTTCCGTTCTCCGGACCATAACCGCCAGATCAGACGCGCCGCGCGCGACAGCCGGCACCAGTACGGTGACGCGGCCGACGTGGCGATGGACGTGAACGGCGACGGAAAGTTCAACGCCGCCGACACGAGAATGCTCGGATTGGCAGTCGAGATCGTGGAGCTGAAGCACCCCCATCTTGCCGGCGGGCTTGGGATGTACCTGCGCGCCAGGACGCCGTACGTCCATATCGACACGCGTGGTAAGAAAGCTCGCTGGCGCGGCTGAGGCCCTCTCGACGTGAACGACGTCATGCGTGAGCGGATCGTCAGAAAGCTGGACTCTCTGCCTGACGACCGGATCTATGAGATCCTCGATTACATCGATTTTCTCGAGTCCAAGTACTCGCGCCGCCCGGCACCCGCCCAGAACCCCATTCAGCGGTTCGCCGAGAACGTGGAAGACACCCTGCGGGCGGGAAAAGTCTCGGCTGGCGCGATCGCCGGAACCATGAGCGTTTTAAGCAAAGCGGCGGGTGTAATCAACGGCGTCGCCAACGTTGGCAAGTCTGTTGCAACGGACGTAGTCAACGTGGTGACGAAGCCCTCGTCGCCGCCGCCAACGCAGTCGCAGCCGCCAGCCGGCGAGTAGCGATCGCGCGGCGGACCACCGCCCGGAGACAGCCGTGAGCACGCAAGCAGAGAGAGCAGCAGCCCGCAGAGCCCGCCAGAGGCGCGTCGACAAGAAGGCCGCCAGTGGAGGCGAGAAGCCGCGGACGGGTGCCAAGCGCATGGTGACCGACACCATCAGCCAACTCCCGAATTTCCTCCGCCTGCTGTACGGGCTGATCACCGACTCGCGCGTGAACGGCGTAGATAAGCTGCTCGTAGGCGGGGCGATCGCCTACATCCTGATGCCGTTGGACATGATGCCCGACTTCATTCCCTTTTTCGGGGAAGTTGACGACGTGTTTGTCCTGGTCATGTCGCTCAAGCGGCTGATCGCCAACGCGGGGCGGACTGTGGCGCTCGACCACTGGAACGGGGATCCCAAGTCGTTGGATTCGCTCAATCTGCAGCACACGCTCATGGCTGCCGCGTTCTTCTTGCCCCGTAGAGTTCGGCGCCGGTTGAGGGCGATCGGGCGGCCGCTTTAGCTCCTGGCATTCCGACGGGGGATCCAAGTGGGGAGTGCGCCAGTACCGAGTGAGCCAGTCGGAAGTGAGTGCGTGATGGGCCACTCGGAACTGGCCTACTCGAAACTGGCCTTCTCGAAACTGGCGCACTCCAAACCTGGATCCCCCGTAGCCTCACTTCGGACCCGCGCAACGGACTGGTAGCAGATTTCGACACGTAGCTGTACCTTTGGCTATGGCACCCCAAACTCGACAGACCAAGCGACCCGCAGCCCCGGAACTCCCGGCGCGCGGGTCTTTGCGCATGGAAGACCCCGACCCCGAGCAGTTCGAGAGCGGATACTCCCGCGTCCGTGCCCGCGTCGCGCTGACGTTCGACGACGTTCTGCTCGCTCCCGGTCACTCGCAGATCCACCCACGCGACGTTTCGACCGCCTCCCGGGTCACGCGCGGCATCACGCTCAACATCCCGCTCCTATCCGCGGCGATGGACACCGTGTGCGAATCCGAGATGGCGATCGCGATGGCGCGCGCGGGCGGAATGGGCGTGATCCACAAGAACATGTCCATCGATCGGCAGGCCGCCGAAGTCGATCGCGTCAAGCGGTCCGAGAGCGGCATGATCCTGAACCCGATCACGCTCGCGCCCGGAGGCACTCTCCGCGAGGCCGTGGGAATGATGAGCCGGTTCAAGATTTCCGGGGTGCCGATCGTGGATTCTTCCGGCCAGCTCGTGGGGATCATCACGAACCGGGATCTCCAGTTTCAACGGAATCTCGACCGGCCCCTCAGCGAAGCGATGACGTCCGAAGGTCTCGTCACCGCGCCGCTCGGCACCACGCTCGACGAGGCCGAGCGAATCCTCGGCGAGCACCGCATCGAGAAGCTCCCCGTCGTGGATAAGGACGGCCGTCTCAAGGGCCTGATCACCGTGAAGGATATCCACAAGCGCAGGCAGTTCCCGAACGCGAGCAAGGACGAGCATGGACGGCTGCGCGCCGCGGCCGCAATCGGCGCGACGGACTACCGCGATCGCGCGCGCGCGCTGATCGACGCGGGCGTGGACGTTCTCGTCATCGACACCGCGCACGGTCACAGCGAGGGAGTTCTGCTGGCTACCGCTGACGTTCGCGAGATGTTCCCCGACGTGCAGCTGGTCGTGGGCAACATCGCGACGCGCGAGGGCGCGGCTGCGCTCGCAGAGCGCGGAGTGGACGCCGTGAAGGTGGGTGTCGGTCCCGGCTCGATCTGCACGACCCGGGTCGTCACTGGCGTTGGCGTGCCCCAGCTCACCGCGATCTTCGACGCCGTCGAGGGTGCCGGCGACGTGCCGATCATCGCGGACGGAGGCATCAAATACTCGGGCGACATCGTCAAGGCCCTCGCCGCTGGCGCGTCGACCGTCATGATGGGCTCCATGCTCGCGGGAACCGAGGAAAGCCCCGGTGAATCGATCCTGATGGAAGGCCGGAGATTCAAGATGATCCGCGGGATGGGCAGCCTCTCCGCGATGCAGGACGGAAGCGCGGACAGGTACTTCCAGGAGGGAGAGATGTCCGCGAAGAAGCTCGTGCCGGAGGGGATCGAGGGGCGTGTCCCCTACAAGGGCCCCGCCAGCGACGTGCTCTTCCAAATGGTCGGCGGACTGCGAAGCGGGATGGGTTATGTGGGCGCGGAGACCATCGAGGCTCTTCGGACCGACTCCAGATTCGTCCGCGTCACCGCGGCTGGGCTACGCGAGTCGCACCCGCACGACGTCACCATCACGCGCGAGGCGCCGAACTACTCGACTTCGTGAGTCTCTGGACCCGGAAGTCCGTCGCCCTCCTGCAGGCCGAGGCAGCGGGGGAGGGCGTTGGCGAGCATCAGACTCTGCGTCGCGCGCTTGGTCCACTCAACCTCACCGCACTCGGGATCGGTGCGATAATCGGCGCCGGCATATTCGTGCTCACCGGGACCGCGGCCGCGCAGTACGCCGGCCCGGCGATCGTGTATTCGTTCGTCCTGGCGGGAGTCGGCTGTCTGTTCGCCGGGCTGTGCTACGCGGAATTCGCCGCGATGATCCCGATATCCGGAAGCGCGTATACCTACGGCTACGCGACGCTCGGCGAATTCATGGCGTGGATCATCGGCTGGGATCTCATACTCGAGTATCTATTTGGCGCCGCAACGGTGGCGGTGGGCTGGTCGGGGTACTTCAGCACGTTCATGGGCGAGCTGGGTGTGAGTCTGCCTGCTCAGCTCACCAACTCCCCACTGTCGTACGTCGACGGAGAGTTCACCCGCACGGGAGCGCTGCTCAATTTCCCGGCCGTGTTTCTCGTCGCGATCATGACGGCGCTGCTCGTCATCGGCATCCGCGAGTCCGCGCGCTTCAACAACTTCATCGTCATCGTCAAGCTCGCGATCGTGCTGCTGGTGATCGGGTTCGGCTTCATGTACGTGAACCAGGCCAACTGGCATCCGTTCATCCCGCCGAACACCGGCACGTTCGGAGAATTCGGATGGAGCGGCATCGTGCGCGGCGCCGGCGTGATCTTTTTCGCCTATATCGGTTTCGACGCCGTCTCCACGGCAGCACAGGAGGCCAGGAATCCGCAACGCGACATGCCTATCGGTATCCTGGGCTCGCTCGCCGTCTGCACCGTGCTGTACATACTCATGGCTCTCGTCATGACGGGGCTCGCGAGCTACACGCAGCTCAACGTCCCTCATCCGGTGTTCGTGGCGATCGAGGCCGCCGGGCCGAGCCTCGCCTGGCTCGGAATGTTCGTCAACATCGGCGCCATCGCGGGCTTGGCCTCGGTGGTGCTCGTGATGTTGCTGGCGCAGCCGCGGATATTCTATGCGATGGCGCGCGACGGCCTGCTGCCGCCAGTGTTCGGCAAAGTGCATCCAAGGTTTCGAACCCCGTACATCACGACCATACTCACTGGAGCGGTAGCCGCAGTCGTGGCGGGTATTTTTCCGATCGGCATTCTCGGCGAGCTCGTCTCGATCGGCACACTGTTCGCGTTCATCATCGTGAGCGCGGGAATCCTCGTGCTCCGGTACCGCGAGCCCAATCTGCCGCGGCCGTTTCGCACTCCACTCGTGCCGCTGGTGCCGATCCTCGCGATCCTGATTTGCGGCTACATGATGGTGAGCCTGCCGCGTGATACGTGGCTCCGCCTGCTGGCGTGGATGACGCTCGGACTCCTGATCTATTTCCTGTACGGGAAATCACACTCGACGCTTGGCCGGGCGGAGAGACATGGCTGATCTGTTGGCGGTACCCGACGACAGAAAGTCGGCGATCGAGCGAATCGCAAATGAGTTTCGCACGGGGCGCTCGGTCGCGATATCGACCCACATAAACTCGGATGGGGACGGCTGCGGCTCGGAAGTGGCGCTGGCGCGCCTGCTGGCACAGCTCGGCATCGAGGCGCGCATCGCCAACCCCACGCCGTGGCCGGCGATGTTCGAGTTTCTCCTGGGCGACGACGTGCGCAACTTCTCCGACGACGCCGAGAAGACGATTCGCAAGGCGGACTTGATCGTGGTGCTGGACATCAGCGACCTGCGGCGGCTCGGCCCGCTCGGACCCGTCGTGCGAGAGTCCGGCGCGACGAAGATCGTGATCGATCACCACATCCCTTCGGACGTGGCGATTACCGACCTGGCGCTGTGCGACACCGCGGCTTGCGCCACGGGTGAGCTGATCTACGACGTCGCCGCGGTGCTGGAGCTGGAGCTGACTGCGCCGGTCGCAGAAGCTCTGTACGTAGCGCTGCTGACCGATACCGGCGGCTTTCGCTTCAGCAATACCAGCGCGCGTTGCCACGCGATCGCTGGCGCGCTGCTCGCGGCCGGCGTGGATCCCGAAGCGATGTACCGGCGGATTTACGCTTCAGTCCCAGTTGGCCGACTGCACCTCCTGCGCGATGCGCTGGCGACTCTGGAGGTGGATCCCGAGTACGGAATCTCCTGGATCTCCGTCGAAGCAGGGGCGGCCGAGACGCACGGACTGAAATCGGAGGACCTCGATGGAATCGCCGAGCACCCCCGTTCGGTCTCCGGAACCAAAATGGCGATTTTTTTTCGCGACTTGGGGCACGGCAAGGTGAAGGTCTCGTTCCGCAGCGCTGGTGCGGTGGACGTCAACGCGTTCGCGAAGGAGTTCGGCGGCGGCGGGCACGCGAAAGCGTCCGGCGCGCTCATCGCGGGCTCGCTCGAGGAAGTGCGGCACGACGTCGTGGCGGCCGCGCGCGTTTTTCTGAACGCCGGGAAGATCTGAGTTGTCGACCGAATCTCTGCAGGAGCGCATCGCGGGGGCGCTCATACGCGTACGAAACAAGCGCGTCGGGAGCGACATCGTATCCGCGGACCAGGTGCGCGACGTGGCTACCACAACCGACGGGCGCGTGCGGCTTACGCTACTTCTGGATCCCACTGACGATGCGGCCCTGGTGGGGGAAGTTCGCGCCGCGGTTGCCGGCATCTCCGGCGTGACGGATGTGCGGGTCGACGTGAAGGACCAGGGGTCGGCCAGCGGAGCTCCACCCCCTCCGGCGAAGCCGGCCCCGCAGAGCAGGGCTCTTCCGGTGATCGGCCAGGAGGCGAAGCAGCGGCCTGCAGTGCCCGCCCCGACACCGGTCGCGTACCCGCACCTCGGCCAGATCATCGCGGTGTCGAGCGGGAAGGGAGGCGTTGGAAAATCCACGGTTTCGACCAACATCGCGGTCGCACTGGCCAAGGCGGGTGCGCGCGTAGGGCTGATGGATGCGGACGTCTACGGCCCCAATATCCCCGCCATGCTCGGCGTGAACGAGCAGCCCGATGTGCAGGGCGAGAAGATCATCCCGCTCGAGGCGCACGGCGTGAAGGTCATGAGCCTGGGGTTCCTCGTCGACCGCGACCAGCCGGCTATCTGGCGCGGCCCGATCATCATGAAGATCATCACCCAGTTTCTGCGCGACGTCATGTGGGGCGAGCTCGACTATTTCATCGTGGATCTGCCGCCGGGGACTGGTGACGCGCAGCTGTCACTCGTGCAAGCGACGCACGTTTCCGGCGCCCTCATCGTGACGACGCCGCAGGAAGTTTCCACGGGCGACGCGCTACGCGGCGCCAAGATGTTCCAGCGTGTAGGCGTTCCGGTGCTGGGCATCGTCGAGAACATGAGCTACTTCCAGTGCCCGCATTGCAACGAGCAGACGACGATCTTCGGATCTGGTGGGGGCGAGCGGCTCGCGAAGGAGCTCGATCTTCCGCTGCTGGCTCGCATTCCGTTGTACGGCCGCGTCCTGGAGGGCGGTGACACCGGGATGCCGATAGTGGTAGCCGAGCCCGACTCCGTTGCCGGCCGCGCGCTACTGGATCTTGGGCGAAGGCTCGTCGATCTGGTCGGTCGTAGTAATCCGTCCGCCGTATAGTACCGGCTCGCGCCAGGGCGACCTTAGTGGACCTTCGAGGGCCTCTTCGCCGCGACCACACCGCCCACAGGAGTAGGCGTCTCCCACGCCAGCTCTTCCCGCGTGTGGGTGGCCAGCGGGATGTACTGCGGCGCTCGCTCCCGCTTGTGCGCACGAAACACCGCGCCGAGCCCGGTCGTCACCGCAACAATGGTGATCGTTACCGCGATACCCCGCAGAACCAGGGCGGGCATGCTGCTCCACGTCATTCCGGCCGCGGCGAGCCACGGTGCGAGAAGTATGATCAGCCCTGTTATTAGTCCGCCCAGCGCCGCGCCGCGTTGCGACATCGAGCTCTGCTTGGGACCCATTACCGCCATGCCCAACACCTGCGCGACCGCGAAAAATCCCAGCGCCGCTATCCCCATCCACATGAGCAGGAAGGCGACGATCGCGAACGGTATCAGCAGTATTCCGATCAGCGTGACCGCAAGAAGGATGATGAGGGCCGCCAGCGCGGGAAGCGTGGCAAAGTCCACGAGCAACCCGATGGACAGCGCCTTCCCGGGATCCCGCCCAAGCGCCTCAGTGATCCGCCGGAGCTTTTCCGGCGCGAACATCAGCACGCCGAGGCCGAGCAGAATCAGGACGGCCGACCACCCGAGCGTGAGCTTTACCGCGCGAACGGTGGCCTGACCAGGCGGGAGCGGGGGAGCGCTCGCCCAGCTTCGCGCTTCAGCCAGCGCGTTGCGCAAGCCGGTGAACAGAAATGAGCTTGTGAGCGGGAGGGCACGCGCGACACACGCTGAATCGATGCCCGCCTTGCTTACCGCCGGCTGCTGAATCGGAGCCCGGGTTGGGGCCGCCTGTGCAGTCGCGGCCTGCGCG
>JACDCY010000177.1 GCA_013817305.1 Gemmatimonadaceae bacterium | reverse complement strand
GCGTTGACGAGCCGGTCCGGAAGCTTGGGATCGAGCCACTTGTCCTGGTCGCCCCAGACTACGAGTGTCGGGGCGTGGATCGAGGCCAAATCGAGATCCTCGAATTCCTCGCGTCTCACCGAGCTCGCCAGGGCGAGCAGGTGCTGGACGCCATTCTGTCCGGCGAACGCCGCCAGATACCTCGCGACGAGCTTCATCGGCATGTTCGCCGGATCGGCGACGCCGCCCTCGAGCACACTCTTCAGGAGCGGAGCCGCGCCAAGCACGCCGCGTGTAACGCGCACGGCAAACCTGGCCGTGCTGCGCTGCATCGTGGTGATGTCCTTGGGCGGCAGCTCGTCGAACGCGGGGGTGTTTATCAGCACGAGACGCTGCACGCGTTCCGGCCGCGTGGCAGCCAGGCGGAGCGCGATCACGCCGCCCAGGTCAACGCCGACTATCACCCCTTTCGCCACGCGAAGCGCGGTCATGGCAGCATCGAGGTACTCCGCCTGCGCCTCGATCCCGAAGTCGGCGTCGAATGGCCGGTCTGATTCCCCGTAGCCGAACAGATCCACCGCATACGCGGTATGGCCGGCTTCCGCCAGCACGGGCGCGACGTTTCGCCAGAGAAAGCCCGATGTGCCGAAACCGTGGAGCAGAATTATTCCCGTTCCGCCGTGGCCGTACCGCTCCACGTGGATCGACCCCGGTCCTACGGGGACCCGTATGCTGTCAGCTTGCATTGCCGTGCTTAGCGTTCATAGACTTACCTTTCCTGTTCATTCAGTCGTCTCGAGACCGTAAAATGGCACAACCTAAGCAACCTTCCGGCCCCAAGGGCTCGGTTCGCAACGCTCGCAACGCATCAAGTCGGCCACTCGGCTTCTACCTGATACTCGGCGCCATCACGGCGGCCGGCATCGGCGGACTCGCGTACGCTGCCCTTCGCTCCGGCAATTCACCCACCGCCGTCGATGCTCCCGTGCCGCTTGCGCCTGGCGTAGTCGGCGCTGCCCGGGGGTACATGCTCGGCGATTCCAGCGCTCCGGTTCAGATAGTCGAGTTCGCGGATTTTGAATGCCCTGCGTGCGCGCGGTTCGCGACGATAACGGAGCCTGACGTTCGCAGCCGAATCATCGAGCCCGGGCTTGCGAATCTTACTTACTTCGATTTGCCTCTGCCACAGCACCTGAACAGCCATGCGGCGTCCAACGCCGCCGCGTGCGCCGACGACCAGGGCAAGTTCTGGGCGATGCACGAGCAGATATATGCGCGTCAGCACGAGTGGAGCACGTACGCGACCAAGAATCCCAAGGGTCAGCTGAAGTCAGCCGCCCAGGTCGCAGGGCTCGACCTGAAGGCGTGGGAGAGCTGCTTTGACGCGCGCCGCCATCAGGCGCGGATAGACGCGAACGCGGCAGAGGCTGCGCGGCGGGGCGTCCGCTCGACGCCCAGCTTCTTCATAGGCGGGAAGTTGTACACCGGACCCCTGACGTACGATGAGATCAAGGCCGCGGTGGACACCGCGCGCGCCGCCGCTGCGGTGGCAGCGGGGAGCGACACGACCAGGTGAACCGGCGAATGGTCGTGGCGGCGCTGGCGCTCGCCGGGATCTTCGTCGCCCTGTACCTGACGCTGTACAAGCTCGGCGCGATCGGCGAGCTGTCCTGCCAGGTTGGATCGTGCGAGACCGTCAACTCGAGTCCCTGGGCCGTATTCCTGGGTGCGCCCGTGGCAGCCTGGGGGATCGGCTTTTACGCGGTGACGTTCGTCGTTGCGATGGCGGGCCTGCAGGGTCGTTTTGCCGATTCGCGCCGCTTGTCGCTGGTCCTGGTGCTGCTCTCGGGTTTCGGCGTCGCCTTCTCGGGCTGGCTCACGTATCTGGAGCTATTCGTCATCCACGCGATCTGCCAATGGTGCGTGGTCTCGGCGGTGCTGGTCCTGGCGATCTTTTTGGTGAGCCTTTGGGACTATATGGCGCCCGAGGAAGTGATCAGGGATCAGTGATCAGTCACCAATACCCGGGATGCGGCCTCATCGGAGCACTGATCACTGATCCCTGTCACTCTCAGGCCCGCTGGACCGACTTCTTTCTCGAAGCCGCGTCATCCAGCCGCAGTCGCGGCTTGGTCTCCTGATCTTCCTGGCCCTCTTCCCGTGCGCGGCGCCTGAACGGCACCAGATCGCGACCGAGCTGCACGAGCGCTCTCGTGGCCACGGTGCTCGCCAGCGGCTCCGGTATCCCCATTACGCGCACGTACGTGTCGATCGCCCGATCGAACGACAGATCCTCGGCGAGCGTGTCCACGAACATGAGCGCGTTATCCACGTGACCGCGGACAATCGTCTCTTCCGCCCGCGCCTGCGACAGCTTTAGCCGCCGCTCTGCGTTGGGATTGAGCTTGCGCGAAAATATGGATTCAGGAAACAGACGACTCAGCAT
>JACDCY010000072.1 GCA_013817305.1 Gemmatimonadaceae bacterium | reverse complement strand
GCCACCCCGGCCAGGCGGAGGGTTTGGGGCCGAACACGGAATGCGACGAATCCCCGAACAAAAGCGGGGAATAAAACGGCGACAGGTACGGTCCGAACTCGTAGTGCGCGTTCTGGAAAGCGGCCCATGTCGCGTAGACGACGAATCCGCTCAGTATCAGAAAGACCAGGAGCGGCTGAACCCACCACGCGTCGGGGCGCAGAGTCTGGCCAAATGTGCGGCGCGTCAGCGGAACGGCTGCGTGCGACATGTGATGAGTAAGGTGGCGGTTGAACAAATTCAGTGGAATCCGGCCTACATAACCTAAGCAAGCGACTGAAAGGCGTGTATTCCGGGATGTCGGCCCGCCTACGCGCCGTTGTTGTCGAGCACCTCACGAACCTTCGCGGCCAGCTCGGCGTGGGAGAACGGTTTCTCCAGCACCATGATGTCGGGGTCCAGCTCCGAGCGCATGACGGCGTCCTTCGTGTAGCCTGACATGTAGAGCGTGGGGATCGAGCGGTTCTGTTCGCGCAGCACGCGCACGAGCTCTCGCCCTCCCATCCCGGGCATTACGAGGTCGGTTAGCAACAGATCGATCCTGGGATTCGAGTCGATCACCTCCATCGCTTCGGTCCCGCTGCCGGCTTCCAGAACGGTGTATCCCTTCCCCGCGAGAATGCGTTTGGCGGCGCGCCGAACCGCTTCTTCGTCCTCCACGACCAGAATCGTCTCGTTACGGATTGCTGCAACCGCTTGCTCAGGCGGCGCACGCTCCGGTTCCACAGGTTGATCGACGCGCGGGAAACGGATCGTGAACGTCGTCCCGGAGCCGACTCGCGAATCCGCGCAAATGTACCCGCCGCTCTGAAGCACGATGCCGTGCACGGTGGAGAGGCCTAGTCCCGTTCCCTCGGCCGGCCCCTTCGTCGTGAAAAAAGGCTCGAACATTCGCTGGAGCGTATCCGCGTCCATCCCGGTCCCGGTGTCCGACACATCGATAACCACGTACGCGCCGGGAGCGACGGCGAGCGGGTTGGCGGCATCGTCGCCAGACGTTGTCACGAACTCGTTGCGCGTCGAAATCCTGAGCACTCCGCCGGCAGGCATTGCGTCGCGCGCATTGACCGCGAGGTTGATGATTACCTGCGACAGCTGCCCTGGGTCGGCGCGAACATGCCCGACGTCGGGATCGAGCACGAACACAAGTTCGATATCGGCTCTCAGCAGCCGCTTCAGCAGCGATTCCAGCTCCCGCAGGGAATCGTTTATGTCCAGCACGCGCGGCTGCAGGATCTGGCTGCGGCTGAACGCGAGCAACTGCCTAGTAAGTCCGGCCGCGCGATCGGTCGCCTTGCGGATCTCCTGGATGTCCAGTCTGCGGGCGTCATCCGCGTCGAGTGACTCGTACAGGAAGTCGCTGTAGCTTCCGATTGCGGTGAGCACGTTGTTGAAGTCGTGCGCTATTCCGCCGGTGAGCTGGCCGACCGCTTCGAGTCGTTGCGACTGCCGCAGATGCAGTTCCGCCTCACGCAATGCGTCCTCGGCGCGGACCCGGTCCGACACGTCGTTCGCGACCACCATTCTCGCCGGACGCCCCCCGAAGGTAATGACGCCGGAAGCAATCTCGACATGGATTATCGTGCCGTCCTTTCGCTGATGACGCGTGGGATACAGGCTCGTCACCTCGCTGATCGTTTGCAGTTGGGTCATCAGGATCGGGATGTCTTCCGGTGGCCGTATCTCGGTGATCTTCATCGCCAGGATTTCCTGCTCCGAATAACCATACGCTTGGATTGCGGCACGGTTGACGGCTAGAAACGCGAGGGTATCGGCGTCGAACACCCACATCGGGAGCGGATTGATGTCGAATAACTCGCGGTACCGTTCCTCACTTTCCCTGAGGCCGGCACCCTGGTGTTCCAGGGTAGCCGCCATCTGGTTGATGGCGCTGCCAAGGACTCCGAGCTCGTCCGCTCCGAGTACGCCGGTTCGGTGCGCGAGGTTCCCCGTTCCCAGTTTCGCCGCGTCCGCCGACAGACGGGTCAGCGGGTCGATGATCCGCGATGCTTGCCACGTGGCGAGTCCAAGGGCGAGCGCGAGGGCTAATCCGCCGTACCCCAGCGCGCGGCCGAAATCCCAGCGAGCCTGCGCGTATATGGAGCTCAGCGGAACACCGGTGTAAACCCGCCATGGTGCGCTCTCCAGGCGGGAGAACGCGATCAAACGATGGACGCCATCGTCGGACACGAGCTCCCCGGTTCCGCTGTCGTGATAGCTGCTCGTACGCGCCGGCCGCGATGCCGACACGTTGCGCCCGACCCACCGCTCGGCGTCCAGCGACCGGGCAAGTACAACTCCCTTCTCGCTTATGACGGTGATTGTTGAACCATCGGGAAGGTCGGGAAGGCCCGCGGGGCGTAGCGACTCCTGGAGGCTCGCCAAGCTGATCTGTGCGACGAGCAGAGCGGAATCGCCGCGCGTGTCCCGCATGGGGAGCATGACGTGAACCACGCGCCCTGAACGGGGCGTGTCGATGGGCTCGGTAACGAAGCTCCCGGCTGCTGCAGGTTTGGACTCCCAGAGCGACTGGACGTATGCAGGTTCGAGGGGCCCGTCGTCTGAGGATGAGCTGCCTATCACCTGTCCCGAGCCGGTGTATACGACCCAGTGCGGGAATTCATCCGGCAGATGCGTTGCGAGTCGCCGGAGCATGCTGTCGTTCGCCGGCCTGTCGCGACTGGAAGCGCCGACCGAAGTCTTCGCCGTATGCATTACTGCGTCGATGTCCTGGAGCTCGTGGTTCAGACGCTCGGTCACCTGTTGCGTCCGTGCCACGGCCCGCTCGGTAGCGAGCGGCTTCTGATCGAGCAGGTGTCGTCGCGCCACCATTCCGATCAGCACCAGGAATGGCACGACGCTGGCGACCACCAGGAAGATCAGACGTCTCCTGAGTCCCGTCGGGAATGCGCGAGCCAGTCCTTGTACGGCCATGGTGGAAGGTACCTGCTGCACGGAGGGAGGGGGACTCGAACCCCCAAGCGCTTGCGCGCGGCGGATTTCAAGTCCGCTGCCTTACCAATTAGGACTATCCCTCCGCCTTCAAAGATAGGCCCGAGGGCAAGGCCTTGGGATAAGGAAACGGCGAAGTAGAAGACACGCTGCCCGCCGATCACGGCGAAGGAGAAGACACGCTGCCCGCTACCTGCTGTCCGCTGACCGCCGCCCGCTTGACTACACATGCTGACCGTTGGTATCCGAAACCCACAGAGATCGGTCAGAATCCGTTTGTGGCGGGTAGCGGTCAGCGGTTAGCGGGCAGCAGGCAGCGTGTTTTCTCAGTTGTCTCTTATTCCGTGCCCCCGGTATCCCGTCCGGCCGGTGCCGGAAGCTGCGGCGGCGGCGTGCTGGGAATTGCGTCTTCCAGGTGCGAGGAGCGGGCGACCGCCACCACCTCGGAGTACACGCGCGCGGCGTCGGCTCCCTTGCCGGCCTCGATCAGAGCCTGGGCGAGCAGATAGCCGGCGCGCACGTACAGGTACGGGATGTTGACCGACGCCTTGTCTATCCAGTGGCCGCGCTCGACCATCTCGTCTGGCGCCTTGTAGCTGTCCCACATCGCCAGCGATTTATCGAGATCGAACCAGCCTTCACCTGGGAGCCACATCAGGTTGCTGGACGCGGTTGGCTCGGATGGAACCAGCTTCCGTGCAAGCCCGGTACCGATCACCATGCGGCCCATGCCCAGCTCTTCCGCGTAGTTGCCCGTGGTGCGGCTGAAGTAAAACGGTCGCTGCGGGTACGAGTCGCGGATCAGGTACAGGACGAAGATGTCGGCGCGCGCTAACCCCATCACGCCGTAGCCGATGTTGCGCGGCTCGATGCGCGCGACCAGGCTCGTGCCCTCCTTCCGGAAGATCTGCGGCTCAGCCATCTCGAGCGCGAGCGGCACCGCGTCGGACTCCTTGAGCGTCAGCTTGAGCGGCGGGTCCTGCGGCTTGGTCCAGACTTTTCCACGATAGATCGCGGGCCCACGCGCCGCGTCGTACTCCGCGGTCGGGCGTCGGATCATCTGCCGCGTGTACCACTCGGTGTTGAGCAGGGACGTATTCGCGACCAGCACGTCGCGGCGAATTCCTTCGACTTCCTGCGCGTACCAGAGCGGGAAGGTGTCGTTGTCGCCGGCAGTGACTAGTATGCCGTACGGCTCGACCGAGTTGAGCAGGTCGGCCGCGAAATCCCGCGTGTCGGTCTGCCCCGCGCGGGACGCCGAGCTCCAGTTGGCCAGCAGCGGAATGAGCGCGAGCGCGAGCACCGGCGATGCCGCGAGCCAGCTCTTCTGCCGGGGAACGGTGACCATTTCGCTCCCGAGCTTCACGTCGTCCGCGCCCGCGAGCGCGGCGAGCGTTTCCCAGACGTACACCAGTCCGAGCGCGGCCCACACGCTCCACGTCGAGAAGCTCCAGAGATAGAAGTAGTCCCGATCGCGGACTTCCCGCGCGACTCCTTCGCCGAGGTCCGGCGACTGCGAGAAGCCGTACCTGAAATTCATGTAATAGATCAGCCCGAACGTCACCGTGAAGACGAGCGGCCCGAAGAACCAGAAGGAATTGCGGTCGCGGCGCCAGTGGACGTAGCCTCCGAGCCCCCCCAGCAGGAGGAAGATCGTGGCGAATAGCGTCTGGATGCCGGGACGCTCCCCCATGTGATCGCGGACCCACTGCCACTTGAAGTACAGCCACCACATCCCGACCTGCGCGCCGAACGGCGCCTGTCGCTCGGCTAGTGACGGCTTCCCGTACTGTTCGCGGTCGAAGTTGTACTTGAATCTCTGGTACGTGACTTTGTCGAACGTGCACGCCGCGGCCATCTTCGACTCGCAGGCGGTAGGCTCGCCCTCGTTGATGGCGGGGAAGAATGCCGCGCGGATCGGCTGCGTGGCGTAGGGCGTCATGCCCAGCAGGATCGCGGCTAGTCCGGCGAGAAGCAGACGCCACTTCAATACCGTTCGTGGCCGCCTGACGAGCACCGCTATCGCGAGAGGCGGCAGCACGAGGAAGCCGGCCATGTGGTTGGCGTAGCCCAGCCCGCTGATGTACGCGATCAGGATCAGCAGCTTGTCGGCTTTTGGTCCGTCCGGGTCGTCGCACCAGCGGACGATGAGCCAGGCGGAGATCGCCATGCCGACGAGCGAGAGCGTGTACACTTTTTCGTTGACGACAGACTGCGACCAGACCGTGAACGACGTCGCGCCGATCAGCGCCGCGAGCGACCCGCCCGCGATGCGCTGCCATCTGCGCGGCAGCCAGCTCACCAGGACGCGCTCGGTGACGAGGAACCACATGCCCGCCGAGACCGCGCTGCACAGCGCCGCGAAGATGTTGATCCGCATGGCCACGTTCGGCGCGATGGGCAGGATCGCGAACACGCGGCCGATGAGGATGAATAGCGGGTTGCCGGGCGGGTGCGGGATGCCGAGGATGTACGCGGCCGCGATGTACTCGCTGGTGTCCCACATCGCCGTCGAGGGCGAGAGGGTGACGAGGTAGAGAATGAAGACCAGCGTGCTCGCGATGGCCGCGGCTTTGTACGACGGTCTGTAGTCGAGCTGGGCGGCGGAAGCCGTCATCAGTTATGCGTGAGGTGGAAAGTCTGCCGCCGGGGACTGTCAGCGGGTCTGGGCAAAAGTAACTATCGGGGCAGGGTTTTCGCTCTTGAAAATGTACTACGCTGAGCGGCGGGCTTTGGCTGTCTCTTGATGATCGCGCTCAAGGCGCGCAGAGCTTCGTTGACCGCCTTCGAATCCGGGAAATCCTTCAAGACGTCGGGATCGAGCAGGATGAGATTTGTCCCCCCTGCGTATCGGGCAGCGTATTTGTTGCGTCTGCCTTGCTGAAGTTGTACTCGGGGAGCATGCCGTGATTGGCAACTTCCTTGATCTTTTCGACTTACCGGGAGCGTTTTTCATATGTGTCGCGCTCGGCGCGGGTTACGGTTCGGGCACTGATCAGGCGCAGGTTTTTCCGGCGCTCTGTGAACATTACAGCCAGAGCTGGTTATTCCGAGAGTATCCAATCAGGACGAGCCGTTGTTCCCCCGCCGAATGCCTGGGATCATCGATAATTCGGCCGAGAGGATCGGCGAATGCAGTCGAAGCCTCCTCGAAGGAGACCCCATGCTTGGCCAGGTTGTTCCTGGCTTTGTCCGGATCCCATTCGAACGTAATGGCCATTGATGGAATTTACCGGGAACCATTCGCGGCGCATCACGGTGTGATGAGCTGCGCCGGGTCTTCGTCGAGCGAGATGCCGAGATGATCGAGAATTCTGTCTTCAACCGCGGTGCGCAGGGCTGAATCTTTGAGCGTACCGATCTTTTCCAGGAGACGCGTTTTCGAAATCGTGCGGATCTGCTGTGGCATGATGACGCTATCGAGATCGTTGCCACCCGAACCCGCGGGAAGAAGAACTTCAAATGGGTACACCTGTCTCTTCTTGCCGGCGAGCTTGGTAATTGGAAGGACGGTTACGACGTCGAACGCGCGGTTGAAGCCATCGTTTGACACAATCAGAACAGGGCGACTATCGCCGCTCTGTTCTCTGCCGATTGCCGGGTTCAAATCCGCCCAAAAGAGATCCCATTGAAATACCGCGCCTGCAAAGGCCATGGTAAAATCTCAGAGCCCGTCAGTGTCCGCGTTGGAGAAGCGCTTGCCAACGTCATCCATATCCCGCAGGAAAGCGGGATCGCTGGCCGCCTTGTCATAGGCGGCATACAGGGCAGCGCGCCTTGTCCTGCGAATTTTTTCATCCAGCGCGTCTTCGACGAATGCGCTGAGGTTTTCCGCCTGTCCGGCCTGAACGATTTCCTTCGCGGCTTCCAACACATCAGCCCTTAGCGAGAGCGACGTCCGCTCGCGCAACGCTTGATCCCTTCTTCGACGTCGTAAGGCCGGGAGGCTGGCAACAGCAGTCGCGTGCTCCATCCAGCATCACTCCGTTAGGGGCGCCTTAGTATTACCTTTGGTACCACCAAAAGCAATACTTATTGTCCCGTTGTCAGTCGGTGGTCTCCGGCTCGACGAGCTTCGCGAGCTAAGCCAGCGATTCCTTCCAGCCCTGGTAACACATCCCGGGCCGGATGACCTCGGGCACGCCTTCCTGCACGATGTTCAGCTCGGTGCCGGGCGCCACTTCCTTTTTGTAGGTACCGCCGAGTGGGCCAACGAGGAATCCTGGCTGGACGGAGCTGCCGCTGCTTCGGCGCGGCCAACGCGAGACCGCACGAAGCCGTTCTTTTCTTCAGGCGCGAGCAGTGCTCTGTCTATCGAGCGCTCGCATCGCTGTCTGAAAGCGAGCTTCGACCGTGGCGCGATCCTCCTGCTCCGGCAATCCTTCCAGACTTCCGCGCGCGATCATCTCAGCATGCCGCCGAAGCGCGGCACGATCGTCCGGTCGACGTGCAGATTCCGCCACAACTGCGATCGTCTCCAGCAGGCGGATCGTCACCGCCGCACTTGACCGGGCGTGCTGCCGCACCTGGTTGAGAGTCGCGTCGGCGAAGTCGGTGAACGTTGTGGCCGGCGTAATGACTCTCGGCTTATTATCTCGGTCATGGCGGCAGGATGGGGGCATCTCCCGCTGCGCTAAGCGCGACAACGCAGCCCCCAGACGGTCTACGCATGCGACTGCCGTGAAAGGATCGTTTACGCCGGGCGAGAGGGCGCGCACCGCGATCTCGACGAGCTGGTTGACGGTGAACTCGACATCCTGGACGGGAGTGCGCTGTTCGCCGACGACGAACGCGGCGTTGATCTTCGCCTTGGTTCTGTCCTGAACCCGGCTCGCGGGCCACACCACCGCCAGCGGGCTGCCTTTGACGACGAAATGTCCGGCCCGCCGCTCCACCCGCAGAATCAGATCTTCTTTCACAGCCAGATCGAGCAGCGCATCATCGTCGATCAATTGAACGTAGCCATCTTCGGCCGCACCGATCGGAGACGAGTCGCGGACGAACGCCTCAGCGGGAATGGCATCTGCGTGCGCGCCAGGGCCGATCGTTTCCGGGAAGACCTTGTCGATCTGTTCCGCCAGCTCGGCACCAACCCGCGCAACGACGTTGTCGGCTTGAATGGAGATTGCGACGTGATGGATGAAATAAACCAGGACCCCCAGGCTTGCGACCGCGAACAGCACCCCAAACGTGACCGATAGATGCGGAACGAAGAGGTGCTCCTCGACTCGCCGGATGGCGCGAAGCACGAACAAGGAGTACAGAAATGTGGCCACGAATGTGCCGAGTACTATCTGCGTTGCCTTGTCCGTCATGAAGCTGCGCAATAGCCGGGGACCGAGCTGCGACGAGGCGAGCGCTAGGGTCACCAGCGTCATCGAGAACACAACGCCGGCGATGGTAATCATCGACCCGGCGATGGTTTCCAGCATGGCGCTCGCACCTTCCGCGCTACCCGTATACACCCAGCTTTGGGCTTGTAGCCAGGGGCTCGTCGCCGCTTCGTCCAGGGCTATGGTTCCGTACGCTAGTGCGATTGCTCCGCTCGCCATGACCATCGGCACGAACCAGAAGCTGCCGTTGAGGCGATCCCAGAGATTGAGAAGATTTACTTTCACGGCGGGCCGTGATCGGGTCGCAGCAGATTCTCCCCCTCGTCCAGCGGCTTGGCGTGACGGGCCTGTTGTTTAAGTTCGCCGGCCTCGCTGGACAGCCCTGCCTCCGCCTTCGTGGCTACCGCGTCCAACCCTTCTGCGGGCGGTTCGGCAGGAGGATGCTCCCGCGGTTCGGAGGGCTGCGTCTCTTCCGGGATTCCGCCGTGCAGCGTGACGGGCACGCCACGCGGGAAGACGACTTCCCGCGCCTCGTCGGGGATGGTGATGCCTTCTCGCTGAAAGGCGCGTTTCACTAGCCGGATCACCGAAGATCGCACCTTCAGCCAGCTATTTTCCTCGCCATTCAGCCAAAAGTAGATCCGCAAATGGACGGCGGCCTTGCCGAGGTCGTCCACCAGCACCCAGGGCTCCGGGTCGTTCAGGACGGCCGGGTGGTCCGCCAGGACCTTCCGGGCGACTTCCTGAGCTTTGTCTATCGCGTCGTCGTAACCGATGCCCACGACAAAGCTCTCACGCCGGTTGCGGTTGGTAGTGAAGTTCCGCAGGATGGCTTTGTAGACCATGGCGTTGGGGACCTGCACGAGATTGCCGTCGAGGGTCATCAGGACTGTGGTGCGCACGTTCATCTGCTGCACGTACCCCGTCGTTCCGGCGACCTCAACCAGGTCGCCGGTTTCGAATGGCCGCTGCATGCTGAGGAAGATGCTGGCCAGAAAGTTTTCCGTGATGTCCCGGAAAGCGATGCCGATCGCGAGGCCGACCAGACCGGTACCTCCGACGATGGTCAACGCCAGTTGGGTGAGGCCGGAGACCCGAAGGACGATGTAGGCTCCCATGAGAAACACCAGCACGCCCAATGCTCCCGCCAGCACTCCTCGCAGAAGCCTTGCTCTTATCCTTCCACTGAAGAACCTCCGGGCAATGCGCGCCGTGAGCCAGCCGGCCACACCCGACAGGACGAGGATGAACAGCGCGAGGAACAGGAAGGGAAGGAAGCGGATGAAATCGCGCCACAAACCCGACAGCCCGGCTCGTGCTCTACTGAAGTCCCACGCGGACGGCTGGGAAAGTTCGATTCTGTTGGCAACGGCGGCCACGTCCTGTGTGTTGCGCGCCAGATCGCCGGCCCACTTCCTGATCTCTTCGGTTTCCGCCCG
>JACDCY010000176.1 GCA_013817305.1 Gemmatimonadaceae bacterium | reverse complement strand
CTGTGGATAGAGGGATCGGATGATCGGCTGGGGGCCGATTTGACCGACCGACTGGATGACGGAGAGGCCATCGAGAACGCCGAGGTCCATTTGTGGCGCCTCTATGCGATGGGCGAGACGGACGATATTGCTGTTGACGCCAACCTCGACGGCGCTCCGCAGGTCATTGATACAAGGGTCGTGCAGCGCATCAACGATTTGGAGCGAGGGCGCTGCTATCGCATGGAAATCCTCTACGGCGCGGCGGGAAATCGCCGGGGGAATGTGCTCTTTATCCGGGTCTTGTCGTGAGCGCGCGGCCTGACTTTGCCGGCGTGCTACTCCGCAACCGTCGCGCCCTGGATGCCGAGCGGCGGGAATTCGCCGCGCAGGCGATGGCGGTTGTCCGCCGCCACGCGAAAGGCGAGCGATTCGACGCCATGGCCTACGCCCGGACCATGCGCGACCTGGGGCCGATCCTGGACGAGTTCTACGGCGCGTATCAGGGTGATCTCTCGGGCCGCTTCGGGCGGCTGATCCTGAACCAGTGCCGCGCGGCGCGGGGGCTGGCGTTTGGGCGGGCAGTGCGGGACGTGCGGCAGCGATTGAAACGGGAGCCGGTGCTGGCGCGGTTGATTGAGCGGGAGTCCCGTGGTTCTTGAGTTCGCGCGCGACGTCTTCGTCCCGCTGGGGCAGGCCGGGGCCGACGCCTTTGACGACACTCGCTCCTGGGTTGACCCTCGGGGCTATCGTCTCAGCGACCGCCTCTGGAATGCCCGCAAGGCTGATCGTGACGCCATCGACCGCATCCTGCGTGAGGCGATCGTGGCGGGGGACGATCCGCTTGCGGCCGCGCGACGCCTGGAGGATTATTTGCTGCCTTCAGCGCGGCCGGTACGTGATCCGCGGACCGGGAGGCTGGTGCGCTGGAAGCGCGACGAATTGGGGAACCTACTCAGGGATTCAGGGGGGCGGCTCATCTCCGCACAACCAATCGGAGCCATTACCCGCACGCCGCGATCCGGGGCGGGGTCATATGCCGCGCGGCGGCTGGCGCGCACCGAAACGACACGGGCATTTGGGCAGGCCACGATGCAGGCGGCGGCGTTGAATCCCTTTGTGTCGGGGGTGAAATGGAACCTCAGCGGGAGCCATCCTGAGCCGGACGAATGTGATAGCAACGCGCGGCGGAGCAGCCAGGGGCTTCCGCGCGGCGTCTACCGATCGGGCGATGAGCCGCGTTATCCGAACCATCCGAACGAGCTCTGTTACCTGAGTCCCTACGTTGCGGAGGATACAGACGCGGTGATTGACCAGCTCCGACGTGATTTCGACATAGATCCCCAACCGGTGCGGCTATTCGGGTTGCCGGCGGGTGGCCGCGCCCGCGAACTGGTGACGACGTTGTTTCGGGCAGCGCGGCAATTTCTGACGAAGGAGGCGGCGTAGATGGCCAGTCAGCATCCGCGATTGGTTGCGCTGTACCAGACGACAGCGGCGCACGGGCGGCAGATGGCATTCATTGCCGAGCGGGATGGGCATGGGTTGCGGTGGAGATTGTCGCGCAATCACCCCGGCCACGTGCCGTGCGTGGTCAACGACGAGCGGGACATGGGGTTCGGGCGCGGCATCTACCGGACCGCGGATTTTCCGACGATCCCTCAACATCCGCGGTGCCGCTGTTACAGCGAGAGCGTGCCGTTGGTCGCCTCATGAATGACGCCATGCACGCCGCGTACGGCGCCTATCTGCAATCGCTGGCCGACCTGCTCTTGCTGCGCGACTGGGAAGTTGAACTCAAACGGGAATGGGCCGATGCCGACGCCTACGCGCAGGCGTGCACGTTTGATACCGAGAATCACATTGCCATCCGTGTCACGGAGGGATTTCTCGGGCATCCGCCCGAGGAACGCCGGGAGTGGCTGACCCATGAATTACTGCATGCGGTCATGGCGAGGGTGAATCGCGGGGTGGCTCGGCTGGGCGAATGTGTACCGGACCATCTCGCGGTGCAACTGACCTGCAACCAGCACGAGGAAGAATCGGAGATTGTCGTGCAACAGTTGGCGCGGATCATCGCCCCGTTTTTGCCATTGCCGCCGGAGATGGCCTAGATGGTCAGCGCGGCGCCCGCACGGGAGACGGAGGGGGACGAGCGGACGCGCCGTCTGTGGCTGATGGTGCGCCGGGCGCTCCTGATGATCTGCGCGGCGATTGAGAGGGAGTTTAACGCCAAGGGGTAGTAATCATGCTATGATCCGCATAAGTTCATAGGGCCACACTCCTATCGGAGTCTCGCCGCCTGAGAGGCAGCCGCCGCGCAAGCGCACGCCGCCTTCCGGGCGGCTTTTTGTTTGGCGCGATGCCAAACCAAAGGAGCATCTGACGCGATGTCGGAATCAGCAAAGTCCGAATCTCAGGCAAAGAGCGAATCCGCGTCTGAATCGGAAAGCAAAGACAGCAAGCACGACGA
>JACDCY010000071.1 GCA_013817305.1 Gemmatimonadaceae bacterium | reverse complement strand
CCCCCCATGTGGATGGGTTGGTGTTCGCTCCGTTGATGAAGGAGCTGCCGCCGATCTGGGTCGCGCCCCTTACCGTCAGCGCGCCGAGAAAATCGAACGACGGGGCTGACAGCCTTACGCTCAGCAGCGTCCGCTTTCGGGACCGTGCGAGCTTCCCCGATCCCGCGGTTGCTGTGGAAATCATCGAGAATGCGCGGGGGGTCACCTTGGTAATCACCACTGTGTCCACCCAGCCCGTGCCGGAATACGTCGCCGTGTCCATTCCCCCGGTCGGAAGCGAGTACATCGCGACGTTGTCCCACGTCGCCAGCGTCGTGTTCAATCCCAGCTCAGCGGCGCGGAATGCGCGCTCGTGCACCAGCGTTCCGCCGCTGATCTGACTCTCCTGGGTCGACACGAAGAATACGCCGGCGATGAGAGCGCCGATCACCACAATGCCGCCAAGCGCCGCGACAATGGCTATTCCATTTCTTTTGGTCTTCATCAGAAAACCTCCATCCAGGCCCGCTCGACGACGCGCTTCGGTGGAATTGCAACCGACAGCGCCTTTTCGACCGCGCAGCTCGAGTATGTGATCAACGCGGTGCCGAGCACACTGTTCGTGCCCCCGGAAGCGTTCGCGGCAGCCAGAGCTCCGCGCACCGTGTTGGTTCCCGTGGTAGTCACGGTTCCTTTAACGACGATTGGACCGGTAAAAGAGAAACCGCCCGAGAGCTCGAGATCTCCTTCCACGAACAGAATCCCCTGCCCGGACCCTGAGCTCAACTTCAAGCTGGAGCTGGCGCCCCTGGCGTGGATGATCGGGAAGTAATCCTTACACGCGCCCCCGGCCGCCCCAGCGGGATCGCCCCAGTTCTGCTTGGATGCCGTATTGCAGCTTCCGTCGGCGTTGAGCTTGGGCCCGATCGAGCTGACCGATTCGCCCGCCTCGTAGACCTTGGTCGAGTACTTCGTCACGCTCGACCAATTCTCGTCGCCAAAGCTGAAGTACGTTGCCGTGTCGGCTGCCTTGGTATCGCTGAGCGATGCGGGCGGCTCGCCGCTCATGCAGCTGTTGCCCGGGCAACCGACCACGTCCAGGGCTCCCCCGCCCGACGCGAGGCCCGCCACGTTTCCGGGAGTCGCCGGACACGAAGTCCAGCCGGCGGGATTGGCATCGAAGCCACTGAGGAGAGAGCTCCCGCCGGTCTTGGAAATACCCCTGATGGTGAGCGCTCCCGGGAAGCCCAGCTTCGGCCTGCTCAACCGCACGAGCAGCGCGTTGCGGCGGCGCGCGTGGCCCTGGATGCCGCCGAACGCCGTCCCAGTAGAGACGATGAGATACGACGTCGCGTTCAGGCGCGTGATGGTCACAGAGTCGCGCCAACCCTTTGCGCTCGAATCGTAGACGATCTTCCTGGTTCCGCCGATCGCGAGCAGGTTCATGGCCGTGTTGTCCCAGCCCGCGAGCGCCGTGTTCAGCCCGAATTCCGCCGCGCGGAACGCACGCTCCTGCACGAACGTATTCGTGCCGACGCGAAGCTCCTGATTGGAAGTGAAGAACACACCGGCGATCATCACGCCGATGATCACCAGCCCCCCGAGGGCGGTCGCCATAGCAATTCCGGCGCGCGTCCGCGCTACTACCACTGTCTTAGCCGTCAGCTGTCCTATTTCCGGTTTCGTATCGCGACGCTGAATCGTAATGAGTCCCCGACCTGCGTGTTTTTATAACCGCCCATGTCCACGATGCCCCGGGTTCGCCCGCGCACGACGATGCTCACTTCGGCTACGCTGTCGGGAATGGCCGTGATCGCGCCGTCAGCCTTTCTGAAAGTGAACGCTACTCCGGCCGTTCCGCCAGCGCCGGAGAGAAACGGCCCGGCGATCGGCTGCGGCGTTGATCCCGCGCAATCGGGCGAACAGTAGCCGAGATACCACGCGCCGTCAGAAGCGGTGAACAGAGTGTACCGCGTCCGGCGAACGAAGCGCAGCGGAGTGCCCGGCGTGACATCTGCGCGAAGCGGTGACGCCAGAGGAAACGAGTAGCGGGGCGTCGTAAGGTCGGCCGAACCGATGAGATCGCCACATGAGACACTGGACATGGTCGGCGCGCCGGTGATCCCGTACGGGACCCAAACGTCGTCACCCGCGGCCTCGGTCGCTCCGTCATGATACACGAATACCGTGTCGCCGAGCCCGGGAGTCATCGAGAAGCTGGCGAGCGTGTTCTTGTTCGCGAGAGTGAGGGGAGGAATGTCGATCCTGTTCGCCAGGGGCACAGGCGCGCACGCTAAGGCTTGTCCGATCGTGGCGCGAAAAAGCATGGACGTGTCCGAGATGGCGATGATGTCGCCGCCTGCCGTGGACACCCCCCGCAAATCCGACGGGATGATTCCAGCGGCCTGCCGGATCTGGCTCCGCGTCTCGATCAAATCCGCAGTCCCGCGATAAAAGCGCTGCTGCCTGACGAGTACCGAGGTGAGCCCCCCCATTACGATCGTGGACAGCGCGAGAATCACGATAAGCTCGACGAGCGAGAAGCCGCTCCTGGCGGAGCGCGGTCCTGTCATGGTGTGCATGAGACGACTGTGTGAATGCCGACTTTCCTGGTACCGCTCGTTCCCACGAACGTCACCGTGTCCCGAATCGTCTTGGCCCGGAGCCCCACGGCAGCGGCCGTCCACTTTTCCGTCATCCCGCGCACGGTCGCGGTTCCGCTTACGATGCTGGAGCACGGATCGCCCTCGAACTGCTCGAAACGCGACTGCGCGATGGAGGCGGCGACTGTCTGATACGTCCCTCCCCTCATCTGCTTGAGAACGACCGCGCCGACGCCGGCGAGGCCGAGCAAGCCGATGGTGAGCATCAGCATAGCGACGATCAGCTCCACGAGGGTGAAGCCGGTCCGCCTGCCATGCCGGGTAACGCCCCGTCTCGTTTTCAATACAGCTTGCATGTTGGCGACACCATTCCGAGCCTGGTAACGCACGTGGAATCGCGTGCGGACGCGCGGGAGACCACGAACTTCGAAGTCACGGAGGGATAGATCGCGAAGCCGCGCGCGTCGAACACGATTGAGTCAGTGAGGCCGGTAACGTTGACGTTGAAAGTCTCACTCAGTGGAATGCGCGGAGCGATGACCTCCGGCGCCCCCGGCTGCTGAATCTCTATCCACATCGTGTCCGCCGCCATCTTGAAGTTCGCGCGCATCCCCCGGCGGATGGCGGCCGCCCGTGTCGTCGCGACGTACGCGCCGATCTGCTGGGTTGCAGATCGCACGGAAGCACGATCCCGGATGGCGCCCAGCTTGGGCGCGCCCATGGCCATGATGATCCCCATCAGGACGATGGCGATCATCAGCTCAATCATGGTAAATCCGGGGCGTTTGGGCATTCTCTAATGGACGTGCGGGCAGCCCCGGCGGTCACATTTCCAACGTGGCGTTCACGTTGCGTAATATTAAGGGGACAGCCTCGCCACCCCCGATCCCTCCACCAGACAGCACGATGGGACCTGCCGCCAAATCACATATAGCCCTCGGCGCCAAAGACGAAACCGTGGATGTCGGCGATCATATCGCCTACGTCTGGGAGACCCCCGCAGAATTCATCGAGGCGGTGGGATTTCTCGAGCGCGGGGTTCGGGATGGTGACCACTGCGTGGTTTTCGGCCATGACGACGCGAATGCTGAAGTCCTTCGGGTACTCACCAAGATGGGTTTCGATCCTGGACAGCTGGTACGGGATGCCCGGCTGACTGTCCTTGGAGGGAGGGCCCAGGGCGACATGATGCTGGAAGAGATCGGAGCGGCCTTTCAGCGCGCCACCGAGGGCGGCGCCCCGCTTATCCGGCTATTGGGAAACATCGGGTGGTCACGGCCCGGATGGCCGGAGGATCGAGACATTCTCGCGTTCGAGGCGAAGGTCACCGGCGCGGCGAAGCTCTTTCCATCGGTGGTGATGTGCATGTACGATGCGAAGTCGCTCTCGGGCAACGTGATGCTGCACGGGTGTTTCGAAACGCATCCGCTGGTGATCACCGGCAACCTGCTGCGCAAGAACCCGTACTACGTGCAAATCGAGGAGTACCTGCGGCGGATATAGCCGAGATCAGCTAGTCGCGCGATCAGCTCGAATGATCGTGGACGGCCTTCCACCCCGCGGCAGTCCGCACCCAGATCAGCGTAAACCACCCGGACTGGTCGGGCTCGCCACCTCCGCTGAGAATGAACCGCCCGGTTTCGAGAGCTGAGTTCGCGTCTAGCCGGCGAATAGTCGTCTGCTCGAATCGCAACTGCTGCTTGGGCAGCCCGTCGCGGAAATAGGTCGTCGTGAACGACTGCTCTATCGCGGCGACCCCGGGCCGGGGCCCCGCTTTCGTCATGAACGTCACGCTGTCCACGTAGATCGCGAGGTGGCCTTTCAAGTCGCCCCGGTTCCATGCGTCCGCTGACGCGGTAGTCGCGGCTCTAATCGCCGCTTCGTCGGCGGCCCAGCTCAAAGCAGGCGCTCTCGTCACTTCTACGCGAGCGCACGCCGCAGCGGCCAGCAGTGTCAACGCAGTCGCGACCCGTGCGGCAGCCGGCCCGAGGACTGAAAGGAGGACCAGCGCTTGCCGGAAGCGCGTACGACCAGTCGATACGGCAACCGAATCCATGATGATGCTCGTGGCTAAAAGATTCTTTGGGGAATGAAGAGCATGGCCGAGTATTACAAGGTCGCCCAATGGGAATCAACCTCGCACTTGCCGTGGTCGTGGTCGGGGGTTCGATTCCATCCTTGGCCACTTGTCGAGCTGCTTCGTTGCATGATGCCGTGAATCGTGACGGTCGGGGGTGTGTCTCATTGCTCCATCACCTGAGAGTATGCTCTTCGCTCGCCGCACTCGCCGCACTCGCGGCACTCGCGGTTCTCGCGAGCTGCGCGAGTGGGACGGGCGGCGGAGCTACATCGGACCGCGTGACGATTCCTACGCCGGCGGAATTCCCCGCACCGGACACTGTTACCGGTGGCCGGGATGGCGTGCTTGCGCGGGCCGACCAGGCTTGGCAAGCCGAAGAGTATCCCGCCGCAACGGTGCTGTACCAGGAAATCGTGGCGCGTGATGCGCCGGTACCCTCTGTTGCCATATTTCGACTGGCCACTTTGCGAGCCTGGGATAACCGGCTCGACGAAGCGGTGGCATTGTATCGGCGGTATATGGCCATGGAACCGCGCGATAACGATGGCCGCCTCGCGCTCAGCCGTGCGCTCGCCTGGAAGGGCGATTATTCCGCTGCTCTCGCTATCTACGACTCGGTGCTCGTGACTAACCCCGCGGATCGCGACGCTGTCGTAGGTCGAGCCGAAACGCTCGCATGGTCTGGCCGGTTTCGGGAGGCGCTGTTGGGATATCAGGGGTGGCTCGCCGCGCATCCGTCCGACCGCGACGCATCGCTCTCGTACGCACGCACTCTTTCCTGGAGCGGCCGACTCCGCGACGCCGAGACGCTCTACACCGGGCTTGCCCAAACGGGCGACGCAGATGCGCAGGCCGGCTTGGCGCGCGTCATCGGGCGGCGGGGCGATCTGGCGCGCAGCGAGCGGGCGTGGCGGCAGATAATCGAGACAGAGCCAAACCATGCGGAGGCGTTGACGGGACTGGCGCAGGTATTGAGATGGCAGGGCCGGCCGAAGGACGCCGAGACGGCGCTACAGATCGCTCTTCGCGCTAAACCCGGCTATGGGGACGCTCGCGCGCTGCTGCGCCTCGTGCGGGCAGATCTCCGGCCGTACGGATCCGTCCGGCTCGTGAGCAGCGACGACATTGACCGGAACCGGGTGACTCACCTACAGGTCGATTACGCGGCCCGCGCATCGTGGAACGGCACGCTCGGCGCCAGGTATACGGAGCGCCACGCTGATCTTCGGGACATTCAGTCGCGCGCGCGTTCAATGAATCTGTCGGCAAGTTGGCAACCGGGCGCTAGCGCGCTGCGATTCGGAGCCGACGCCGGCGTCGCCCGGCTGACATCGTCCCGGGAGCCATCGTCCGGGAGACCGCGGCCGACGCTCGGAATCGCGCGCGTTCGTGTTTCGGGCACCGCCTCGCGCTTCGTCACGTTCGGCATCGGCGCGTCGCGAGCACCCTTCGACGAGACCGCGCTCCTTATCTCGAACCGGCTCGTGCTTTCCGATATCGAGGGCGAGACCGCGATAGCTTTGCCGGCGCGCTTCAGTCTTTCGGGAGGGGGAGGGTACGCCCGGGTCACCGGAGGGGCGCGTGACAATGCACGCGTTGCCGGGTCTTCAACGCTACGGTGGACCGCCAGCCGGCGGTGGAGCGTCGCCGTTGGCGCGCGCAGGTTCGCGTATGACACGGCCTCGGCCGACGGATATTTCGCGCCGCGCCGGTACACCCTCGCCGAGGGAAGCGTTCGTGGACAGTTCGGCGGTGACATAGGCTGGATCGCGGACGCCGATGCGGCGCTCGGAACGCAGAGCATCCAGTTCTTCGGCTCAAGCGGCGGATCGCGGAGAGCGGAGAGATTCGCGGCGTCGGCGGGGTATCGATTCGGCCCAACTCGTGAAGTTTCTGTTGCAGGTACCTACGCGAACATCGCAGGTCCCGGCCAGGTCGCGGGCGGGGAGTACCGCGCCCACTCGATATCGCTGCGCGCCAGGATGGGCTTCTAGTCGCGTCCGCCGGCCGTCGTCCTGGGTGGAGCTGAAGCTGCCTTTGGGTGATCGGGAATTCCGGCGAATGCGCGCCGCATTTCGCCGAACTGCGGCTTGGTCTCCGCGTACCAGCGCGGAACATCCCAGGTGGCCCAGGTCCAGAGTGGAGAATCGCCAAACCCCGGGCTCCCGGCGGTGCGCGGCAGAACGTCTCCACGCTGTAGCGGCTTGGATGGATCGAAGCTCTCTACAACGAAACGAAAACCGTCGGTTACCACGCCAGCTATCTGCTTCGTAGTGGGATTGCCGTGCAGCACCGTGCGTGACGATGGGTCGGTGACATGAAGCATTCCCCAGGGGATTCGCACTTCGATCACTCCTGTTCGCGTGTCCGCGAACCAGTCGGCGAGTGAGTTCTCCGATTGCCGGGAATGGAGGAGTCGGTTTCGGTTGTAGCTGATAGCCGGATAAATCCTTCCGTCCCGACCGATGCGGCGACGATTCGTGACGACCACCAAAGAGTCCCACCGTCCAGCGTTGTTGGCGATTGAGCGGAACGGAGCGTTCAGCACGTATTGCGTCGCCGGGGGGTTGCTGCCCGGGATCGGAACGGGTCGATACGGGTTATACGGCCGGTCGACCAGCACCTGGCTCGACGCCGGGCCCGCGAGATGGATCACGAACTCAAGCCCGACCGGCGACACGGAGCCCGTATGCGGCAGACGGGTGTCGCCGAGGCGGCGATCGTACGTGTCGATGCCGATCTGATAGTGGGCGCGCGTCCAGTCTATCGCGCCGACATCGAGCCGCAGGTACACATAGGCCTCGTCCTGCGCGGCGTGCAGCGCGCGGAGCCGCAACGGCTTGGCGAGGCTCGATCCGGAGCCCGTGGTTCGATATAGCGCCGGCCGTTCCTTCCAGTCGGTGGCGACACCGTCGATGTCGATTGCCGTCTCCCTGGTGCCCGGCCGCATGGCGACCACTCCGTAGTGCTCTTCCGCGTCGAGCACATTGAGCCAGAGCCTCTTCCGCTCCGCGGGATGCTCGAACTCAGCAACGATCCAGTTTTTCTTGAACCACTCGTCGATAAGCGCAAAAAGACCAGCTCCCGCGGCTCCCGATGCGTAGATGTCGCGCGTCAGGCGCGCGTTGATCGCCGCCTGCTGCCGCTCGGACAGCCCGCCGTGGTTCCAGCCCTGGGGCTGGACGTGCGCGATTCCGCGCGACGATGGGACGCCGTACTCGCTGATGACGACCGGCATGTCGCCGTGATGCTCGACCAGCTCCCGCAGATAGCCGAAATAATGGCTCGGTCCCTCCGGCGAGCGCGCTTTCGAGTAACCGGGATCGACGACGAGGAACTCAGGATAGTAGGGATAGGCGTGGTACGAGGCGAACACGCCGGCAGGATACGCCGGCGTCGGACGCATTTTCGTCGCATCTAGTCCGACAGCGTCGTTGTCATATTCCTTCGGCGCCTCCACGATCCGCTCGCCGCGCGCGCGCAGCAGGGCGAGTTCCTGCGCCTTGGTCGTCTCCGTGGAATGCGAGAGCGGATCGAGCGTGGGCCAGTTAGTGTAGGCGACGGGCCGCTGCGCGTTGTATCGGCGCATCTCGAACGCCACGAGGTAATCGCTCTGTTCGGCGAGCCATGCTTCGAGCGCGTTTCCACCGCCGAGCGTGACATACCGGCCGCGAAAACTTCTCATGCCGGGTCGCTTCCGGTTGTACGCGACGACCGAATACGGCTCCCACTCACGTCCGGTGATGTACCCAAGAGTCCATTGCGACACGTCGGCGAGATACAAGCCACTGGCGTGTCCGGGTACCGGGGGGACGGCCGCATCGCCGTGAACAATGGAAACGACTTTTTCCATCTCGGCGCGGAACCGGGCGCGCCATCGGCGATCGTCGTAATTCTCCTCTTCCTTGCCGGGCGGGAGCTCCGTCCAGACGCCATGGATCAGCCAGATCGGCGCGGTCGGGTGCGCGAGATTCCATTTCCACAGCGCGGCGTAGAAGTACGGGGGGTGTACGGTATAGAGGCGTACCGTATTGGCACCCATGTCCGCAAGGAGCGAGATCCAGCGCTCGTAGGTGCTGTCGTTCGGCGGGAACTCTCCGGGATGCTTGCCGGGCAGGGCCGCGCCCAGATTGACCGCCTTGATCCAGAGCGGAACCCAGCGGTCGTCGGTGCCGCGAACCTCGAAGACCCGGCGCCCGACTCTGCTGACCAACGATGTGGTCTCCGGTCGCACTCGAGGCGGGAGCGCTGAGCTCGACACGGATTCGGGTATCATGGCGAGATACGCGATTGCGGCCGAATCGCCGGGCACGAGCTGGAGCGCTCGGTGGAAGCTTCCTCGCGCCGCCTCGAGATCGCCTGCCTGGTACGCCGCCATACCGGCACCCATGACTGCATCGTGGGACGACGGGGCCACCTTGAGAGCTCGGTTGAAGAGCTTTCGCGCCGCTCCTAGTCGGCGCTGCCGCATCGCCGTATACGCCGCGCCCGTCAACGCGCCCGCGTCTCTCGGGCACAGGGCGACCGCGGAGTTGAACTCGTGAGCGGCCGTAACGATATCGCTGCTGCGATACGCGTCCCATCCGCGTTCGACCGCCTGTTGTCCAGCGACGGGCAGCGGACACACCGTCTGGGAGCGACACCCCCCTGCGACAGCGAGCAGAACCGACCCGAGGGACACTACTCTCAGCGTTCGTGCCAGCACGACAGTAGGCGACGTTACGGTGGAGGCGCGCGCATGATGAGACAAACTACAGGTTCTAGAGATGGATTGATGGAGCGGAGGGGAATCGAACCCCTGACCCCCTGCTTGCAAAGCAGGTGCTCTCCCAACTGAGCTACCGCCCCGGCGGACTGAGGAAAGGTATTAGGTATGAGGTATTAGTGGGAACCCGCGCCCTGATACCTAGTAACCAATACCTGCTACTCGTGCGCCGGGAGCGGCTCCATCGTCTTGGGATTCACCGGCACCTGCACCTCGTCGCGGTACGGCGACGTGATCAGCGTCACGCGCATCCGCGGGAACGCGTCCATGAACGAGATGTAGCACAGACCCCACAGGCCCACATACCCGAGACCGATCGCGATCTCCCAGATGCCGAAGGGGAGACCGGCCGCGACCCCGTAGATGGACGGATAGATCTCGAGATACCGGTGGAACCAGAGTCCGACGACGGTGCAGGTGGCGAACAGAGCCATGGTCGGGAGATACACCTTGGCCGCGCGCGACAGCAGTCCGAAGAACGGCAGGAAAAACATCAGCGCCACGACCGTCAGCGTCAGTCCCTTCCACGGATCCATCAGGCGGAGACGCATCCAGTGCGTTTCCTCCGAGATGTTGCCGTACCAGATGACGA
>JACDCY010000070.1 GCA_013817305.1 Gemmatimonadaceae bacterium | reverse complement strand
GAACAGAAATGAGCTTGTGAGCGGGAGGGCACGCGCGACACACGCTGAATCGATGCCCGCCTTGCTTACCGCCGGCTGCTGAATCGGAGCCCGGGTTGGGGCCGCCTGTGCAGTCGCGGCCTGCGCGGGGGCGGCTTGCGCAGTCGCATAGCCGGCGGTGCCCGCGAGCGTGAGCATCGCGAGCGAGCATGCTATCGCTGCGCCCTTCACGGTCTGCTCTGCGCCGATAGGAGTCGGGAAGCTCGACGGATGGCGATGATGCTGACGACGCCCGCGACGGCCATTACCGAAGCCAGGGTGAGAACCATCGCAGGGCTGCCGGTCGCGAGAGCCGCGACTGTGCGCGGACCCACGATCGCGGTGAGCATGCCCAGCGCCGCCGAGGCCGCGCTGTCATATACCATCCCCGCAAGCAGCATCGCGGAATCGAAGCGCGACGCGATCCACAGCGCCATCGTGGTAAGAGTGAAGCAGCTCGTCAGGGCCGCCACGCCGAGCGCGATGCGAACCGGACGATGGCGGGGCACAAGCGCCCGGGCCGAATTGGCGGCGGCGACATGCCAGGGCTCGAACACATTCACCCGAAGCATCACCTTCTCCGCGAACAGCGGCGACGGCGCGACGTGAGGCAGCTGCTCGATCTGAGCCATAACCGCGCGCGCCGAATCGAGCTCGGCGCGGCACTGGCCGCAGTCCCTCGCGTGGGCCTGGAGCTCGGGAACTCCAAATCCAATTTCCTCGTCTACGAGAAGATCGAATTCGTCGGGCAGTAGGTGTCTATTCATTGGGATATCCACTTGGTCGTACGGGGGGTGGTTACGGCGGGTTTCATCGGACATTCTCCAGGGCTTTTCGGAGCTCGTGGCGGGCCCGGTGGATGTAGGTTTTCACGGTGCCCAGGGGCAGGTCCAGCGTGGCCGCTATCTCCTCATAGGACCGGTCCTCTACGTGCCTGAGGAGGATGCAGGCCCGGTATTCGGGCCTGAGGGAGGCCACGGCCTTCTCGATCGCCCCTCCCAGCTCCTTCGATTCCATCTCCTCCAGCGCCGATTGGTCCTTGGATGCCACCGGAATCGCGGAGGATTCGGCTTCGGCGGTGGTCGTGGCATACCTGGAGCCTTCCAGGCTGACCGTATCAACTGTGCGCTTGCGGAGGTGATCGATCGCGACGTTGTTCGCGATCTTGAACAGCCAGCTGGAGAATTTGAACTCCGGCCGGTAGCGGTCGATGTTGTTCAGCACCTTGATGAAGCTTTCCTGGGCCAGGTCCTCCGCGGTGTCGCGGTCGCGGACCATACGAAACACGAGCGAGAAGACGGGACGCTCGTACCGTCTCAGCAGCTCGCGAAAGGCGGCATCCCGGCCCTGCTGCGCGAGCAGGACGACGTCCGCATCCGGCAGGTTCGCGAGATCTGGAAGTAAGGGCATGTGGGTGCGTGGGGCGAAGGTTGCACGCCCTCGCACTGGCAGTCAACTTTCACGCGCCATGTTGCCAACCGATGCCGAGAAAGCGGCAACGCGCCCAGGCGCGTCCGGGCCGCTGAACGGCGGCGGAGATAGTGAAAAGCGCGAGTACGTCAAGCGCATGTTCTCCGACATCGCGCCCCGCTACGACATGCTCAACCACATCCTCGCGCTCAACATCGACCGTGGGTGGCGTAAGCGGGCGATCCGGGCGCTCAACCTCCCACGCAAGCCGGACGGCGTGTACCTCGACGTTTGCGCGGGAACCCTCGATATCGCCGCCCACATCGCGCGGCAGCCGGGCTTTCGGGGGACCGTGCTTGGCGCTGACTTCGCGGAGCCGATGCTTCGCGCGGGACTGCGGAAGGCGGGGGCGTCCGTCCATCCTGTCGCGGCCGACGCCGTCAGGCTTCCCCTGGGCGACGATAGCGTGGCGGGTGCAATCGTGGCGTTCGGGATTCGCAACGTGGCTGGCCTCGATCGGTGCCTGGCCGAAACCCACCGGGTCCTCGAGCCGGGCGGGCGGTTCGTGATTCTCGAGTTCTCGACTCCGCGCGCGCCCGTTTTCGCGAGCATTTATCGCTTCTATTTCCACCGGGTGTTGCCGCGGATCGGCGGCGCATTGAGCGGGCACCCCACGGCGTACAGCTATCTTCCGCAGTCAGTGGATGAATTTCCGGAGGAGGCGGAGCTCGCGCGCCGGATGCGGGCGTGCGGCTTTGCGGACACGACCTGGACCAGCCTCACCCTCGGAATCGTAGCCGTTCACGTGGGAGTCAAGCCTGCCGCGGGAGCGGCGCCGGAAGCGGTCCGGCTCACCGGCTCAAACGCAGGGAGCTTTTAGCATGGCGCTCGACACGCTGGGCGAGTTCATCGATGCGATTGAGGCGGCGGGCGATCTGGTCCGCGTGCGCGAGCCGGTCAAGGCCAGGCTCGAGCTGTGCGAGATAGCGGACCGAGCGATGAAGAAGCCAGGCGGCGGGCCCGCGCTTCTGTTCGAGAACGTCGTGCTCGACAGCGGCGCGCGGTCAGAGTTCCCCGTGGCGATCAACCTGTTCGGGTCGATGAAGCGCATGCAGATCGCGCTCGGCGTCGAGGGCCTGGACGAGATTGGCGGGCGGATCTCCGAACTGCTCGAGATGAAGGTTCCTGAGGGATTGCTGGCGAAGCTCGCGCTGCTGCCGCGCCTTCTCGAGGTAGGAAAATTTCCGCCGCGAGTTAAGGGGGGTACCCCGTCGTGCCAGGACGTGGTGATGCAGGGAGACGATGTTGACCTGGACAAGCTGCCGATCATCACCTGCTGGCCCGAGGACGGCGGCCCGTACATAACGCTGCCAATGGTGATTTCGCGCGATCCCAAGCGTGGTATCCGGAACGTCGGGATGTACCGCGTGCAGAAGCTGAGCAGGAACACGCTCGCGATGCACTGGCAGAGGCACAAGGTCGGCGCTGCTCACTGGCGCGAGATGGCCGAGCGCGGCGAGCGGATGGACGTCGTGATCGCCGTGGGAGGTGACCCCGCGTCGGTGTACTCGGCGTCCGCGCCGCTACCGCCCACGGTGGACGAGTTCCTGTTCGCGGGGTTCCTGCGATCCTCGCCGGTGCATCTGGCCAAAGCCGTGTCGTGCGATCTCGAGGTACCGGCGGACGCGGAGTTCGTGATCGAGGGATACATAGATCCCTCGGAGCCGCTGGTGACCGAGGGACCATTCGGCGATCACACCGGCTTCTACTCGGAGGCCGATCTGTATCCGCTGGTGCACGTGACCGCAGTGACGATGCGCAAGTCGCCGGTGTACGCGACGACGATCGTGGGCCGCCCGCCGATGGAGGATTTCTATCTCGGCCACGCGACGGAGCGGATTTTCCTGCCGCTGCTGAAGCTGACGCTACCGGAGGTCGTGGACTATCACATGCCCGCCGAGGGGATCTTTCACAACCTCGTGTTCGTCTCGATCGACAAGCAGTTCCCGGGTCACGCGCACAAGGTGATGAACGCGTTGTGGGGGCAGGGACTCATGGCGCTGGCCAAGGTCATCATCGTCGTGGACAAGGAAGTGAACGTGCGCGATCCGAAGGAAGCATGGTGGATCGCGCTCAACAACATCGACCCTGAGCGAGACACCCGGTTCACGATGGGTCCGATCGACGTGCTGGATCACTCGTCGCGGGCGTTCACGTACGGGTCGAAGATGGGAATCGACGCCACGCGGAAGTGGCCGGAGGAAGGATTCACGCGCAACTGGCCGGCGCTGATCGAGATGGATGAGGACACCAAGGCGCGCGTGGACTCGATCTGGCCGCGGCTCGGCATTCCCGGATGACTGCCGTGCGGGAAGGGCAAACCTTCGACGGACGGTCGCTGCTCGTGCGGTACGTCAACTTCGTGAAGCTGCCGCACACGGTTTTCGCCCTGCCGTTCGCGCTCGTGGGTGCGACGCTGGCGAGCTACGTGGCTGTGGTCACGCCGGCGTTATTGGGTTGGATCGTACTCGCATTCACGGCCGCGCGGTTCGCAGCCATGGGGTTCAACAGGATCGTGGATCGCGAGATCGACGCCGCAAATCCGCGGACCGCTTCGAGGGAGATTCCCTCGGGCGCGCTGAGTGTCTGGGCGGCGGGTGTCGCGGTTGTCATTGCGTCGGCTCTGTTCCTGTTCGCGTCGTACAGGATCAACCCGCTGTGCTTCATGCTCGCGCCGCTCGCGCTCGGCTGGGTGATGGTGTACAGCTACACCAAGCGGTTCACGCGGCTGTCGCATGTGGTGCTCGGGATCGGGCTCGCGATCGCCCCGGTGGGTGGGTATCTCGCGGTGACGGGAGCGTGGAGCGTGCCCTGGTGGCTGCTGGTCGCGCTCGCGTCGGCTGTGGCAGCGTGGGTTGCGGGGTTCGACATCCTGTATTCGTTGCAGGACGTGGAGTTCGACAGGTCGCAGCGGCTGTATTCGATACCGGCGGCGGTAGGCGAGCGCCGCGCGTTGACGCTCGCCCGCGGGCTGCACGCAGTCGCCGTCCTGGCGCTTGTGGCTGCGGGGATAGCTGCGGGCGCGGGCCTCGCGTACTGGATGGGCGTGGGCGTCGTTGCGGTGCTGCTCGGATACGAGCATTCGCTCGTGCATCCCGGTGATCTCTCGAAGCTGGACGCCGCGTTCTTCACGATGAACGGAGTGATCAGCATCGCGTTTTTCGGGTTCGTGCTGCTGGAGCGAATGCTCGCGTGAGTACGGAGTCGAAAGACGCTCCACTGGTTCTGGCGATCACGGGTGCATCCGGGGCGCCCTACGCGGTGCGGCTTCTGGAGCAGCTCATCGCGTCGCGCACACGGACTTCGCTGATCGTGTCCGGGCATGGCTGGCGTTTGCTCGAGACCGAGTCTGGCATCACTTCGCTTCCGGAGCTGCGCGCGGCGGCAGGGGGCGACGCAGCTGCGTGGGACGCAGCGGTCACCGTGTTCGACGACGACGACCGCGGTGCTGCGCCTGCGTCGGGCTCCGCGCTCAGCCGAGGGATGGTGATCTGTCCCTGCTCGATGGGCACGCTGTCCGCGGTGGCCATGGGGTCGTCGAGGTCGCTGGTCGAGCGCGCGGCCGACGTCGCGCTCAAGGAGCGTCGCAAGCTCGTGCTCGTCACGCGCGAGACCCCGCTCAGCACTATCCACCTCGGCAACATGTTGCGCGTGGCGCGCGCGGGCGCGATCGTGTTGCCAGCGGCCCCGGGCTTTTACCACAGGCCGCAGCAGATCAGCGATCTGGTGGATTTCGTAGTGGCGCGCGTGCTGGATCAGCTGGACATCCAGCACCAGCTCGGCAAGAGATGGGGGTGAGGAACGTGCTAGGAACCGGAGCGCCATGACGGAGCTGAGTGCCGGAGCTGCGGGACTGTCCCCGCTGCTGTGGTACTTCCTTGTTCTAACAGGTTATTGGTTTCGGGGTGAACTGCTCCCACAGCGTTGGGTAACTGGTTTTAGGTGTTGGGTTTTTGGTCAACTGACTGGTAGCGGGTAGCGGGTAGCGGGTAGCTGGTAACTGGTTGAAGGTTGCCGGTTCCGCGTCTACCACCTGCCATCGACCGTTGACCAGTTACCCGTGACCAGTCAGTTGACCAAAACCAGCACCCAAGACCAGTTACCCATCCCTGTTTTTGGTCAACCGTAGACCCAATAACGCGGCTTCCGCGCCCGCTAAGCCGCGAGCGGTTTGGTCCGCTTGAGCTCCTTGGGGTGTTTGCGGAACCAAGACGAAACCAACATCAATTCATCGATCGCGTGCGTCGGCACCACGCCAGGCGTAGTTGGCATTTCACCGGAAAACATCGACCGCACCATCTCGTGCAAAGCGGTCTTTTCTTTTTTTGATTTCGGCTTCTGCTGCTCGGCACGCACCAGCCCGCGCCTGATCACGTAAACCCTGTCATCGCCCTCGGCGCCCTTCACGGTGTACGTGAACGACAGCGTCTCGACGGCGAAGCGCAGGCGCGTGAACTCCTCGCGCAGGTCCTCCAGACGCTGGAGCTTGTCGCGCAGCGACGCGGCCCGCTCGAAATGCATCAGCTCGCTCGCCAGGATCATCGACTCGCGTAGAGACTCGATCGGTCCTGCGTGCCGCCCTTCGAGAAACGCGCGAGCGTCGCCCACCCGGCTCATGTACCCCGATACAGAGCTCGCTCCACAGCACGGGCCGACGCACTTCCCGATCTCGTAGCGAATGCACCCCGGGGTTACGGCAGGCGTCTCGAACAGCTCCGGCTGATCCGAGAACACCATCTTGTGGTCGAGCGCGCAATCGCGGAGACCAAGCACGTCGCTCAGCTCGCGCACCGCCTCGCCCAGCCGCTGCGCGCCGTGGAAGGGACCGTAGTACACCGAGGCGTCATCCAGCGTCGGTGCGCGAACCACCAGCAGCTTCGGCGCGGCGGAATCGGCGAGCTTGATGAAGGCGTAATGCCGGCCGTCCGACTTCATCATCACGTTGAACCGCGGCCTGAACTTCTTGATCAGCCGGAGCTCCTGCAGTAGCGCGGCGAACTCGTTGGGCGTGTACTCCCAGTCGATGGCATTCGCCTCGCGCAGCATCCGTGCTCCCTTCTCGGCCGGGAACGCGCAGCGGAAGTAGCTCAATAGACGAGAACGGACACGCTTCGATTTGCCCACGTACAAGACTTCGCCACCTGGCGAGATCATCCGGTACACGCCGGGCTTGTCGAGCGCGCCGCCCCGCACGTGGTCACGCATGGCTTTCAGCTCTGCGTCGGTGACGTAGCTGGTGGCCGGCTTTTTTCTACGCATTCAGCGCTGGCACTTCGGGCAGAAGTAGCTCGCGCGACCGTCGATGGCGTGGGTCAGGGCGATCTTCGCCCCACACCGCCGGCACGGCTCGCCCGCGCGGCCGTACGCATCGAGCTTCTTCGCAAACTCTCCTTCCGCATAGTCGCGGATGGTCGTGCCACGCATCTTGATGGCTTCAGTCAGCACGGAGACGATGGAGTCCCGCAGCAGCTGCGCTTCCTTCGCGGTCACCCGCTTGGCGGACCGCGAAGGATCCACGCGCGAGCGCCACAGCGCTTCGCTCGCGTAGATGTTGCCGACTCCGGCCAACCGGTGCTGGTCCATGATCAGCGGCTTGACCGGCCTGACCGAGTTCTGCAGCAGCTCGTGCAGCCAGTCTCCGGTGAAATCCGGCTCAAGTGGCTCCGGCCCCAGCTTCGATACATACGCCTCGAATTCCTTGGGTGTGAATAGCTGGAACGTGCCCAGCCGTCGCACGTCACGGTAATGCAGCCGGCGGCCATCGTCGAGAGTGAGATGCAAAGTGCAGTACTGGTCTGCCCCGCGGCCGGAGCGCTCGACCACGAAGCTGCCGGTAAACCGGGGCTGCACCGCCACGCGCGCGCCGGAGTCAAAGTCGATCACCGCCAGCTTCGCACGGCGCCAGACGCGCTCGATACGGCGGCCGACCAGAACACGCTTGAGCTTCCGCGGGGTCGCTCCTCTCAAAACGTCCGGCTTGCCGACCGACACGTCCACCACTGTGCGGCCACGCACCCGCTTGTGGAGGTCGCGGGCCATGGTCTCGACTTCAGGAAGCTCGGGCACGCCGGATTATAGCGCGGCGGCGTGCCCGCGCATTGGCGCCAAGGCTGTCCGCCTCTAGAGTTCGCCCATGACCGCAGCCGCCGACACGTTCGCGAAGCGCGCATTTCGATTTTATAGAGGGCTGACGGCGCCCCGTGCGCCTCGCGGTGTGATAGTGATGAATCCGTACACGGACTCCCGGGTGAGAGGTCAGGTGCAGCGGTTTCTCGACAAGTATTTCGACGATAACCGGTCACGTACCTTGGTGCTCGGCATCAATCCCGGCAGATTCGGGGCGGGCGTAACGGGCGTCACGTTCACCGATCCGATCGCGCTCGCTGAGCGGTGTGGTATCACCAACGATCTTCCGCGCTTGCCCGAGCTGTCGTCCGTGTTCGTTTACCAATTCATAGAGCGGTTTGGGGGGCCGCGAAAATTCTACCGCCGGTTCTTTCTGACCGCTGTCTGTCCCCTCGGGTTCACTCGTAACGGGGTCAACCTGAACTACTACGACGACCCCGCGCTCGCCCGCCGTCTGACACCGTTCATCGTTGACTCCATACAGCGGCAAATCGCGCTCGGTGCCCGCACTGATCGCGCGATTGTCCTCGGGGTGGGCAAGAACCTGAGCTTCCTGCAAGAGCTCAACGTAGCACACGGCTTCTTCCGGGAGCTCGTCGCCCTTGAGCATCCGCGCTGGGTCATGCAATATCGGCGGCGGCAACTCGACAGGTATTTAGCCAAGTACGAAGAAGTTTTCACACCTCAAGCCACCGCGTAATTCATTGACTCAGCCCTACTCCGAAGCCGACGCCCGCCAGCAGCTCATCGACGAGCGCCTCCGCCTCGCCGGCTGGGACGTTGATGAAGCTCCCAGGTCATTCAGGAGCTGGAGATTTACACCAGCGAGGGTGGCGGGGGCGCAACGCGCGAACGCGCCAGGGTACGCGGAGCGAGCAGGTTCGCTGATTACGCGCTGCTGCTGCGCGGTAAGCCCGCGGCCGTAGTCGAAGCCAAGAAAACCAGCCGCGACGCCCGGCTCGGGCAGGAGCAGGCGCTGCAATACGCGGAGCAGCTCCAGCGCATCCATCCCGGAACTCTCCCATTGGTGTTGTACACCAACGGGTACGACACCTTTTTCTGGGACTCGGAAAGCTTTCCTCCGGAGAAGGTTCACGGTTTCCCAGCCCGCGACGATCTCGAGTGGCTGATCCAGAGCCGGCAGGACAGGCGGCCGCTCTCCGTCGAGCTGATAAACACAAACGTGGCGGGCCGCGACTATCAGATAGAAGCGGTGCGGACGGTGCTGGACGCGATCGAGTCCCACAGGAAGAAGTTTTTGCTCGCGATGGCCACCGGTACGGGGAAGACACGAACCGCCGTCGCCCTGGTGGACGTGCTGCAGCGAGCGCGGTGGGTAAAGCGCGTCCTCTTTCTCGTTGACCGGATCGCTCTCCAGGAACAGGCACTCTCGGCGTTCAAGGAGCATCTCCCAGCGTCACCCCGGTGGCCGGAGCAAGGTGAAACCAGGTTCGACCGCAACCGGCGTATCTACGTCACCACGTATCCCACGATGCTGAACCTGATCCATGCGGGAACTACCCCCGCGACCTGGATCTCGCCGTTCTTCTTCGATCTGATAATCGCGGACGAAAGCCACCGCTCCATCTACAACATCTACCAGCAGGTGATCCGGTACTTCCATGGCTACACCATGGGGCTCACGGCTACGCCCCGGGATCACGTGGACCACGACACCTTCGCCCTGTTCGACTGCCCTACGGGCGAGCCCACCTTCGCCTACGGCTTCGACGAGGCAGTGAACCACGACCCTCCCTATCTGTGCGACTTCGGGGTCCTCAAGGTCCGCACCAAGTTTCAGGTGGAGGGGATTCGCGGGCCGAAGCTCGGCGAAGGGGAGCGGGAACAACTCGAGCTCGAAGGCCTCGACCTGGATACGATCGACTTCGAGGGAACGGATCTCGAACGCAAAGTCGCCAACAGCGGCACCAATGCGCTGATCGTCCGTGAGTTCATGGAGGAATCCATCAAGGACTCGACGGGAGTTCTTCCTGGAAAATCCATATTCTTCGCGGTGTCGATAAGTCACGCCCGGCGGTTGCAGGATCTGTTCGATCAGTTCTATCCCGAACACCGGGGGCGGCTCGCCCGCGTCATCGTATCAGACGACTCGCGCGTGCACGGCAAGGGCGGACTGCTGGATCAATTCAAAACGCAGGACATGCCGCGCGTAGCGATCTCGGTGGACATGCTCGACACAGGCGTTGACATACGCGAGGTGGTGAATCTCGTCTTCGCGGAACCGGTGTACTCGTACGTGAAGTTCTGGCAGATGATCGGCCGCGGTACGCGCGTACTTGAATCCGATCAAGCCCAGAGGAGGCCCTGGTGCACTGAAAAGGATCGATTCCTCATCATTGATTGCTGGGGGAACTTCGAATACTTCGACATACACCCGCAGGGGCGGGCGCCGGGCCAGCAGATTCCGATGCCGGTGCTGCTCTTCCGAGCTCGGGTCGATCAACTAGCCGCCGCCGCAGCCGCGGGTGATCTGGACCTGGCGGAGCTCATCAAGGCCGATTTGCGAGCCGACATC
>JACDCY010000175.1 GCA_013817305.1 Gemmatimonadaceae bacterium | reverse complement strand
ACGTGCTGGCGGTTCCGAGCGACGTCACGGCGCACATTCAGGAGATGCATCTGATGTTGCTGCATCTGTGGTGCGTGGCGGTCGATGAAGCCGTCGAGTAGTCGCGCCCGACGAGGCGGGCCGGTGTCCCGCTACGCTCGCTACGCGCGCTTCGCGCGCTAAGACGCTCGCTTCGGGGACACCGGCCCGACTCGTCTCCCGGGCTGCGTGCCCACGAACCAACAACCAAAAACCAACAACCGTGAACCAGTAACCAGTCGGTTAACCAAAACCTACAACCCACCACCAGTTACCCATCCCTGTAGTACCCAACCCTAAACCCTAAACCAACGCGTCTTCGGCGTAGGTAAGCCACCCCGTCTGCTCCTCTGCGACAAGCTCGACCATCGTCCCTAGCGGCAGCGTGAGATTGGGCACCTCGTGCCCCGCGGGAAAATCCATCACCACCGGCACGCCGAGGTCCGCCACGAGATCGAGCAGAAAGTCTTCGAACTCGTCTTCCTCGGAGCGATCAAGCGAGAGCTGGCCGAACACGATCCCGCGGATGTTCTTGAGCAGCCCCGCGGCGCGCAGGTGCACGAGCCGCTCGTCGGCGACCGACATCGGCTCGGTCGTCTCCTCGAGAAATAGAATCGCGCCGCGCGTGTCGATCTCGTACTGAGTCCCGATCGTCTGCTGAACCAGCGAAAGATTTCCACCCGTCAATCGCCCGACCGCGCGCCCGGGCCTGCTCGTGCGCGCGATGCCCTTTCCGATTTTCGTGGTGGGCCGCGGCGTCATAAGCGCGCTGAGAAGCGAGATCATCGTCGGGTCGCGCATGCTGGGAATGAGATCGTCAACCGTGGGACCGTGAAAGACGCGAATCCCCGAGCGGCGCATCAGCCAGATGTGCAGAGCGGTGATGTCGGAGTATCCGACGAACGGCTTGGGGTTGCGCCTGAACACCTCGGGCTCGAGGTACGGGATCATCCGCGTCGCGCCGTAGCCGCCCGTCCCGCCGATCACCGCCTTCACGCGCGGATCGATCCACATCCCCATGAAGTTCTCCGCGCGGCGCTCGTCCTCGCGCCGCTCGAACCGCCGCATCTGCTCGATCTCGGTGTCGAGGATGACGTTGAACCCGACGTGCTCCAGCGCTTTCACTCCGCGGAGGAGCCAGCCCGGGCGGGGCGCGTACGACGGGGCGACCACGCCGATGGTATCGCCCTTCCTGATGGCGGAAGGTCTTTGCAGAGGCGGTAAATCCGCGTCGGCCGGATCGGGAGAAAGGGACTCTTCCGAGGGCGACCCGGGAGTGGGCTCGCTAGATTGGATCGTATGACCGGTGAGGGGGGGGCAGGGCAGGTAACCTACTTTCGGAAGGGGCTCGGTCTCAAGGCGGAGGTCGAGGAGGAGCTCGCCGCCGACTATACGGGCCACCTCGTCGACCTGCTGCGTACGAATGAATACACCCTTACCGCCGGGGACACGACCGTCCGGCTGGCCCGCGAGTTCGGGTTCTGCTACGGGGTGGAGCGGGCGGTGGACTACGCCTACCAGTCCCGCCGGAAGTTCCCGGACCGCCGGATCTATCTGGTGGGCGAGATCATCCACAACCCTCACGTCAACGCGAAGCTCCGGGCGATGGGCGTCACCTTCCTGCTGCCGGGACCGGAGGGCTTCGATTTCAGCGTCATCAAGCCCGACGACGTCGTCATCCTCCCGGCCTTCGGCGTCACGATCGGCGATTTCGAGTCACTTCGCTCGCTCGGATGCATTGTCGTGGACACCACCTGCGGGTCGGTGCTCAACGTTTGGAAGCGGGTTGAGAGTTACGCGCGGGACGGATTGACCTCGCTGATCCATGGGAAGTACTACCACGAGGAGACCCGCGCGACGGCGTCGCAGACGCTCAAGTATCCGGGTGCGCGCTCCATCGTCGTGCGCGACATGAACGAAGCCGAGGTCGTGTGCGATTTCATCGAAGGGAGGATCTCGGCGCAGGAGCTGAGAGAGCGGCTGCCGAACGCATTCGACCTGGAGTTCGACCCCGAGCGGGATCTCCAGCGCATCGGCGTTGCGAACCAGACCACGATGCTTGCCCGCGAGTCGCTCGCGATTGGCCAGCGGGTCGGCGAGGCGCTCGCGAGGCGTCACGGGCAGGACTATGTCGCCGGGAATTTCAGGACGTTCGACACGATCTGCAGCGCGACGCAGGACAGGCAGGATGCCGTGGACGAGCTGCTCCAGGAGCCTTTGGACGCGATGGTCGTGGTGGGCGGGTACAACTCGAGCAACACGATCTCGCTTGCGGCTATCTGCGCGCTCAAGGTCGCGACGTACCACATCGAAGACGCCGACTGCATCGATCCCGAAGCCGGCACCATCCGCCACCGCACTTCGGAAGGCGAGGCTACGGCGTTCGGCTGGCTCGCATCGGGATCGCCGGTTCGCGTTGGACTGACGGCCGGTGCCAGCACGCCGAACAACAAGATCGGGGAGACGGTGGCAAGGATTTTTCGTACCCGGGGTCATCAACCAACCGAGTAA
>JACDCY010000174.1 GCA_013817305.1 Gemmatimonadaceae bacterium | reverse complement strand
CACTCCTCTTCGGCGAATCGCCGAGCCTGCGGGCCGGGAACGTGGGGCGGGAGATACGCTTGATGGAGCGGGATCCGGCGAACAAGCCCGTTTTGTTGCTGATGCCGGGAGCGCCGTGGCGCTCGGCTCGTTGGGACGACTGGGTTGAGAAGCGTTTTCGGACCTTTCGTTTGGTGACAGCGTCGGGCCGGGAGCGGTCCGCCTGATCCCGTTGGGACGGCTGACGCCGATGCCGACTTCTCCGCCGGTTCCCGCGTTCGCCCGTCCCATTTCACCAGGGGGCCCGGTCATGTCGTCGAGTCGTTCTGCCCCTCGCGTGGCGCAGCTCCGCCAGCAGGCGGAAGCCGCCGCGAAGCTGGAGTCGATGCCCGTCCGCAATCCGCACGCCGCCGGCATCGACGTCGGCGACGCCAGCCACTGGGTCTGCGTCGACTCCACGCCCGACGGCTCGAACCCGATCCGCGAATTCCCCGCCCACACGCCCGGCCTCCGCGACCTCGTCGACTGGTTGCGACGGTGCGGTGTCACGACCGTCGCGCTCGAAGCCAGCGGCGCCTACGGCCACGTCCTGTTCCTGACGCTGCTGGAGGCGGGCTGGAATGTCATCATCACGTCGCCGAAGTTCACGCGGCAGATCCAAGGCCGGCCCAAGACCGACCGGCTCGATTGCCAGTGGATCCAACGCCTCCACAAACACGGCCTGCTGCCGTCGGTCTTCCAACCGGACGACGCCACGCAGACGCTGCGCGACTTCGTGCGGCAACGCGCCAACCTCGTGCGGCTTTCCGGACATCACATCCAGCGCCTGCAGAAGGCGCTGGAACTGATGAACCTCAAACTGACCCTCGTGGTGGAGGACATCACCGGCGTTACCGGGCTGAAGATCATCCGCGCCATTCTGGCCGGCGAGCGCAACCCGGAGGTGCTGGCGAAACTGCGCGACCGACGGTGCAAGAAGACGGAGTCGGAGATCGCGATCGCGTTGGACGGCCGCTACCGCGACGAGCACCTGCTGGAGTTGCGGTGCTGCTTCCACATGTGGGAGCAGTATCTGGCGATGGTCGTCGCCGTCGACGGCGCCATCGCCGCCCAACTGCAACGCATGAAGAAAACGACCGCGCTGCCGCCGCTGCCGAAGCGGAAGCACGTTCGCGGCCGCCGGCCGCACGACCCCGCGTTCGACGTGCGGGCGGCGCTCTACCTGATGCTCGGCCTGGACCTGACGGAACTGGAAGGCCTGGACGAACTGAACGCCTTGACGCTGATCGGCGAGCTTGGCACGGACATGACCAAGTGGCCGACGGTGAAGCACTTCACCAGCTGGCTGGGACTGTGCCCGAACTTCAAGAAGACGGGCGGGAAGGTGCAGTCGAGCAGAACGCGGCGCGGCAAAGGCCGGGCGGCTTACACGTTCCGTCTGGCGGCGTGGAGCCTGATGCGCAGCAAGAGCTACCTGGGGGCCCATCTGCGGAGGCAGCGATCGCGTCTGGGTGCGCCGAAGGCGATCACCGCGACGGCCCACAAACTGGCGCGGATCTTCTACACGGTGATGCGGTACGGGGTGGAGTATCAGAAGCGGAGCGAAGAGGAGTTCGTGATCGACCATCGCGAGCGGATGGAGAAGCAGTTGCAGCGTCGTGCGAAGGAGCTGGGCTATGAACTGAAGAAGATCGAAACGCCGTCGGCGGAGACGCCGGCGGCGGTCTGACTCGGCGTCGAACCCTCGCCCGCCCGCGGAGACCCGCCCGACATCCATGACGAGTTCGGTGAACCATCACTCGCCCGAGCCGAGCCCGGAGACGGTCTGCACTGCGACGAAAATCGAATCCGAAGATCAGTCGCGACAATCACTTAGGCTCACCTAACGTTCCTGGGGCGGCCACGAACGCCCATCCCAGAGTCCCCTCTCGGCGGGCCGGTCCTCGCACCCCAACCCGGTGGCTTGACGCTCGCACACCGGGCCGCGGAGGGCTGGACTACTTCTGCCGGCCGCGGATCGCCCGGAGCGCGTCGGTCGCCGCCGCGCCGACCGTGAACTGCGGCTTCCCGGCCAGCACCGCCTCCAGCGGCGGGATCGAGTCGGCCGTGCCGATCTCCCCGAGGATCCGGCACGCCTCGGCCGCGGTGAACACGTCCTTGTGGGTGATCAGCGGCGCCACCGACTTCTCGGCCGGCGGGCCGATCGCCTTCAGCGCCGCACTCGCCTCCCCGCGCTCGCCGGAGTTCGGGAGGAGTTTGGCGATGGCCGGGGCCGCCTCCGCCGCGTTGAGCCGGGTCAACACCCCGAGCGCCGCGCGGCGGGTGAAGATGTCCTCGTGCCCCAGGCTCTTGGCCAGCGCGGGCACGGTCTCCGGGCCGGCCCACACAACCAGCCCGCCGAGCGCCGCCCGCCGCAGGAACGCGTCCTTCTCCCCTAGCCCGGATTATTCACGTGAGATGACAGAAGCGGTGTCGGTACTCGTCGAATCACCTGGGTAACAAGCCTTTGGACCGACATCGAGACTGCGCGTGCGTGCACACACCGCGTCCCTCTTCGCCTTC
>JACDCY010000069.1 GCA_013817305.1 Gemmatimonadaceae bacterium | reverse complement strand
GAGCGAATCACGTGGGTGTCCGGGGCGGCGCCCATCGCCTCCATGATCACTGCCGAGGCCTCGCGCGGATTTCCCTCCGCCAGTGATATGAGTGCCAGCCCTACCGACGAAGAACGTTCGCCTAGAGACCGCGCCTCCTCATAGAACTTCCTCGCCTGCGTGAGGTCGCCGCGCACCCGATGCACGAAGCCGAGAACCCGCACCGCATCCCGCAGGTGTCCGCTTTGCGCAGCCCGGAGCTCGGTCGCTGCGGCTGTAGCAAGTTGAAGCGTATCTTCGCTGGATCCTGTTACGGTCAATACCGCTGCTCGCATCGACCCATTGAGCGCCACGAGTGGAGCAAGTCCGTGCTCCGCGCAAAGGCTCACAGCTTCGTTGGCCCACAGGAGTGCGCGATCGTAGGCCTGTGCGGTAATCAGGCTGTGGATTGCGCTGGTGTACACTTCGACCGCGCGATCCACGGGGAGATTGTCCTCACGGAGCACCTCGAATGCCACGTCAAACATATTCATCGCGGCGTCCGTTTCCCCGCGCAGGACTGCAATTTCGCCGAGACCCACCATGGCGCGCACTTCCTCGGGTCCGCGCGCGTCGGGAGCGCTCGCGGAGAGTCCCTTTAACAGGAGTGATTCCGCGCTGCCGAGATCGCCACTAAGGAGGGAGAGCCGTCCGAGGTCGTCGAGTATTCCCGCGAGCTCGGGACTGTGTGGAGAATTACGCACTATCTGCAGCGCTTCATCGAGCGCTTGTGCGGCGTATGCTTCCTCACCGCCCTGCACGCTCAGAGACGCGACCCGCCGTAACATGCGCGCGGCCGAATCCGGGTCGTTCAGGGTTCGGCATATCCGTAGGGCTTCTTCCAGGTATTGCCTGGCTCTCGCTGCGTTGCCCTGTCGCCACGCGACGTCCGCGAGTTTTTCGAGCAGCGGGGAAGAGCGGATTCCGGGGTCTTTCAGCTCCTCCAGGGCTTCAAGCGCGCATTCGTAGTATGTAATAGCATCATTCCATGCACGCAGCCGTACGGCATCATCACCTGCCAGAAGGGAATATTCGTATGCCTTCTCGTGCTCGCCTCCCTGGCGGTAATGGTATGCCAGGCGATCGAGCCCTTCGGGGGATACCGGCAATAATCGCCCGTCCAGGAGCGTTGCGATCTGCTTGTGCAGAAGCCTTCTTCGGCGCGAAATAACCGACTGGTACAGCGCTTCCTGCAGCAGTGCGTGCGAAAAGGTGTAATGGTCCTTTCCTGCGATGCGTTCTTCTCGAAGGAGCTGGTGCGCAACGAGCTTCTCGACGATGTCCAGCAGCTCTTCCTCAGGCAACCCGAGCGCTTCGCGAAGCAGGTCGAATTCGACCGTCCGTCCCATGATGGCGGCCACCGAGAGAGTCTCGACAGCCCGGGTGCCGAGTGCGTGGACGCGCGTCATCACCACTTCGCTAACCGTATCGGGAAGGCGCGACCCCTGAATTCTCCGCGCTTCTTCCGCGTTGGGTTCAATCGTCCCGCCTGCAGCCAGAGCATTGAGAATCTCTTCCACGAAGAACGGATTTCCCTCCGTGCGCGACCAGATTGCCGAGACGAAATCAGGGTGTGGCTCGGCAGCCAGCATTTGCCGTAGCATCTCTGCAGTGGCTTCGCGGGTAAGCGGATCGAGCGTTATGATTTCGCCGGTCCGATCGCGCGAGAACGAAGCCAGCACCCGGCGCAGTGGATGAGTCGCGGGAAGCTCGTCAGATCGATATGTGGCGACGACCATCAGTCGGAGCGCCCCGGCGCGGTGGGCAATGCGCTGGAGAAGGTCCAACGAAGTCTTGTCGGCCCAGTGAATGTCTTCGAGCACCAGGAGCATGGGGTCGTGGCCCGCAAGCTTTTCGAGAACCCCGTAAATGAGGCCGAAGGGGCGTTCCGGCGCGTTGTCTGACTCCGCGCGTTTACGCGGAAGCTCGGGAAAGATTGGTGCCAGAATCTCGCGCAGCGGCCCAAGAACTTCCGCGACAGCCTCACTCTCGCCGCGGGCTATTCTGAAGCGAAGGGCATCCATGAAAGGCGCGTAGGGTACCGAGGACTCCACACTCGAGCACCTTCCCTCGACAGTCCTGAAACCGCGAGCTGCCGCTTCCTGCTTGAGCTCGCGCACCACAGTGCTCTTGCCGACGCCTGCGTGTCCGCCGAGCAGGACCACGGCGCCATGGCTTGCCTGTGTGACATTCAGGGTCGAAAGCAGTTTTGCGAGCGGCTGCTCTCTTCCTTGGATACCCAAGCTACTTCGAGCCGACCAGTACGACCCCGGCCATCGCTGGCAGGGCGGACTTCAGGCGGTCGGTGGTTGGCATAGGGTACAAAGATGGGGCGGGAGTGCTTCACAAACCAGAGAATTCCTAGCCCAGCCGGCCTCTCGGGCGTATTCCACAGTTCACATCAGAACTAGACCGGCGCGTAGACACCAGTCGAGCCACGCTCGTATCTATGCCAGCGCCGGTATCGCGATGCTCTTGCCGGTAAGCGCCCATCGGACACACCGGAGAAGCTCGGCCGAGGTGAACGGTTTCTGAAGGAACGGGATGCCCCGATCGAATCCCGCGCGTGTCGCGACCGATTGCTCGGTGTAGCCGGACATGTACAGCACGGGCAACGCGGGATTTTCCTTGTGAAGGTGCGCGAGCAGCTCCGGTCCGCCCATGCCTGGCATTACGACATCGGTCAGGACGAGATCAACGCCCGCCGGATGCCGGTTGAACAACAGTCGAGCGTCCGCGCCGTTGTCCGCGATGAGCACGCGGTACCCGGCCTCACGGAGAATGCGCGTAGTGAGATCCCGCACGGAGGATTCGTCTTCCACGACGAGAAGAGTTTCCGTGACACGCTCTGCCGGAGCGGGTGGTGGTGGTGGCGGCTCCGCGACGGCGACATGCGCGTCGGGTGAGTGCGGCAGGTAGATCTTGAAAGTCGTACCAAACCCTGGCTCGCTATACACCCAGATATGTCCGTTGCTCTGCTTGATGATTCCATACGACGTCGATAGTCCCAGCCCGGTCCCGTCGCCGGCCTTCTTCGTGGTATAGAAAGGCTCGAATAGCCGTATTTGCGTCTCTTTGGACATTCCCGTGCCGGTGTCCGTGACGGCCAGCATCACATATGCGCCGCGCTGTACATGCTCGTCGTGAAACGGCGAGTCGTCCAGCTCGACATCGGCGGTTTCGATGACAATCGAGCCGCCGTCGGGCATGGCATCCCTCGCATTCACGACGAGATTCATGAGCACCTGCTCGATCTGTCCGCGGTCGGCGAGCGCCGGGCACATGCCGGGCCGGAGCGCAAGCTTGACGGTGATGTCGGCCCCGATTAACCGCGTGATCATGCCGCTCATACCGCTGACCAACTCGTTCACGTCCACGGGCGCTGTGTGAAGCACCTGTTGGCGGCTGAACGCAAGCAACTGCTGCGTGAGCGCGGCGGCGCGATCAGCGGCCTTGATGATCTCGGCGACGTCGCCGGATGCCTGGATATTGTCCGAAAGCGAGGCTGCGACGAACTCCGCAAAGCCGGAAATGACGGTCAGCAGGTTGTTGAAATCGTGCGCCACTCCGGCCGCGAGCCTTCCGACCGCTTCCATCTTCTGGGACTGCTGGTACTGACTCTCCAGCGTGCGGCGTGCGGTGATGTCCTGGATAATACCCATTCCGCGCAGTGGGCTGCCTTGCTCGTCGAGCTGAACGCGACCCCTGGCGCTGAGCCAGCGTACCGCGCCGTCCTCCAAGATCGTACGGTAATCCACCGAGGCATCGCCGCCGGTCCGCATCGTGTTGGCAACAATGGCTCGCACGGCCTCGAGATCTTCGGGGTGAATACGGTCGAAGGCTGCGTCGAAGGTTCCTCTAAACGTTCCCGGCTGAACGCCGTAATGGGTTTCGACGGCCCTTGACGACCGGACGCGTCCAGTGGTGAAGTCCACTTCCCACATCCCGATACCCGCGGTCTCGAGCGCGAAACGGGTGCGTTCTTCCGTGGCTAGCAACGTCCGGGCAGCTCGACTCCGGTCCGAGATGTCGGTGCCGGAACTGAGCAGCCCGTTTACATGTCCGAACGCGTCCTTCAACGGTGTATTGCGCCACTCGATTAGCCGTTCCTCGCCGGATTTCGTGAGAACCTCATTCTCGCCCGTGGAGTCGTCACCCTCCAGCACTTCACGATGCCGCTTCAGGAGGGCGGTGCGTATCCGCGCCGGAACGCAGCTGTCGAACCAATCACGTCCAATAAGCTCGTCCGCCGACCATCCAAGAACGGAGCAAGCGTACTGATTCACGAGGGTGATGCGGCCGGCAAGATCCAACGCTACGAGAAATACCTGCGCGGTATCCAGATATCGCTGCGCCGCATCGCGCTCTTCGAGCAGCGCGGCCTCGGACGTCAGCAAAGCCTCTGTCCGTACGCGCACCTCGTTTTCGAGGGACTTGCCGTAGCTGTCGAAGTGATCCGAAAGTGCCTTCAGCCGCAGCAGGTTCCGAACGCGCACTCTGAGCTCCGCACGGTCCACGGGCTTGGTCAGAAAATCTTCCGCACCCGCCTCCAGGCTGGAGATCCGGGCCTTTCGATCGTCGAGCGCGGTCACCATGATGACCGGGATGCCGCTCGTAGCCTCGTCCGCCTTGATCTGCCGCACGACTTCCTGGCCGTCCATGTCCGGCATCATGTAGTCCAACAGGACGAGATCCGGCCGGTGCTGGGCGATGGATGCCAGCGCCTCCGAGCCGCTTGCCGCCGTTCTAAACAGAAAGCCGTCCGCAGTCAGCATGGCAGTCAGCAGGTCGATATTTCCCGGGTCGTCGTCGACGATCAGCAATACTTGCTGATGGTCGGGCTGCCCCGCCGGCCTTGCGGTCACGCCGGCGCCAACTCGCTGGCGATCGTCGCGAGGAACGCCCGATAGCTGATCGGCTTCGAGATGTAACCGTTGCACCCCGCGGCACGAATTCGCTCCTCGTCGCCCTTCATTGCCAGAGCCGTGAGCGCGATTACCGGGATGTCGCGCGTGACCGCGTCGGCCTTGAGCAGAGCGGTGGCCTGCAGCCCATCCATGCCGGGGAGCTGAATGTCCATGAGGATCAGGTCCGGCTGCTGCTCGCGCGCCAGCGTGAGCCCCGCCTCGGCGTTCACCGCCTTCGACACGGAGTGGCCGGCTGATTCCAGCAGGAAAACGGCGAGGGTCATGTTTGTCGCGTTGTCTTCAATTACGAGAACGTTGGCCATCACCCGGCTCCTGAACGGCCGGCCATGGCCCTTCTGATCTCGGCGGCAAACAACTTCTGATTCATCTCGCCCTTTTCGAGAATGGTGTTCACGTAACCGTGCAGACGCGCCCGATCCTCGGTGGTGATCGATTTTGCGGTGACGACCAGAATCGGTATCCGCATTGTCCTGTTGTCCGCCTGCAGCGCCTTCGCCACGTCGAAACCATTGACGCCCGGCATCATGAGATCCAGAAAGATCAGATCCGGGACCGCGTCATGGGCTATTTCGATCGCATCCGCTCCGGTGTACGCCCGAAGAATCTCGCTCGCGAAGTCCTCGACGTGCGCTGCGATTAGCTCAACGCTTTTCTGATCATCGTCGACAATCAGAATTTTCAGCTTCCTTCCGTCGGCTGCCGGAAGCAGCCCCATGTCGGCAAGCGAATCGTGCAGCTCTTTCCGGGATAACGGTTTCTGCATCACGGCGGCCGCGCCCAGCGCAAAGCCTTTCGACCGGTCCGCGACTATGGAGATCATCACTATCGGCACGCGTTGAAGGTCCGGCACCTGCTTGAGACGGCTCAGCAGCTCCCAGCCGTCCATGTTCGGCAGCATGATGTCGAGCGTGATCAGAGCCAGTGGCTGCTGAAGCGCTACGACGAGGGCCGACTCTGCCGACCCCGCATGAACAACCCTGAACCCCTCCGCTTCGAGCTGCGCGCGAATGAGCTCGGCGGACTTCGGATCATCCTCGACGATGAGCGCTACCCGCTCCCCGGGCGTCGCCGCGACTTGCGGGATGTCGGTTGTCGCCAGGGGCGACGGCTCCGGTGTCCGAACCGGAACCCACACGGTGAACGTAGATCCCTGACCGACGGCGCTCTGGACCGCAACCGTGCCGCCATGTAGCTCCGCGAGGAGCTTCACCATCGCGAGACCGAGGCCGGTACCCTCGAACTTTCGCGCGAGGCCGCCGTCGATCTGACTGAAAGGCCTGAACAGCTGCGCCATGCCGGCCGGAGCGATACCGATGCCACCATCGCTAACGCTGATTTTCAGGAAGGTGTCGAAGTCGTTGTCGGGCAGGGGGAACGTGCGCCCCAACCCTTCGCCCAGCACCCCGACCTCAGCGCGGGATGTTAGCGCCGTGCTGAGAGTGACCTGGCCGCCGCGCTCGGAGAATTTCACGGCGTTGGAGAGCAGGTTGTAAACGATCTGCTTGATCCTGCGCGGGTCCATCTCCATGCACCCCATCTCTTCGATGGAGCTGAGCACCAGCCGGACATGTTGCGACATCGCTCGCTCCCTCACGATCGAGAGGCAGCTCATCAACAGGGGTGACACGTCAACCGACTCGAGCTCGAGTGTCATCTTGCCCGCTTCCACCTTGGACAGATCGAGGATGTCGTTGATCAAAGACAGCAGGTGCTTGCCGCTCGTGAAAATGTTGTCCACGAACGCCGATTGCTGCGTGGTCAAGTCACCGACGACGCCGTCGCACATCAGCTCAGAGAAGCCGATGATCGCGTTCAGCGGGGTCCGGAGCTCGTGCGACATGTTCGCGAGGAACTCGGATTTCAACCGGCTGCCGTCCTGCAGCTCGACGTTTTGCTGCTCCAGCTTCTGCTGGACGAGCTTCAGCTCGGTGACGTCTCTAGCCGCGACGAATACGCCCTGCAGCGTTCTCTCCCGGTCGTGGAAGGTGTTCGCGTTGAACGAGACGACCGTCTGCACTCCGTCTCTCGACACGGCGGTGAGCTCGTAGTTGCTCACCTTGCCCTCGCTGAGCACCCGGGCGATGCCGGCTTGCGCCACAGCCGGCTCGCTGAAGTAGTTCTTGAACGGCGCTCCGATGAGCTCGTCCCGCGTGCAGCCGGTGAGCGCCTCGGCCTGCTTGTTGACGTCGGTGATGATTCCACGCGGATCCGTGGTCATGATCGCGTCTATGTTCGACTCGATCAGCGACCTCGTGTAGAAGTGCTGGTCGCGCAGGCGCTGGTCGAGCTTCATGCGCTCTTCTTCAACCTGCTGGCGTGCCGTATTGTCGGTGCCGATGAGCAGGTAGCCGATGATCGCTTCGTCCGCGTCGCGCAGCGCCGTCACGGAAACGATGGCGGGGAAGGTGCTGCCGTCCTTGCGAACCTTCGTGAGGGGATAGATGTCCTCGATTCCGCGAGCCGCTTTGTACACAAGCGCCTCAAAGCCGGGGGCAATCGTCGTCCCGTACTCGAGACTGAGCATCGCGGCGCGCTCGACGAGCTCCTCTTCCTTATGAATCTGGGCTGGCGTGATCTGGTCCACGACCTCGCTTGCCGAATATCCAAGCATCTTCTCGGCGCCGACATTGAAGATCTGGATGACACCTTCCGCATCGGTCGCGATGCTGGAAAACGTCGAGCTGTTGAAGATCGCCTTCTGCAGCGCGTTCCGGTCGAGCGCGGTTCCGGATCGCCGAATGGCAAGGGTGCCATCGGTGCTGCGCTGGGCGCTTTTGGTCGTGGCGGTCATTGGTCTCCTCGGTGCTTCCACCCTCTCCGGTTTCCGCGCTCCTAGTACCGCATGCCGACGGGTAATCCTCTTCGTGTGTACGCTAGGTACATCGGAGCGCAATGCAACGGACAATCATGAATGGTCGCCCCGATGGTCAACCACGCGGGCTAAATGAAGCAAGCCTCCGCTGCGGCGAGCGCCGCCACTCTCTGAACCGTCCAGGATTTACCTTCACGTCATGCCAACTCCTGGTGCCACGATGGCGTCGACGACGCCCAAGGGAGGCGATTGACTCAGATCTCGTTCAACGGCGTCGGCGTCAGCTTCGGCGCGTCCACGATCTTCTCGGACGTCTCGTTCACTGTCGCGGCGGGCGAGCGGTGGGGAATCGTGGGGCGCAACGGGACAGGGAAGACGACGCTCTTTCGCCTGCTCACTGGCGAGCTCGAGCCTTCGCGCGGCACGGTGGTGCGACAGCCCGGATTGAGGGTGTCGCTGCTCGAGCAGCACCGCGTGTTCGATGGCGCCGAGATGGTGTGGGAGGCGGCCGCTGGTGAGCTCGGGGAGCTGCTGGCTCTGGAAACATCGCTCATCGTCCAGGCAGAAGCGCTCGCAACGGATTCTTCGGACGCGGCGATGGCGCGGTACGGGCGTGACCTGGAGCGGTTCGAGCGGGAAGGCGGCTACGAAGTCACGTCGCGAATCGACGCCGTGCTCCATGGCATCGGCTTCGACCCGGCGCGTGCGCGCGTCACTCCCGTATCGACGCTGAGCGGCGGGGAGCGCGGCAGGTTGGGGTTGGCCCGCCAGCTCGTGAGCACCGCCGACATCCTGTTGCTCGATGAGCCGACCAATCACCTCGACCTCGAGACGACGCGCTGGCTCGAGCAGTATCTCAAGGAAATGGAGCGGACGGTGCTGCTGGTGAGCCACGACCGCGCATTTCTCGCCGCCACGGTGGATCACATGCTGCATTTCGAAGGCGGATCGGCCACTCCGTACACCGCCGGGTACGAGCGGTTCGTGGCGCAGCGCGAAGAGAGGCGCCTCGCTCAGCAGAGGCAGTTCGCGCAGCAGCAACGCAAGATCGCGAGTGAAACCGATTATATCGCGCGCAATCTCGCCGGCCAGAACACGCGTCAAGCCAAGGGGCGGAGAAAGCTGCTGGCGCGACTGCCGCGGTTGAGCGCGCCAGTTGGCGACGACGCGACGATGGCGCTGCGCTTCGAGGTCAAGGAGCGAGGCGGCGACAGGGTCGTGTCCGCCCTGCACGTAGACGTGACCGTTGGAGAGCGAACGCTGGTGAAGAATTTCACGGGCGCGGTGATGCGCGGCGACGTGCTCGGCTTCATCGGCCCCAACGGAAGCGGCAAGTCCACTTTCATCAAGACGCTCCTGTCAGATCATCCGATCGGCGGCGGCGAGCTTCGCGTCGGCGGCACTGTAACGGCTGCCTACTACCGGCAGGACCTGTCGCAGCTACCGGCGGAGAGCTCGATCTATCAGAGCATCTCCGGGCTCCGGCCGACGTGGGAGCGGAGGCTCATCCAGGGACACCTGGGCCGCTTTGGATTCTCCGGCGATGAGGTGCAACGGCGCATCGGCTCACTCTCGGGCGGCGAACAGGCGCGCGTAGCGCTCGCGATGCTGATGCTGTCGGGAGCGAACCTCCTGGTTCTGGACGAGCCGACCAATCACCTCGACGTGGAGTCCATCGAAACGCTCGAGGACGCGATCGAGCGGTACGACGGGACCGTGCTGCTGGTGAGCCACGATCGCGAGCTATTGCGCGCGCTGACGACGAAAGTGTGGGTGCTGCACGACACGCGCATCACGGAGTTCCCAGACGGATTCGCCGAATGGGAGGAGGTGAGCGCGGAGCGCGAGCACGCCGCCCGGGTGCAGGCTTCCGAGGAACAGGCGCTCAACCGAGTACACGAGCGGCAGCGTGTCGCCCGCGATGACAAGCGATCGCCAAAGCGCGAGAATCGCTCAGACTCACGGAGCGAGGAGCGCGCGGCTCGCCGCAAGCTTGAGGATGCCGAAGCTCGCGTCAACGACTTCGAAGCCCGAATCGCCGCGGTAACGAGAGAGCTGGAAAATCCGGAGCTGTACACCCGTCCGAACGGCCCCGCCGACGCAAAAAAGTTGGGCAAGCAGCTGGACGAGATGAAGGCCGCGCTCGACCGGTCACTTGAGGAGTGGAGCAACGCGGGCGCGCGGGTTGACTCGCTCGCGAGAGGGAAGGAGTAGATTCACGGAATGTCCGTGAGAGCACCGCAAAGCGTCTAAATACGCGCGGGCCTCACCTCATCTGACATTGATCGCGACTTTCACCGGGTCGCCGGGGACGCCTGCTATCGCGTGGCGCAGAGTGAGCGCGCCGGCGGCGCGCGGCGTGAACTCCACGTCCAGTATCTGTCCGGGCGCGAAATGCTCCAACCTTGCCGGGCTCGTCATGAGCTGATGTGGCGGGAGGTCGGCTCCGTCTCTGGCGACAACGCGCCAGTCGACCGGCGTGTCTCCATCGAACAAGCCAATGGCGAGCAGATAGTCCGTGCGAATGTTGATCAGCCGAAAGCGGTAAGTCGTACC
>JACDCY010000173.1 GCA_013817305.1 Gemmatimonadaceae bacterium | reverse complement strand
TGATCGCCCCGGTGACCTTGCCGTCTTCCGTGCGCATGTCGAAGCTGCGGATGTCGGTTCCGGTGGCGCTGACGGCCGCGGCGACGTCGGCGTAAAGCCCGCGACGGTCGTTCCCTTCCAGGGTCAGACGCACGCTGAAACGCTCGCCCTCCACGCCCTGCCAGTCGATGTCCAGCCGCCGCTCGGAATCGGCCGTGAGCGTGAGGAGATTCGGACAATCGCCGCGGTGAATGCTTACCCCGCGCCCGCGCGTCACGTATCCAACGACCTTGTCCCCCGGCACAGGCTGGCAGCACTGCGCGTAGCGGACCATCATGCCCTCGACACCCTGTATCTGGACGCCCTTGGGCGCGCCGCGAACCTTATCCACGAACCAGTCGATGGGGCCCTGCTTCGGCGGCGCGGCCTGCTCAGCTTCTTCGGGATACAGGGCGCGGACGATTTGGTTGACGTTCAGGTCGCCGTGTCCGATGGACGCGACCAAATGCTCCGCGTCGTTCAGATTCAACCCCCGCGCGATCTCCTCCAGCCGCGAATCTTCGGGCTTCGCGAGCCGACGTCGCTTCAGCTCGCGATCCAGTATCTCGCGACCCATCTTGGCGGACGTCGCATGCTCCTCGATGCGCAGCCGCTGGCGGATCTTGTGTCGGGCGCGCCCCGTCCGAACGTGCGCCAACCAGTCGCGGCTCGGCCGCACGGCCTGGGAGGTGAGGATCTCGACCGTCTCCGAGTTGTGCAGCTCGCGCGAGAGCGGCGCGATCCGGCCGTTTATCTTGGCGCCGGCCGTGTGCAGCCCGACCTCCGTGTGCACCGCGAAAGCGAAGTCGATCGGAGTCGCGCCCTTCGGCAGCTGGATGACGTCACCGGTAGGTGTAAAAACGAAGATCTCGTCCTGGTAGAGATCGAGCCTCAAAAACTCGAGGAACTCGTCGGGCGTCTTGGCGTCGAGCTGCAGCTCCAGCACCTGGCGGAACCACTGGAGCGCGCGGTCGAGATCGTCGGCGCTCTTCGCGTCTTCCTTGAACCGCCAGTGCGCAGCGATTCCGTATTCCGCGGTGCGGTGCATGTCGCGGGTGCGGATCTGAATCTCGTACAGCTGCCTGCCGGGCCCGAAAACCGTCGTGTGCAGCGACTGGTATCCATTCGACTTGGGCTGGGCGATGTAATCCTTGATCCGAGTATGAACCGGCGTCCAACCATCGTGGATTACGCCCAGCGCGTGATAGCAATCAGGCACGCTGTTGACCAGAACCCGGATCGCAAGGAGGTCATATATCTCTTCGTAATCCTTGTCCAGCTTCGCCATCTTCTTGTGGATCGACCACAGGTGCTTGGCCCGGCCGGTGATCTCGACGTCCTTGATCCCCGCGCGTTTCAACGACTCGTCCAGAGGAACGCGCATCTGCGTGATCAACTGGTCACGCTCTCCCCTCTTCTGCGCGACGAGCTTGGCGAGACCCTTGTACTCGTCCGCCTCTATGTATTTGAAGGCGAGGTCTTCGAGCTCCCAACGAATGCGCGCCATCCCGAAGCGGTGCGCCAGCGGCGCGTACAAGTCGCGCGTCTCCTGCGCGATGCGCATCCGCCTGTCGGGCGCGAGGTAGTCCAGCGTCCGCATGTTGTGCAGCCGGTCCGCGAACTTGATGATTATGACCCGCGCATCCCGCGCGATGGACAGCAGGAGCTTCCGGTAGTTCTCGACCTGGCGCTCCTGGGTGGAGTGCAGCGGCAGGTGGCCGATTTTGGTCAAGCCGTCGACGATGTCCGCGACTTCCTTCCCAAACTCGAGCTCGACTTCCTCGATGGTCACGCCCGTGTCTTCGACCACGTCGTGGATGAGTCCGGAAGCGACCGTGGTCGTATCGAGCTGCAGCTCCGCCAGGATCTTGGCGACCTCTACGCAATGCGAAACGTAGTCCTCGCCCGAGAGCCGCTTCTGGCCGCGATGCGCGCGCTCGCTGAACTTGTACGCGCGCACGAGCAGCTCCCGATCCAGGCGCTCGGGGAGCGTCATCCCCGCGGTCACCCATCCCGGGATCTCGTCAGGAAGCTGCGTCAGGTCGCCTACCGCCGTCGCCGTCACAACAATCCTGCCTCCGCAAAGCTCATGAACCGCCCGCGACCGATGATCACATGGTCATGGACGGGTATGCCGAGCATTCGCCCCGCCTGCACCAGCTGCTCCGTGGCCGTGCGGTCGTCCGGGGACGGCGTGGGATCACCGCTCGGATGGTTATGCACGAGGATCACGGCCGCCGCGTTCTCCGCCACGGCCTGACGGAACACCTCCCTGGGGTGAACCAGCGACGAATCGAGAATTCCGCGAGTCACGGTGACATCCCGCTCCAGTCGATGATGGATGTCGAGAATGGCCACATGGAACTCCTCGACTGGCAGGTCCTCCAGGCGGGGCGCGTACACTCGGAATATGTCGCGTGGAGACCGGATAGGCACCCCTTCCCGCCTTTCCTCGGCGCTCAGGCGACGGCCCAGCTCCAGGGCTGCGTGCACGGCCACCGCCCGCGCGGGCCCCATCCCCGCCAGCGAGATGAGCATCGCGACTG
>JACDCY010000011.1 GCA_013817305.1 Gemmatimonadaceae bacterium | reverse complement strand
GGCGCTAGCGTAGCCAGCGCGCCCTCGAGATCTCCGCGCAACTCGCTGCGGTCCATCTCCTCGTCGGGCTGTACGAATGAAGACGGCTGGTCGTCCTCATCGTAACTGAGATGGCTGCGCCGGATATTCTTGAGCCAGTCCTTGCACGCGTTGGCGACGATGCGGAAAACCCATGCGTCGAAGCGGCCGCGGACTTCGCCGAGGTGCTGGAATGCCTTGATAAACGACGTCTGCAGAATGTCTTCGGCCACGTCGGGGCTCCCGGTCATGCCGAGCGCGTGGCGATACAGAGGATCGCTGTAGCGCGCGATCAGGAGCGCGAATGCGTCCTTCGAGCCGTCGAGGACGCGGGCGATGATAGCGGCGTCGGGGTCTTCGTACTGCGGCTGCTGCGAGAGGACTTCGGTCTGATCCACAGCGCTAGTGTAACCGCGAAACTCGGTCGCTGAAAGACTGCGCGCGGGGACGGAAGTCATGAGAGAATGACGATGAAAAACAGTTGGGGGCAACAGAGGACGGAAAAGCTGAGAGTTCCCCGCTGACCGCTGTCCGTGGACCATCTGCGGACGAGGCCGGCCTGCGGGTGGCTTCGCCTGCAAATTCGCCTTCTAGAATGCCCCAACAAGAACCGTGCGAAATCGACGAGTTATGGGTAACAAGCCTGATACTGGCTTATTGATGGTGCGTTTATGTCGCTATAACTCTCGGATTTGCGCCCTGCGCAACCCCTTTCACAAAGAATGTGGAGTCACTTGCGTAGCTTGTGTAGCGACATAAACTTACGCGCGCTCGACCACGCCTCCTTCACATACTATATAGATGGCTGACAAAGCCTCAGCTCCAACGCCTCCAGAAGTACCCGTCGCGCAAGCCGTTCCCGGCGCCCCGCCGGTCCCGCCCCGCAGGAGTCCGGGGCATCGCGGCCAGGATGTTCGCGACACCGTCGCGGAGATGACCGCCAAGGCGCAGGAGATCAGTCTCGAGGCGGGCAGCAAGATGGCCGCTGCCATGAAGGACGTGATCGGCGCAGCCGCCGGACTCACCGGATTCGTCGCGGAAAGCGCGCGCGATCTCGTGCAGTACATGGTGCGGCGCGGGCAGATGACGCAGGACGAAGCCGACAAGCTCATCCGCGAAGTCGAGTTGCACCACGGTAAGCGCAAACCGTCCCCGCCGGCGCGCCCGTCGGCTCCCGCCAAATCTTCCGCGCCCAAGCCCGCTGCTAAGCATTCGGCTCCGGCGAAGCCCAAGCCCGCCGCTGCCAAGAAGGCTCCGACCGCCAAGAAAGCGGCGGCGAAGAAGCCCGCTGCCAAGAAGCCCGCCGCGAAGAAAGCCGCGCGGCGCTGACCTACTGCTGGTTCGTGGATCGTGGTTATGGATCGCGAGACGCCGATGACGCGCGAGCCATAATCCAAAAACCAGAATCCAAAATCCTGGAAGCGTGACGAACCGCGCTCTCCCGGCACGCGGCGACGCCGTCGCACTGGCGCAGGCTCTAGTGCGGATCGATTCCGTAAATCCCACGCTCGTGCCCGGCGGCGCCGGCGAAGCACAGGCCGCCGAGCTCCTCGCGGCCACTCTCACGGCGTGGGGGTTCGAAACAAAGGTCGACGAAGCGGCGCCCGGCCGCCCCAATGTGATCGCGACCGCGGGATCCGGTCCCCGCTCGATAATCCTCAACGGCCACCTCGATGTCGTCGGCACGGAAGGGATGACGCATCCGCCCTTCGACGCCGCTATAACGAACGGCCGCCTCTACGGCCGCGGCTCATCCGACATGAAAGCGGGCATCGCGGCGATGTGCGCGGCCGCCACACGCTCGACGGACGCGCGCGACGACCTCCACATCACCATCGCCGCGGTGTGCGACGAGGAGTACGAAAGCCTCGGCACGCAGGCGCTGCTCGCAGCTGGACTGCGCGCCGACGCGGCGATCATCACCGAGCCCACCCGCCTCGCGATCGCCCCTGCGCATCGGGGCTTCGCCTGGATGGACATCGAGTTCACCGGAGTCGCGGCGCACGGCAGCCGGTACGACACGGGCGTGGACGCGATCACGCACGCGGGCCTGCTGCTCGCGGAGCTCGACATCTTCAACCGCAAAGTCCTCGCGCACCGCGTGCACCCTCTGCTCGGACACGCGTCGCTCCACGCCTCGCTCATCCACGGCGGCACAGGGATGTCCACCTATCCCGACAGGTGCGTCCTATCCGTGGAGCGCCGCACGCTCCCCGGAGATTCCACGACAGGAGTCGCCGAAGTCGAGGCGGCGATCGAGCGCGTCGCGTCGCGCACTCCCAACTACTCGGCGAAAGTCTCACTGAAAACTGCGCAGGCCCCGAGCGACGTACCCGAATCGGCGCCGATCGTCCGAGCGCTGGCCGCGGCATTGAGCGACGAAGGGCTGGAGCCGCGAGTCGAAGGCTGCACCGCATGGACCGATGCCGCGCTGTTCAATGCGGCCGGGATCCCCACCATCTGCTTCGGCCCCGGCGACATTGCGCTCGCGCACGCGGCCGAGGAGTACGTTTCGCTGGACGAGATCGCGTCAGCCACGAATGTCCTGGCTCACGTGCTGCGGCGGTGGAGCGCTACCTAGGACTGCGAATTGCGGACTTTGCGGACTCAGGACTAACGGCCATTACGGATTACTGATTAAGTGAGGACTGAGGATGGGCGGAACAGAAGGGAAAGCGAGGCGTCCTCAGTCCTCACTTAATCAGTAATCCGCAATTGTTGTTAGTCCTGAGTCCGCAAAGTCCTGAGTCCGCACAATCCTCAGTCCGAAATCGCATTTAGATGCCTTCGTTCACTCCCAACCAATACGACGCCCTCGAGCGCGCCGTCCTCGACTCGCGCCGGATCGTCATCCGCCGCCGCGGGAGCGAGTTCTCGGTAATCCCCGAGCGACTCGACGGAACGGCGGGGCGCGAACGGCTGTACGCGATGCATCCCACCACCGGAGAGTCCATGAACTTCTTCCTCGACGAGATCGACTCGTTCGAGGTCGTCTGGTGAGCGATCCGGACCACAAGCCGCGCGAGCTCCTCGCGATCTACGCCGACGAGTCCTGCCTCGGCAACGGCCGCGAAGGGGAGAATCCGGGCGGCGCCGCGGGGGTGATTGAATGGGTGAGCGGCAAGAGCGGGAACCTCAAGCGCTGGGATTATTGGATTTCCGAGCCCGCCACCACCAACAACCGGATGGCCCTCCGATCTGTGATCGAGGCCTTCCGCGGCATCTCCAGCAAGGGCCGGAGCTTCGACGTCGTGTTTATTTCCGACTCGAAGTACATCATCGAGGGCATGTCCATCTGGGTCTACTCCTGGGAAGCCCGCGGCTGGACCCGCAAGACGGGGGTCATCATGAATCTCGAGCTCTGGAAACAGGCGAAGGAGGCCGTCCGTGCACACGATGTGCAATGGAAGTGGGTCAAGGGCCACGCCGGGCACCCGCAGAACGAGTACGCCAACCATCTGGCCTTCAAGGCAGCCGGCGAGCTGTCTGAATCGGGTGGGCTGCAGCGGTCGGGCTTCGACGAATGGATGGCTGGCAAGAAGCCGGGCGTGAAAGCGCTCGGCGCGATCGCCACCTTCCCGACAGCGACAACATTCAAGGGTACGCGCAATGGATGATCTGGATCGTGTCTTTCAGCGGCTGGTGCAAAACCTCCGGTCTCGCTCCAGCGAGCAGGTGACGATGCCGTTCACCGTCGCCGAGCTGTACGAGCAGATCGTGCCGTACCGGCATAACCGCCGGGAGCTCGGCATCGAGACGAATCAGGATTACGAGATGGCGATGATCCGGCTGCTGTCGGGCGAGCGGGATTACATGACCGGGGACGACGCGATGCAGGACGCGCTCAAGAAGGAGATGGCGTCGCAGAACCCCGACACCGGCGCGTTCCGGGAATACGCGACGACGCAGGTCTCGATCTCGCCCGCCGCGCTGGAGAGCCGGCCACAGCGCACGACGCCGGCGCAACAGCGCCCCGCGGTCGCGCCGACCGGCGCAGCTAGCGTTGCCGCGAGCGGCGCGGCCAAAGACCTGGTCGTTCTGGACAATCGCGTGCCGGACGCCATCGATTCGCCCGCGCCCGCCGCACGACCCGGCAAAGCACCGGCGTTCGGAAACGTGGGTGAGCTGACCGCGCCTCAGGGGTGCCGCTACTGCAGCGGCACTCTCCCCGAAGGCAAGACCATCACGTTCTGCCCGCACTGCGGCCAGAACCTCTCGCTCAACCAGTGCACCGCGTGCGGCACGGAGATGGAACAGGGATGGAAATTCTGCATCGGCTGCGGCCGACCCAACAGCTGACGCTCAACCGGGAACTGATAATGTCGAAGCTCATCCGCTCGTCTCTGATTCTATTCGCTACGGCCGCGATCACAGCGTGCGCCTCGGGTGGTGGAACCACCGGGCTCCCCAACGACGGCGGCGTCGGGCCGGCCGACCAGACGGTGTCGACCACCAACGCGCCCTGGCCGCTCAGGACGCGCGAGCATCTCGACCTCTGGCTGCACGGCTACGCGATGATCCAGGACGATACGTCGCTGGTGCCGCTCTTCCGGCGCGGGTACAAGTCCGAGATGCGGGCGATGCGCACGCGCGCCAACATCTCGACCCAGCTCGACGCCAACATGACTGCGCTCCGCGCACGGTTCGTGGTCAACCCCGCGCTCGGCAACGCGCACTTCCTGCCGCTCCAGTTCGACTCGCCCGAATCGATGCGGCGGGCTATCGATCAGTTCATCTCCGCCGAAGGAGACCCGCGCCGCGCTACATCGCAGGAAGGAGCGAACGCGATCGCGCTGCTCGCCAATTATTTCCCGACCGGGGCCGACCGCGACTGGCTGCGGCTGTTCTGGCAGGGATTGAACGAGGAGAGCACGCGCTTCTACCACGACTACTGGACTAGCGAGCAGGCCAATCGCGCGATGGTGCTGCGCCGCGTGGACCAGCTCTGGCAGCAGCACCGTCCGGCGCTCCAGACGTACATGAACAACAGCCAGCAGGGCGGCGGGACGATCTTTCTCTCGCTGCCGCTCAACGGCGAAGGGCGCACGACCGCCGCAGGGCGTAACAACACGATCACCGCGGTGACATTCCCCGCGAGCGAGAACGACGCGATCGACGCGGTTTACGTGATCGTGCACGAGCTGATGTTCGCGGCGGCGAACACGGCGGTGACAGACAACATCACCCCCACGGAGCAGCGCGATGGCGCGGGCGACCGGTACGTCAGTTCGGCGGCGGTGCGTGGCGGGCTGATTCTGCTGCAGAAGGCGATTCCCTCGCTCGCCGACGGCTACGCTCGGTACTACCTGCGGGCGGCGAACCGTCAGCCGGGGACGAATCCGCAGACGACGCTGGCGACGGTGTTTCCGCTGCCGGAGACGATCAGGACGGCATTGACGCGACAGCTCGATGTGGTGCTCGGCGGGATTTGACCACGCGTTTCGCGTTTTCCGTTTTTACTACCCATCGCCAGGCTCGTTTCCGGGGCAATCTCGCCGTGGCTCGCGTAGTGAGTTGCCCGTTTGAGCGTTTTCTGTTAGTTCGTGACTGATGGAAGTGCGGGGGATGTCGTGAACGGAAAAACGCATCACGTAACGACGGGCTACTCACTACGCGAGCCACGGCGCGACAATGCCGTGGCGACGAGCCTGGCGTAGTGTCGTTAAAACGGGAAACGCCAAAACGGGAATCGCCAAACGATTCACCGGGCACGGCTCTCACCAGCCGAACCCTCGACCGGGCCGCGCTCGACCGCGTCCTCGCCCGCGCCGCCGAGATCCAGCTCTCCGGCGCATCCGTCAGCGATTCGAGCGAGTCCATCTCCGAAGCCGAGATCATCGAGATCGGCAAGGAAGTCGGCCTCGCCCCCGGAGTCCTCCGCCAGGCGCTCGCCGAAGAGCGCACCCGGGTCCAGCTCATCGAGGAAGACGGGCTCGTCGCGAAAGTCGCCGGCCCCAGCTTCGCTTCGGCGGGGCGCACGGTCGAGGGCGAGCCTATGGCGATTCTCGCCGCGGTCGACGCGTGGATGGTCGACAAGGAATGCCTGCAAGTCCAGCGGAGATTCGGCGAGCGCATCGTGTGGGAGCCGCAGCGCGGACTGTGGAGCGGGATGAAGCGCACCGTCAATATCGGCGGCCGCGGCTACGACCTGGTGCGCGCCGCTTCCGTCGCGGCGACCGTCTCTGAAGTCTCGCCCGGCCGAACTCACATTCGCATCGACGCCGACATGTCGGCGAGTCGCGCGGCGCGGGTCCGCAACGCGTCCATCTTCGGCGGAGCCGGAGTGGCGGTCGCGGGCGGAGTTGCCGTGCTCGGCGTCGCCATCACGGCGACCCCAATTCTCATTCTCGCCGGCGCGATGGTCCCGCTGCTCGGCTTCGGAATGGGAGCGTACGCCACCGCCGAGAGCCATCGCGTTATCGCGGGCCGGGTGCAGCTCGCCATAGAGCAGATCCTCGACCGGATCGAGCACGGTGAACTACGGCTTGCGGGGCGAGGCTCGGGATTGGGGCGTCTGGTCGGCCCCAAGTAGTGGACGGAGGATGCAAGTTTAGAGTGGGAGTAATTGAGTCGAGAGCTCTGAGTGGGCGTGGTCCCTTGCCTCAAAACTCAAACTCACCAACTCGCCACCCACAGCTTGCAATCCACCTCATCATGCCAGGACGCTCCTAGCGCACCGTGACCTCCGGCACCCCACAAACAGTTCTTAGCGATCTCGACTCTCGCGCCGTGTACTCAGAGGCCGCCGGAATCGGGCGCATCATCCCTTCCGCCGTCGCCGCTCCGACGACCGCCGACGACGTCGGCACGCTCGTCCAATGGTCCGCCGCCGCCGGGATGCCCATCACACCCCGCGGCTCCGGCTCCTCCATGGCCGGCGGCGCGATCGGCCCCGGCCTGATCATCGACCTCAGCCTGCTGAAGCTCCTCCACCTCGACGCCGTGAGCCGCCGCATCTGGTGCGGCCCCGGCGCGCTCCGCGGCGACATCGAGCGCGCAGCCCATTCGGCGGGTCTCAGATTTCCCGTCGATCCCTCGAGCGGCGAGTTCTGCACCATCGGCGGGATGGTCGCGACCAACGCCGCCGGCGCGCACACCCTCAAGCACGGCTCCACCCGCCGCTGGATCACCGCGCTCGACTGCATCTTCGCCGATGGCTCGCGCGCCATCGTTCGTCGCGGCGATCGCTCGTACCATTCCGAATCCGGCGCTCCCCCGCTCGACCGCCTCGAGCACAATGTGCGCGCGCGGTTGACCGAGGAAGGCGCGGCCGTGCACCACGTCGGCGTCCGCAAGGAATCCTCGGGCTACGGCCTGCACGATTTCGCCCGTACCGGCGACGTCATCGACCTGATCGTCGGGAGCGAGGGAACTCTCGCCCTCGTCGTCGGCGTCGAGCTGGAGCTCGCGCCCGCCGCCCGGGCGACGAGCAGCCTGCGCGCGACCTTCGCCGACCTCGACCAGGTCTCCTCTGCGGCGTCGATGGTCCGCCGGCTCGGCGCCAGCGTATGCGAGCTGTTGGACTCCAGCTTTCTCAGGATCGCCGAGTCGGGCGGTGCTCTGCCCAGGTTCATGCGCGGCGCCGCCGCCGTTTTGCTCGTTGAGGTCGAGGCCGACGCCGAACCCGGCGCCGCGCGGATGATGAAGGGGGTGAAGGCCGCGCTCACCGAGTGTGGAGCGCTGAGCGTGGAGCAGGCGTCGGCCGTGGACGAAGAGCGCGAGCTGTGGGACCTCCGTTACGCCGCGAGTCCCATCCTGGCGCGCGACCCCGTACTTAAATCGGTGCAGGTGATCGAGGACGCCGCCGTCCCGCCCGAGCAGATGGCCGCGTACGTAAGAGGGGTTCGCGCCGCGCTCGCCCGCCAGCGTCTTGACGGCGTCATCTTCGGCCACGCCGGCGACGGCCACGTGCACGTGAACCCGCTCGTCGACGTCCGCGACCCCGACTGGCGCGCCCGGCTCGGCGGTCTGCTCAACGAAGTCACCAACCTCGTCGCCACGCTCGGCGGCACTCTCTCGGGTGAGCACGGCGACGGCCGGCTTCGCGCGCCGCTGCTCCCCCGCGCCTGGCGGCAAAACGGTGCCCTCGATCTCTTCCGCGCGGTCAAGGAAACGTTCGACCCTTCGAACATTCTGAACCCCGGCGTGAAGCTCGCGCTCACGGGCCAGCAGCCGTTCGAGATGGTGAAATACGATCCGGCGATCGAGCCGCTCCCCGTCCCCGCGGCGGCCGCGCTGGAAACCGTGGCGAGATATAAGGCGTACGCGACGCACCGCCTGGCTCTGCTGCAATAGGAGACAACAGGTTGTAGGTTGAACTGCCACATAGAACTGCCAAGCTGGTAGCTACCAGCAGGAAGCTGCGAGCCACGAGCGACTGCAACTGGTAACTGGCAAACTGGAAGACTGCTGTACCAAGCCCGTAGCTTTTAGCTTGCAGCTGGCCGCTACCAGCTTGGCAGTTCTCAGTGGCAGTTCTGTCTTTTCAGTTCTCAGTGGCAGTTTGCTGTCTCTCCCTAACTCCCCCTTTGTGTTCCACTCCGCCCCCAAGCTCACCCTCCTCTCCCGCCCGACCTTCGTCGAGCCGGCCCACCTTCCCGTGAACTGGCTGGGCGAAGCGTCCGACGGAGAAAAGCTCGCCGAATTCGCTGGCCGCCTCTGCTACATGTCCCAGCGAAATCCCGCCAGCCGCCAAACGAGAGAGTACCTCGAGAACATCAAACGCCAGGGCCACGGCTCGGTTCTCGAACATGCGAACTACTCCGTTCTCGCCGAGGGAATCTCCCGCTCACTGACGCACGAGCTGGTACGCCACAGAGCCGGCTGGGGCTACTCCCAACTGAGCCAGCGCTACGTCGACGAATCCGAAGCCCAGTTCGTGATCCCCCCAGCCATCATCGACGACCCCGCGCTGGAGAAAGCCTGGAAGTCCCAGATGGAGACCGCGCAGAAGGTCTACGTCGAGCTCGTCGACCAGCTCATGGAGCGCTACTCCTGGGTCGCCGACAAAGTCCACCGCCGTAAGATGGCCCGCGAAGCCGCCCGCGGAGTTCTCCCCAACTCCACCGAGACGAAAATCGTCATGACCGGCAACGCCCGGGCTTGGCGAACCATGCTCGAGCTCCGCTCTTCGGAGGGCGCCGAGATGGAGATCCGCCGCTTCGCCGTGACAGCCTTGAGACTGATGCACGACGAGGCGCCGGGGTTCTTTTCCGACTTCGAGATCTACACCGCCGACGACCGGCGCGAGTCCGCGCGCATCGCTTACCACAAAGTCTGAAAAGTTTTTTTCGGCGGCGAAAAAAAATCTCCCTATAGAAAAATTTTTCTCCGAAAAAAATCTCTGAGCGACGAGAAAAATTCGTTGCGCGACCATCCGGAAACTTTTACTATCCGCGCTGAACTTCTTCTTTAGAGCGGGAGCCCGGATGACCCGAATCGGTTTCGCTTACAACCAGAAACCGAATTCACCGACAGAGATTTCGAGCCGTAGCTCGGGGGCTTCGTCGACTTCGCTCTCCAACGCTTCCCCGGCCAGCTCCCTTTCCGGCGCCGACGAGTTCGCCGAGTGGGATTCCGCCGAGACCATCGCGGCCGTCGAGAATGCCCTTTCTCCCTATGGAGAAGTCGTCCGGCTCGAGGCTACGGCCGATTTTCCCGAGAAGCTCAGGGACGCCCGCCCCGACATCGTCTTCAACATCGCCGAAGGACTGGGCGGCCCGAACCGCGAGTCCCACATCCCTGCCATCTGCGAGTTCACCGGCGTCCCATACACCGGCAGCGACCCGTTCACCCTCACGCTCTGCCTCGACAAGGCGCGCGCCAAGGAATCGCTGGCCTTCAACCGGGTGCCCACGCCGAAGTTCGTCGTGATTCGCACTCCTGCCCAGATCGGCCGCGCGATGGACCGCCTCAAGTATCCGGTCTTTGTAAAACCGGTCCACGAGGGATCGTCCAAGGGGATCACCGAGGCGAACTACTGCCAGACGCCCACGGACCTGATGGCCCGCGCTCAGGCGCTGCTCTCCGAATACGACCAGCCCGTGATCGCCGAGGAGTTTCTCCCCGGCGCGGAATTCACCTGCGGCGTGCTCGGCAACGGCGAGAAGGCGAGAGTGCTGCCGCTGGTAGCGATCAACTTCGACGCGCTCCCCGAGAACTCGCTCCCGATCTACGGCTTCGAGGCCAAGTGGATCTGGGACGTGCCCGAGCGTCCGCTCCAGATCTTCGAGTGCCCCGCGAAGATCGACGCCCCGCTTCAGCGCGCGATCGAGCGCGTCGCCCTCGACGCCTACCAGGTCACGGGCTGCCGCGACTGGGCCCGCATCGATGTCCGCATCGACTCGGCGGGGGTGCCCAACATCATCGAGATCAATCCGCTCCCCGGGATTCTGCCCAACCCCGAGGAGAATTCCTGCCTGCCCAAGGCCGCGCGCGCGGCCGGCATCGGCTACGACGAGCTCATCCAGTCGTGCCTGCTCGCCGCCGCCGAGCGGTACGGCCTCGCGCTCGCGCGACGCCACAGTCCTGTCGCAGCCTGATCCCGCGATGAAAATCGGAATCCTGTTCGACGGGATGTCGGCGCTCGCACCCGTACCCGACATGCAGATCCTCGAGTCGGTCGAGCAGATCGAGACGATCCTTGCCGATGCCGGCCATCACTGCGTGCGCTTCCCCGTGGACGGCGAGGCACGCTGGGTCGAGCGGCTCCGCCGCGCGCGCGTGGACCTCGTTTTCAACCTGTGCGAAGGAATCGACGGCGTCGCCGAGCTCGAGGCGCCGTCCATCGGCGTGCTCCACCTGCTCGGCGTCCCCTTCACCGGCGCCTCGGCCAACACGCTCCAGCTCTGTCTCGACAAGAATCTCGTCAACACGATTCTCGACCGCGCCGGGATTCCGGTGCCGCGCTGGACCGTCGCGCGCCCCGGCGACGAGATCACGAGCGTCGGCTTCCCCGCCATTGCCAAGCCCGCCGCGGAAGACGCGTCGCTCGGCATCGAGCAGCGGTCCGTGGTACGCTCTATGCGCGCGCTCAAGTCTCGTGTCGCGGCCATGCACCAGATCTGGGACGAGGTGCTCGTGCAGCGGTTCGTCACGGGGCGCGAAATCAACGTCGGCATCGTGGGCGACCATGTGCTGCCGATCTCCGAGATCGATTTCGGCGCGATGCCGCGCGGCAAGTGGAACATCGTGTCGTACAGCTCCAAGTGGGCGACTGGGTCCGTTGAGGACCTCGGCACGGCACCACGCTGTCCCGCGGATCTTCCGGAAGAGCTGGCGAGTGAGATCGAGCAGATCGCGCTCGCGGCGTGGTCTGCGGTCGGCGGCTCGGGCTATGGCCGCGTGGACCTGCGGATCGACGAGAGCGGCCGGCCGTGGGTGCTCGAGGTGAACGCCAACGCCGACATCTCGGCGGACGCCGGTCTCGCGCGGATGGCGAAGGTCGCCGGCCTGAGTTACGCCGAGTTGATTCTCGCGATCGTCGATGTCGCGCTGGCCAAGCGCGGGATCGATCGCAGCGACCGCTGGGAGCGGACGCTCCAGCTCTCGGGGGTCGGTTGACCAGCGGGCTGGAAGTTCGTCCGCTCGATGTTTTGCATCGTGACCGCATCGCCGATCTGCTCGAGGCGACGGGCGTGTTCAGCGAGTCCGAGCGGACCGTGGCGCTCGAGCTGTTCGACGAGGCGCTGTCTCCGCGTGTTGCCACGAGCGGCGCGGAGCCGGACTACAGCTTTCTTGGCGCGTTCACGACGGACGACGAGCTGGCCGGTTTCGCGTGCTGGGGACCGACGCCGGACACCGACGGCACGTACGACCTGTACTGGCTGGCCGTGGATCCGTTGCTCGCGGGAACCGGCGCCGGTACGCTGTTGCTTTCGGAAGTCGAGCAGCGTCTTCGCTCGAAGGATGCGCGGATGGTGGTCGCCGAGACGTCGTCGCGCGACGATTACGAGGCAACGCGCTGGTTTTACGCCAAGCGCGGTTACACCGAGGCCGGGCGCGTCGCGGATTTTTACGCGAAGAGTGACGACCGGATCATCTTCACCAAGCGTCTCGAGCCGGCGGCCGCCGGGAGCGCGAGCACACCAGAGCACCAGGGAGTAAACCGCTGATGAGCGAGTGGCAAAAGACACTCAGGGACGAGAGCATCGCCACGCTGGAGAAGCTGGCGGAGAAGTTCGGCGCCGAGAACATCGACGTCGAGGCGCTGCGTCCCGCGTTCGACAACTTCCAGATGCGGATCACGCCCGCGGCGTTGGATCAGATCAAGGAAGTCGGCGATCCCATGTGGCAGCAGTACATCCCGACCGTCGCCGAGCTGGATGTCGTGGACGGCATGATCGATTCGCTGGACGAGGATGGCGACTCGCCGGTGCCGAACATCACGCACCGGTATCCTGACAGAGCGCTGTTCCTGGTGAGTCCCGTGTGCGCGAGCTACTGCAGGTTCTGCACGCGGCGCCGGAAGGTGGGCGATCCCGAAAAGATTTCTTTGAAGGAATACGAGTCGGCCTTCCAGTATCTCGCCGAGCACACCGAGATCCGCGACGTGATTCTGAGCGGCGGCGACCCGATGATGCTGAGCGATTCGCGGCTGGAGTACATCTTTCAGCGGCTGCGCGCGATCCCGCACATCGAGATCATCCGGCTGGGCAGCCGCATCACGTCGCACCTGCCCGAGCGGATCACACCCGAGTTCTGCGAGATGGTGCAGAAGTACCATCCCATCTTCATGAACACGCACTTCAACCATCCCGACGAGCTGACGCCAGCCGCGGTCGCTGCCTTGGACCGGCTGTCGAAGGCCGGGATTTCGTTGGGCTGCCAGACTGTGTTGCTGCGCGGCGTGAACGACGATCCCAAGGTGATGATGAAGCTGATGCACGAGCTACTCAAGGCGCGCGTGCGGCCGTACTACATATACATGGCCGACCAGGTCGCCGGCGGCGAGCATTTCAGAACGACCGTGCAGAAGGGGTTGGAGATCATCCAGGCGCTGCGCGGGTGGACGAGCGGGCTAGCGGTTCCGCAGTTCGTGATCGACGCGCCTGGTGGCGGAGGCAAGGTGCCGTTGCTTCCCGAGTACGTCGAGGAGATCAATGATGATGAAGTGATCTTCCGGAACTTCCAGGGGCAGCGGTTCACGTACAAGCAGCCCAAGCCGTACGACGGGTCGGGCACGCCGGACATCGTGCCGATCGAGATCGCCGCGAAGAAGCAGCGGACGGCGGCGAAGAAGGCGAGCCGGCCGAGGCGGAGGAAGGCGTCGGGGGAATAATCGAAATCCCCTTCCTTCGCCGTTTAGCTTCTCGGCCGGCGTTCGCATCCTCCTCTTTTCTCACTGCCTTTCCTCGCAACGGAACGTCCGCCCGCGCATTGGCACTCATATGCGTTTCTTAGCATGCCTTTAGCCGGCACGCTGTTCGGGCGTATTTCACCGAGGCGGCGTCGTGTTGGCATAACGTCACGCCAAGTCGGAATGGCAACTCGCACCCCATGAGTTCTCGGCCTAAGGCCAAGCCACATTTCCGGGTTTCCCCAGCGGTCCTTGGCCCGCTAGGAATCGAGCAGCTTCAGGATCCTGCGCTAGCCGTACTTGAGTTAATCAAAAACTCTTGGGATGCTGACGCGAAACGCGTCAAGATCGTCGTCGATCAACGCAAGGCTCCCGGGAAAATCCTGGTAAATGATGACGGCCACGGCATGGCCTTGGCGGAATTCAAAGAGCGGTGGCTAGTAATCGGTGCATCGTACAAGCGCGCATTAGAAAAAAGCGAAGGGGGTCGCCCACTTATCGGGGAGAAAGGGCTAGGGCGATTGGCATCCTTTGCCCTCGGTAACACGATCACAATCCAATCAGCGCGAGAATCTGGCCGAAGCTTCCTCGCCGATGTGAATTGGGAAGAGCTCTCTTCGGCTGCAAGCCTCGAGGAATACGAGGTAAAGATCAGGCGGGGGGCGGTTACAAACGGGACGCGTGTAGAGATTCACGATTTAAAAGGGGCATGGTCATCTGACCACACCGAGTTTCTGGTAGCACATGCCGAATTCCTAGCCTCAGTGCCGGGAGAGCGATTTCATATCAGCTTCAAGGTCGACGGGAAAGCGTACCGAGTTAAGCACGCCTTGGCTACGATAAATCGCCTCGCCGAAGGTTCGTTGGAGATGCGGGTCGCACCTGATGGCACGCCGACAATTAGGAAGTGCGTCATAAACGGCGCAGACGAAAAACGTATCGTGTTTCGCGACATGAAAAGCGACGAACTTGATCCAACGCTCGCCGGCACCCGCCTCTCACTCAAGTTTTTTCGCCGCGATGAGGCCGCGAGACGCTTGAGTGGAGTCTTGCAGCGGAATGAAGTAACCGAGGTTTTGGAACGGTATCAAGGAATTCGTGTTTTCCGCGACGGAATTAACGTTCCTCCATATGGTTTAAACCGTGATGACTGGGCGGGGCTCGAGCAACAACGAACGTCAACGGGAGGCCCAACGCTTGTTCCGGGCAACTCTCAATTAGTCGGTGAGCTCCATGTTTCAAAGCGCGCTCAGCCACACCTAGTCATAACCGCTGGCCGCTCAGGGTTTGCGGACCAGGCTGCGGTTAATGCTCTTGCGAAATACGTGCGCTGGACCGTACGGGCGCTCGGCACTGCGCGACGTGCAGAACATTTGGGCATTAGTGAAGCTAACGTCCGCGTACCCGCAAGAATCGACGAAGGGAAGGATCGACCGAGGACGGCCAGTCCTCAGACTATTCGAGCAGCACTCACCGCCATATCGCGTTCCGAAGTCGTAAGGGCAAATCCAGCGCTTCGAAAAAAGCTCGAGGACGCATCGCAGGCGATCACCGAAACACTTGGGCAGAGCGAAGAATCCTTGCGCCTCTATGCGCAATTGGCATCGACAGGGATTGCGGCGACCAGCTTTTCTCACGAACTACGGGCCGAGTTCGACGTGGTGTCGGAGGCAATCGCAGAAGTTGCCGCGAGCAGTCGCAAGCCTGACAAAGAATTGATTGACCTGTTATCTACCTCTTGGGGCCGCATCCTCGCTTTTGCTGCCCTATTTAAGGTAGTTCCTGTGAAGATTCGGCGGCATCGGAAAACGATGTCAGTGTCCGAGCTTCGGTCCTCGGCGGAAACGATACTTGGGCTGGCATCTCCCGACAAGGTTACGACCGAATTGACTATACCGGCCATGAGGCTCTCGATTGTGCCCGCTGAAGTCGATTCTATTCTGTTGAACTTGGTTTCGAACTCTGTGAAGGCTGTGGCAGAGAGTACCAATCGGGAATCCGGCCGCATCCGGGTCCGGTTTGAAGCACACGGTAACGATTTAGCGATTCACGTCGCGGACAATGGTTGTGGTATAAGCCGCAGTGTTGCCCAAATAATGTTCGAGCCTCTCGAGGGAAAATTTGCGGAAGGCACAGGGATGGGCTTGCCGATTGTCAGATACATAGCCGAGAGATACAAGGGAGCCGCCGCAATCGTGCGCCCACCCGCAAGTGGCTTTGCGACAGAATTTGTTGTGACGCTTCGCAACGTCGTCCAATAAGAAGATGCGCAAATCGATAGCGAAAGAATTTGGAGACCAACGGCCAAGAGCGATTGTTCTGGACGACAATCCGAACGCGCGAAAGATGACTGCGCGCAGATTGCGGAATAAGAAGTTTCACGTAATCGAGTGCGCTAATCCCGCAGCGTTCCACGCCGAATGGATTCCTGGAACCATTGATGTCATCGTTTCAGATTGGGATTTGTCGCATGAACCAGATGATGACGGCGACAGGATACTCGCCAGCGTTAGAAAGCGGGATTGGGATGTCCCATTCGTTCTCGTCTCCGGCAAGCTTTATGAGGCTACGCAACGCGCCGAAGTGCTCGAGCACTTACTGGAGAGTCAGGGAGCTGGATTCGTACGCAGAGGTGCGAACGGAATCAAGCTCGCGTGCGATCTTGCAGAAGATCTCATAGAACGCCGAGATCTCGTGTTGCTAAAAGTGATCCTGGCATTGCGGCCAGCGGCCTTGGCCGGCGCGGTGATACCGACTACATCGGGTCAACAGAGCGCTCGTGAGGCATTGGAGGACCTAGTGTCAAAGCCCGCAGTATCTCATGACGCGGGAAGGCCCTTGGCAATCGCTCGTAAAAACAAGGCGAAGGCGCTAGGATGAAGAAAACGTCAGCCATAACCTACCTAGTATCTGGCGACGAGAACATTCGCCCGTGTGATAAAGTGCTAAAACGCACGGCGCGGCGCGTTCGATATGATACCGAAGTGAGTCACAACGCGCAGGACGAGTTGAAACCAAGCCGCCGATTCGTAGTTGTGGCCCATGGCAGGCGCGACGGAACGGTCATGTGGTTCCGCTCCGACGAAGGTGCGGCGGCTCCATGGTTATGGATCGGCATGAGAAAGCCACCGAAAGGTGCGCATATCTACCTCTACTCGTGTCACGCGCGAAAAATTGCGCGGCATCTAAGGCATTGCATGTGTTTCGGCCATGGCGGTGTTGTTCCGATGCCTACAGGCGCGAAGAATGATGTAGTTCTAGCCTATCTCGACCAGGTCGACCGCGTGATGAGAGAACAAAGTTACGGCGTAGCGGAATGGCGCGCCGCGCTAAATGCCTACGTTGATCAGGCTTGGGTATCTGAGGCAGAGGACCCCACCGAGGGCGATCACGAAAAAGCCTTAACACTGCACATCCTCAGAAAATCGCTAGGCAATCCAAATGACTGACGAGCGGACGCCGCATTTCTCCGATTCGCATCCTCACTTTACCCCGCGATGGCTCAGTGAAAAGCTGGTTGGGCACGTAGCAAAGACTTTTTCCGGAACGGTTATCGACCCGGCGTGCGGAGCCGGCAATCTTTTAGTTGCGGCGGCACTGTATCTCGACGCCGCAAGCAAGAGAAGCAACGATGTCCAACTATTTGGCGTAGACGTGTCTAAAAAAGCGATAACGGCCTGTTCGTCTTCGTTATCGAGCTTGCTGCCGAACGGAAACTTTGCCGTGGAACATGGGGATTTTTTTGCCGGATCGCGAAGGGTGTTTGCCGGTCCCACCGCCGTCGTAATGAACCCGCCGTTCAGGGGCTATGGCCATCTTCAGCAGAGGACGCGTCGCCGCATTGCGCACACGCTCGACATGAAGGGTCGGTTCAATCTTAGCTATGCCTTTGTTCAACGAGCCGCAGCAGTGTACCGACCAAAGAAACTGGTATCGTTACTTCCGTCGAACTGGATATATTCAAGAGGAAGCGCATTCCGCTCGGAACTCGACGCGCTCAACGGGAGTTGGGATTGGGAGGATATCGGAGATCGCGCGTTTCGCGGCGTCAACGTTCACGTGGGCATATTGGTTTGGCGGCCGAAATCAAAAAGAGCACGTCGTGCTGCCACGCTCAGCCCTGTGCCACCGCCTCGACTCGTGAGCTTCGACGTTCGGAATGGTGTCGCCACTGGCAGGGACGCTGTCTTCATCGAAATTGCGAAGGACGCGCCACCGTTCGGCACAGTGGTTTCCGCAGTTCGCGGAAAGGATGTGGCCAGAGGGTCTAGCGTTTCTATTTGGCTGCCGCCGGAACAGCGCAGCGCTTCTGTCGCCACGTTCAGGAAGCACGTCGGTGGGAAAATCGCAGCTGACCTCAAGGGGCGTTACTGTGTGTCGACGGGTCGGCGGCAACTTTATGAGTACCACGAATCATTACCCGGCTGGTTCATCGGCGAACCAAAACTCTTAATTCCCGAAATCATTGTTGGGCGGATTCGCGTTCAACTAGATCCTTACGGCACGGCATTGCCCTTACACTCAGTAATCGCAGTGAGAGTCCCTTCTATCGCCATGGGCAAACTCCTGAGAGCCCACCTGGCTGGGCTCAGGGAGCAACGGAAGATGCTTGCGAACGCGCCAAAGCTTTCTGGAGGAGCCGTCCGATTGCAAGTTGGCGCAGTTCGCGACGCTCTTCACGGGTGGGTGCGCTCGAGAAAGAGAGCGCGCAGGTAGCTCGTAGGCACCTCGCAGTGACACCTGTCCTGCAGCGAGGCCCCGCGAACATCTAAGGCATGCTCGGGCCTTGACCGCCCAAGCGCCGCCGATTAAACCTCTAGTAAGATCCGGGATGTCTCTGGGAGGAGATTCTCCGGCACAACCGAAGGCGGGCTGCGGAAGCAGGCTGCTGACGCACTGAACGGCCCAGACGGGCCAGGAGTGTACGATGACAGGCGTTAGCCTGAGGGAACTCGCGCGTCTATCTAAGGACCTAAACAAGGCCTCAGACGCCCTCTCCGAACAAATCACGCACGTCGAAGCTGCCCTCAACGAGCTGAAGCTCGGAATCGATGCGTGGGTGACAGTCGTCACCTATGTAACCCAGTCGGATAACGGCCTACCGCTCCACGAAACGGAATACCTGGGGTATGGCAAGCATAAGGGAAAATGGTCCCTCCTGTATCAGACGGAGGTCGATGAATTCCCCGAGGAGTCCGGCTACAAAGTTCCTCTTCGCGATGCGCCGCGTGTTGATCGAATCCGCGCCGTAGACAAGTTGCCCGATCTAGTTCAGGCTCTAGAGAAGCGCACGAAGGAACTCTCTGAACAGGCGACCGCGAAGGCCACGCAGGTTGCTAACTTCGCCGCGGCGCTGAAGCGATAAACCAAAGCGTCCGCCAACCCGATGTCAGGGTTGGCGGACACTTGTGTTGTTGGGGGCGGATCAGTGCAACCAGCGCCGTATCCTCGTGCTAGCGAGAGCGTCGCAACCAGCGCTGGTCCGTTTCCAATTTAGCGGGCGGCGAAGCCCGCCGACATACACACCGACGAGCCGATATCGCGCGAGGCTGATCCCCGTCTCACGGCACTACTATAGATAGATGGTTGACGCGGAGCCAGTGACACAGTCGTTTACGCGCGTGACATCTTTCCTCTCGAACCGCGCCGTACCGATTCTCAGCGGGCTCGCGTGGGCGGTGTTCGCTTCATCCGCCGCCGACGCACAAAGAGAACGACCTCCGCTGCTGACTATTCAGCTCGCCGCCTCCGCCGAAGCGGGCTGGCTTCGCAAGCCGACCCACGCTTCGCGTGTGCTCGACGACATGACGCGTTCCGACGCGTGGCGCTCCACGGGCACCGCGGCTGTCACCTTCCCCGCCGAGCCGCGCACCGGTGGAATGCGCGTGCTGCGCGTGGACATGCAGATGTTCCGCGACGTGCCGGCGCCGACGCGGAGCCGCCTGTCGTCCGTCAACCTCCGGCGCGTGTTCGACGGCGAGGACTGGAGCGCGTATAACCGGCTCTCGCTCTGGATCAAAGCCGAAGTCCGCGGATTTCCGATGCTGCCCCTCCAGATCGTCCTGCACAACGACGGCGTGGAGAAAGTGCCGGACAAGTACTACCGCGAAGGGATCCACTACGTCACGCTCGCGAACAACAAGTGGACGCAGGTGGTGTGGGAGATCGAGCCGCTCGCGCGCGACCGCGTCACCGCGATCGAGATCGGCTACTGGGTGAACAAGATGCTCGCGGCGCCGGGGGACTCGGTCGCGTTCGAGATCGGCCGGATGGAGCTGCAGCAGGTCACGCCTGACGATCACACGGGTTGGACCGTGAGCGCCATGAAAGTCGCCTATAGCCATACCGGATACCTGCCCCACTCCCGGAAAACGGCGATCGTCAGCGACACCACGCTGACCGATTTTTCCGTCTTTCACGATACGGGCGGCGACGTGGTAGGATCGATCCCTAAGCCGACGCGAACCGTTCGCTCCCGGCTCGGCACGTTTCAGGAGGTGGATTTTTCGGACATGACGGCGCCGGGCAGCTACACTCTGTTCGCCCGCCAAGGCGAAACCAGGGTCGTGGGTCGCTTCCGCATCGCGCCGAACGTGTGGGATACGACGATCTGGAAGACCCTCAACTTCTTCTACGGCACTCGCTGCGGCTTCGACGTCCCCGGCTCGCACCCGGTGGACCACCTCGACTGGTTCGCCACGCACGGCAGCGACAGCATCGTCATGAGCGGCGGCTGGCACGACGCGGGCGACCTGTCGCAGGGCACGGTCAACACCGGCGAAGCTACGTACGCGATGTTCGCGCTCGCGCAGCTTGTGCGCGAGCAGGGCGGCGATCCGGCGCTGGTCGGGCGGCTCATCGAGGAAGCGAAGTGGGGGCTCGACTGGGTGATGCGCGTGCGCTTCCCCGGCGGCTATCGCCTGTACTTCGCAAGCCACAACCTGTGGACCAACAACATCGTCGGCGATGCCGACGACCGCACCCGCGCCGCGCGTAACAACCCGAACGTCAACTACATCGCCGCGAGCGCCGGCGCGATCGCGTACCGCGTGCTGAAGGACAGCGAGCCCGCGCTGGCCGCGCGCGCGCTGGCGATCGCGGAGGACGACTGGGCCCACGCGATCGTCGGTGTCGAATCGCGCGAGACGCGCGACACCCCCGCGTTCGCCGCGACGCCGATCGAGCTCGCCGGTATCGGCATCACCGCGTCGCTCGAGCTGTACCGCGCGACGAACAACAGAAAGTATGCGGACAAGGCGGTCGAGCTGGCGCGGGTGATCGTCGCGTCGCAGCAGAAGGCGCCCGTCGGCTCGGCGTTCCCCCTCGCCGGTTTCTTCTGGACGGGGCCGGACCGTGACACGCTCTTTCATCAGTTCCACCGCGGCAACGACCAGGCGCCGGTCGTCGCTCTCGCGCAGCTCGTCGAGACGCTACCCGATCACGCAGACTGGATGAGCTGGTACTCGACGGTCGCGCTGTACGCCGAGTACCAGAAGCGGAGCGCCACGACGACGATGCCGTACGGCGTGCTCCCCGCGTACGTCTATCGCCTCGGCGACGAGCTGCGCGAAGTCGCTGACTCGGGGGCGATCCACGGCGCCACGCGCGCGGCGTACCGCGCGCAGGTACTGCAGGGGATGCCGATGGGCGAGGAGTGGTATCTGCGCGCGTTTCCGGTCTGGTTCGCGCGCCGGGGGAATTACGGCGTGCTACTGTCGCAGGCCAAGGCTGCGTCCGCAGCCGCGCGTCTCCGCGGCGACAGCGCCGGGCTCGATCTGGCCTCCGCCCAAGCACAGTGGATCGTGGGGCGCAATCCGTTCACGCAGAGCACAATGTACGGCGAGGGGAACGGCTGGGCGCAGCAGTACAGCGTGTCGTCGGGCGATTTCGTGGGCTCGCTGCCGGTGGGGATGCAGAGCCGCGACACGACCGACCTGCCCTACTGGCCCTCGCAGAACATGTACGTATATAAGGAAGTGTGGGTGCACCCGAGCAGCCGGTGGCTGTGGCTCATGGGGGATCTGCTGGGCGGGCCGGTGTCGTCAGCCGCGCGTTCGGGGCTTGACGTCAGTGTGACGTCACATCCACGTGATCAGGTGACGATTCGTGTAACGGTGACGGATCCGACGATTCGGACCGTCGAGCTTCGCTCGGAGAATCTGGTCGTCAGCCGGCCGTCGCGGCGTGTGACGCGGTGAGGACGCATGCCGAAGGTCGTCGAGTGGACGGCTAGATGGAAGGATCGGGCCGCGCCCTGGCTTGGTATTATCGTTCCGGACGCCGATCTCTCTCGGCGCCGAGATGTGGCTTCAGAAACGGACTACTATCACTAGTAGTTGACGGCAGGTTGGCAACGTCTTCGTTTTACCGTCATTGGTCTCCGGGCATCCTGCTCGCCCTGACACCCAACGCAAGTCGACAGGCACACTCTCTATTGCGCGACCTGATCGGCAAAAACAGTTAGTCATGGAGAGGACGCAATGATACTGCGAGCGGTAACCATAACCGTGCTGATGAGCCTCGTGTCGCTGACACTGGGATGCCGAGTTGCTTACGAAAGGCAGGAAGTGATGGGGAGCGCGATCTCTCCTGAAGAAATGGCGTTAGGAGCGCTGCGTATCGAAAACATAGGCGTGTCGACCGAGCCTACCCCCGAAGATGTCGACGCTTTGGCGGCCAGCACGCAGCGACTCATCAACACTCTGCTCGCAGATGGAGCACGCCGGGAGACGTGGCTGGGCATGTCTATAGGCATAGGAACGACGGTCGTTAAGCTCGGGCAATATGCAGGTGGTGGCGGGGCTCTTGTCTTCGGGTTGAACGCCGCGGCGCAAGACGGCAACACGCAGTCGGGGCGAAATGCAGCATATTCCGGTGCCGTGGCCGCAGGCGTGACTGCACTCGAAGACCTCTTCGGACTGGAGAAGGCCCGGAACCGGGCAACGGGTTGTCGCAACCTTCGAATCTCGCAGGCAGAGCTCATTAGTCGCACTCACGGCTGGGTATACCAGCGCAACGACCCAGCGTTCCGACGGCGTCTTAAGGGTGAACATGAACAGACGATGGCTGACGCTACAACCCTATATCGGACGTGCGTCGAGAAATGACTACGAGAATGCTTGGCGCACACCAATTGCGCGCGCACTGGAAAGCCGCGACTGCGTACATCGTGGTGGTAATTCCTCTCATTTATTTCTTGTGGTCTGGATATCGTGAGTGGGTCCCGCCCGCGACGCTGATCGTGATCGTGGCATTCGTCGTTGCTAGTGGAGCTTATTACTTGCGCCGACACCACCAAATGGCGTTCGGCGTCATCGAAGTAGTCGTAGGGGGTAGTTTGGCGTTGAAGGCGTTCGCTCCGGACCATAGGTCGAATTGGACGGCCAGCATGGGTTTTATCGCCGCGGTTTACCTGATTGTGCAAGGTCTGGACAGTTTCGGGGCGGAACTGAGCGTAAAGTCCGAGCGTTGGTGGTCCGCCGTCTTCGGACCTAAAAGCTAGTCATCGCCAGAATCCTCATCTGCTGCATCACCAAACACATCCTGCGAGGTAACTACACGCGTTGTCGAGCACGTGCGTTGACTCGCGATGGCGAGATACGTAGAGCCGAAGTCAGGATCGTCAAGCGACACTGCGGCCGACTCACCGAGTAGGTCCGCACCAAGTTTGTATGCGATTTGTCCGGTCCAGTAGGGGACATCCCTCGAGTCACCCGACGCATCTTCATGATAAAATCCTGCTACATGCATCCATTCGTGGATCCAATGAGCGGCGACGGACTTGACGTCGTCCCGATCGATCCACGTTCGAAAGAATCTCTTATTGGTACTAATGAGGGGTGCGGGAGGTATCACGGACCCCATAGTATCAGGGGAGAAAACGAAACTCCTAATTTTTATTGTGAGATCAATCACCCCATCGGGCACCTTCGTGATTTCTTTGCCGCCTGCGATGATCTGGGCGATCGTTTCATTATCTGTGCTTGGGCTATAACCGCCAGAATCCAGCATTCTACCGGAGTACGCGTACGGATCTGTGCGAACGGAGTCGAGAAACTGCGGATCGTCGATGATTCGCTGCATTAGGGCGACGGCGCGAGCGGCCAGATCCTTCCCTTCTACCGTCGCATTCGCTAGTGAGTGAAGCACAACTTGCGGCATGCCGGCACTCCGAGTCTGGGGGTTGTCTTCCGAACCTCCGGGGTGGAAATCGTATTACCGAATCGCACCAGGCGCCAGATTACTACTACCGGTATTAGAGGGCATGTAGGCCACCATCCCCCTTCGGAACCCCTGCGTAACATGCTCGTCGAAAGCGGCGTACCTGGCGTCAGGTGATGACGGATTGAACATGCGCGCACCGGGTATCGACCACCATCACCAACGCTGCTCTCATCGTTTCTCTCCGGGGGACGTGCTGCCGTACCGGTAATCATGCCGCGGACCGGGAGAGTTTTGAAACGGTAGCTCAGCCGTGGCTTATGATCTAGCCCAGTACTTACCATGGCCCGCCCACCTTGCGCCGAGCAGTGCCTCGATCGCCGCGCGCTGCCAGCTGCCGCGATACCAATAGCGGTCAAGGGGATCATTGCCTGGCAATCCCGGGAGAAAGGGACTGAGCGTACTATCGACGTCTCTTGTGCAGCCACAGAGCGGCGCCGAGGGTGCTTACGGTCACGACTGCCCCATTGGCGATGAAGAGGGGATCGTGGCGTTGCGTCCACGTGCCTACAGCCGATGCAATGAGGATGGCTGCCCACGCAGAGAGCGTGAAGAAAATCGTTATGCCGCCGTTTCGGGCTTGCATGGCCGCTAATACGAGCGCCAGGCCCACGCCGAGCAGGATGCTCTCGATCACGTTGGCCACGGATGCCAGCTCTGCGCTTGAAACGCCCGAAGCGTAGGCGACCGCCCCCTTTCGAAAAACAGCGCCAAGCCGAGCGTGACACCAACGAGGGGAATGTGAACTGCGTCACCCTTGCGAAATCGCCCACGAAAGCCAGACCGCAAAATCTGCATGAACACGGTAAGCGCCGAGGGCGTGTGACCGGCATTGGTGGGTGTCATGGCAATGCCCCCACAACAAACAGGTTGTGCTAACGACATCCCAAACTCTCATTTCGCCTCCTCCGTTCGCCGTCCCGCCGCGTCGCGTGGCGCAGGTATTGTCGGTACAGCGAGTCTCTCGCAGTGCTTCCTTAGGAGCTCATCGACTGCCTGCTCGGCGCGAAGGTACGAATATTTTTTTTCGTCAAGAGGGGCTACTACCACTAGTAGTCAAATCCATCGCCGCGAAGTTGATAGCCGCGTTGAAGGCGGCGTCGCCACGAAGTGCGCACGTTCGGAGTCGAACGCTTGGAGTGAATCGCCTGCAACAGTGCTTCTTGTCGGATGCTCCCGATAACCATTTCGGGCTCCAACGTCCTGACTCTTCGATGAACGTTCGCTTCTACATCGATCCGGAAACGCGCCGGCCGCATATTCATCGCCACCATGTCGATGAGACAGAGGCCGAAGATGTCCTTCGGAGGTCGATCGAGGACCGCCCGGGACGAGGCGGCTCCCGGGTTGCAATCGGCCAGACGAGGGGCGGCCGTTATCTTCGAGTGATATACGTTGCGGACCCGGCCCCGGACTCCGTATTCTGTATTACCGCATTTGACCTCGGCGCAAAGGCCTTGCTGGCCCTCAAGCGCCGGCGCAGAAAAAAATCATGAGCGATTCCAACTTTCCGAAGGGATGGGACGAAGACCGCGTTCGCCGCGTGCTCCAGCATTACGAGGAGCAGTCGGCCGAAGAAGCTGTCGGCGAAGATGAGGCGGCGTACGACCCTCCGACGCACACCGCAATGGAAGTTCCGGTGGAGCTCGTCCCCGCCGTTCGCGAGTTGATCGCAAAAAGGAAGGCGGGGTGACGAGCATCTGGATATCCTCAAGCGATGTCTCCAGAAGAGTGCCTGCGCAAGGACTAAACGAACAATCGAGTAACCAGCAGACTCGCCACACTTGACGGCGTTCGTGGCACCGGCAACTTCTACGTTGCCATGACCCGCCACCCTCCGCGCCACCACTGGGTCGTCCGCGTCACCCACTGGGTCAACACCGTTGCGATCGTGCTCATGGTCGGGAGCGGCTTCCGCATCTTCAACGCTTACCCCGCATTCGCGCGCAGGGGCGAGACGTTCTGCTGCTGGCCGTGGGAGGGACAGGGAATTCCCGCGTGGCTCACGTTCGGCGGCTGGCTGGCGGGAGCGCGCAACTGGCACTTCGCCATGATGTGGGTGCTGCTGCTCAACGGCTGCGTGTATCTCGCATTCGTGTATCTGCGTGGCGAGTGGCGCGACCTGGTCCCGCACCGCGGCGACGCGCGCGACGCCTGGGAGATGATCCGCTTCTACACTTTCAGACGGGCCGATCACCCGCGCCAGGGAAAGCACAACGCGCTGCAGAAGCTCACGTACTTTTTACTCCCGCTGATCGCCCTGGCCCTGATTCTTTCAGGACTGGCCATCTGGAAGCCGGTGCAGCTCTCGCCTTTGACAGCGTTGCTTGGCGGGTACGTCTGGGCGCGCTACTGGCACTTCATGGCTACGCTACTCCTGGTCGCGCTCTCGGCGATCCACGTCTTCATGGTGTTCGCCGTCGACCCATACTCGATGCGAGCCATGACGACCGGGGGCTACAACGAAAACCTTTCACCAGAGAGCCGGAACGCGCGGCCATTCACGAATATCTTGCCGCGACGGAGACCCGCACCGTGAACCAGGCACGTCCTGAGAGCGGTGCCCCACTCGACAGGCGGTTGTTTCTGGGCGTCGGCGCCGCGGTTGCCGCGGAGCTGCTCCTCGGCGCCTGCGATTCAAAGGGACCGAAGAGCGCAGAACGGTTCCTGCGATACATGGAGCGCAAGAACGAGGGCGTCGAGCGCGCTCTCTTCCGGCACACGGCGATGGATGCGGGCAGCCCGGGGCACCGGCTCACCGGATCAGCGTTGCCGAGCTATTTCATCTCCCCGAAGGTTCCGGTGTGGGACGAATCGGCCCGCGGGGCCTGGCGGCTGGAGGTCTCCGGTATGGTCGCGCGACCGCTTTCGTTGACGCTGCCTGAGCTCACGCGCATCCCACACATCACGGACAGGGTCAACCACTACTGCGTCGAGGGATGGGCCGCGATCGAGGCGTGGACTGGATGCAGGCTGCGCGACCTCGCACGCATTGCCGGAGTCAGCCCTGAGGCGAAGTTCGTTGACTTTCAATCGTTCGACTCGGGTTACCACGAGAGTTGGGACATCGAGAGCGCGCTGCACCCGCAGACGGTGATCGCATACGGCCTCGACGGGCGCTGGCTCGGCGCCGCGCACGGCGCGCCTGCCCGTCTCTACTCACCCGTGAAGCTCGGCTACAAGAATGTGAAGTATCTGACGCGAATCGTCTTCCTGCCCGCCGCCAACGGCGGATACTGGAGCGACCGGGGATACGAGTGGTACGCCGGGGTGTAGGCACGGCACGCCGTAGCTTCAGGCTGTCGTATCTCGGGATCTTCACCCTCGGCTGTGGAGGAGATTGACATGCGTCTCGCGTCATGCTTGCTGGCTGTCACGCTCGGCGGCACTTCGCAATGCACGCCCGCACCTGCCGGGACCGCAGACAGGCTCGTGACCGGGCGTTGGGGTGCGCCGCGCGCCGAGCTCACGCTCACCGACACTGGTGGCAGCATCGAATACGACTGCGCCCACGGCGGACTCAGCTCCCCGTTGCACGTCGACGGGTCGGGACGTTTCGATGTAGCGGGCGTGCACGTGCGGGAACACGGAGGGCCTGTCCGGCTGGGTGAGATCCCCGACTCCGCGTCTGCCCGCTACGTTGGGCGCGTCAGCGGCGGCCGCATGACGCTGCGGGTTTTCGTCGGCCCTGATACGCTCGGACCCTTCGAGCTCGTGCGCGGCGCGGGCGCGCAACTGGTCAGGTGTCTCTAGCCCAGCCCACCACGCGCGCTTGAACTCCAGGACCCCACGCGCTAACCGCATGCGTGCATCCTCTTACGCGGCGATCGATCAAGCCTTCAATTCCATGCGTGACCTCAATAGCTCCAATACCGTGAGGCGGGTCCTGGCAGGGCTTTTCCTCTGCGCGACCGCCCCGTCAATCGCGCTCGCGCAGTACCCACGGCGCGCACTGCTCCCCATCGAGTCGGAGCACTCCGCCGAGGCCGCCTGGCTCCGGAAGCCCGTCCTGGCGAGCCGCACGCTCGACAACATGACGCGACCCGACAGCTGGCACTCCACGGGCACCGCGGCCGTCACCTTCCCCGCCGAGCCGCGCACCGGTGGAATGCGCGTGCTGCGTGTGGACATGCAGATGTTCCGTGACGCGCCCGCGCCGACGCGCAGTCGCCTGTCGTCCGTCAACCTCCGGCGCGCGTTCGATGGCGAAGACTGGCGCGCGTACAACCGGCTCTCGCTCTGGATCAGGCCCGAAGTCCGCGGCTTCCCGATGCTGCCGCTCCAGATCGTGCTGCACAACGACGGCGCGGCGAAAGTGCCGGACAAGTACTACCGCGAGGGAATCCACTACGTCACGCTCGCCAACGACAAGTGGACGCAGGTGGTATGGGAGATCGAGCCGCTCGCGCGCGACCGCGTCACCGCGATCGAGATCGGCTACTGGGTGAACAAGATGCTCGCGCTCCCGGGCGACACGGTCGCGTTCGAGATCGGCCGCATGGAGCTGCAGCAGGTCACGCCCGACAACCACACCGGGTGGAGCGTCACACCGGGGAAGATCTCGCTCAGCCATACGGGCTACCTTCCGCGGCTGAGCAAGACCGCATTCACGAGCGATCTTTCGGCGTCGGAGTTCTCCCTCGTCCGCATGGACGGCAGTACGCCAGGCCCCGTCGTGCTGCGCAAGCCGGTGCGCCCGGTCCACTCGCACAAAGGAGATTTCCAGCAGCTGGACTTCTCCGAGGTTACCGCGCCCGGCAGCTACGTCATCCGCGCGGGTAACCAATCCACGCGACCGTTCCGCATCGGCGACGATGTCTGGAACGGCACGATCTGGAAGACGCTCAACTTCTTCTACGGCAATCGCTGCGGCTTCGACGTCCCCGGGTCGCATCCCGTTGATCACCTCGACTGGTTCGCGACGCACGGCAGCGACAGCATTGTAATGAGCGGTGGCTGGCACGACGCGGGCGATCTGTCGCAAGGCACGGTCAACACCGGCGAGGCCACGTACGCGATGTTCGCGCTCGCCGAGCGGATGCGCGAGCGCGGCGGCGATCCCGCGCTGATCGAGCGCGTCCTCGAGGAGGCGAAATGGGGGCTCGACTGGGTGATGCGCGTGCGCTGGGTCGGCGGCTACCGCCTGTACTTCGCCAGTCATAATCTCTGGACCAACAACATCGTCGGCGACGCCGACGACCGCACCCGCGCCGCGCGCAACAACCCGAACGTCAACTACATCGCCGCGAGCGCCGGGGCGATCGCGTATCGCGTGCTCAAGGACAGCGAGCCCGCGCTGGCCGCGCGCGCGCTGGCGATCGCGGAAGACGACTGGAATTATGCGATCGTCGGAGTCGAGTCGCGCGAGACGCGCGACACCCCCGCCTTCGCCGCGGCGCCGGTCGAGCTCGCTGGCATCGGCATTACCGCGTCGCTCGAGCTGTACCGCGCGACGGGCAGCACCAGGTACGCGGACAAGGCGGTCGAGCTGGCGCGGGTGATCGTCGCGTCGCAGCAGAAGGCGCCCGTGGGCTCGGCGTTCCCGCTCGCGGGCTTCTTCTGGACGGGGCCGGACCGCGACACGCTCTTCCACCAGTTCCATCGCGGCAACGACCAGGCGCCGGTCGTCGCGCTGGCGCAGCTCGTCGAGGCGCTGCCCGATCACGCGGACTGGATGAGCTGGTATTCGACGGTCGCGCTGTACGCCGAGTACCAGAAGCGGAGCGCGACCACGACCGCGCCGTACAACGTGCTCCCCGCGTACGTCTATCGTCTGAGCGACGAGCTGCGCGAGGTGCCGGACTCGGGCGCGATCCACGGCGCGACGCGCGCGGCGTACCGCGCGCAGGTGCTGCAGGGGATGCCCATGGGCGAGGAGTGGTATCTGCGCGCGTTCCCCGTCTGGTTCGCGCGCCGCGGGAACTACGGCGTGCTGCTGTCGCAGGCCAAGGCCGCGTCCGCGGCCGCGCGTCTCAGGGGCGACAGCGCCGGGCTCGATCTCGCCCACGACCAAGCGCAGTGGATAGTCGGGCGCAATCCGTTCACGCAGAGTACGATGTACGGCGAGGGCTACGACTGGGCGCAGCAGTACAGCGTTTCGTCGGGTGATTTCGTCGGCTCGCTCCCGGTGGGGATGCAGAGCCGCGACACGACCGACCTGCCCTACTGGCCATCGCAGAACATGTACGTGTATAAGGAAGTGTGGGTGCATCCGAGCAGCCGATGGCTGTGGCTGATGGGAGATCTGCTGGGCGGGCCGGTGTCGTCACCCGCGCGTTCCGGGTTTGACGTCAGTGTGACGTCACGTGGTCGTGATCAGCTGACGATTCGTGTGACGGTGACGGATCCGGCCATCCGCACGCTCAGTCTGCGCTCGGAGAACCTCGCCGTCACTCGGCCGTCACAGCGTTTGACGCGACGCGAAGGCGGGCCGGGGATTGTCGAGTGGAGGGTTCAGCGCCGTGCTTCGGGCGCGCCATGGTTCGCTGTGGTGATTCCCAATGATGAAATCTCCCGGCGACGGGAAGTCGTCTTTTGACGCGACAGGCTATCCATAAGGCTCGCATGCCGAAACTCGCACCGCTTCCTCTATTGCATGTCTGCGTCGCGCTGGCCGCCGCCGGTGCGTGCTCCGGCACTATGCATGCGCCGGCCGATACAGGCGCGCCCGCGAGTTGGGCGTTCCCCGCCGACCAGGTTGTTCCGACGTACGGCGCCGACGGCATGGTCTCCACGACCGACCGCGTTGCGAGCGAAATTGGAGCGGAAGTTCTGCGGCGCGGCGGCAACGCAGTGGATGCCGCGGTAGCCACGCACTTCGCGCTTGCGGTGGTGAATCCGGAAGCTGGCAACATCGGGGGCGGCGGGTTCATGATCGTCCGCCTCGCGGACGGGACGACTGCGGCGCTCGATTTCCGCGAGAAGGCGCCGCTCGGGGCCACGCGCGACATGTACCTCGACTCGAGCGGCGCGGTGAGCGAGCGCGCGCTGGTCGGACATCTCGCGGCCGGCGTCCCGGGATCCGTCGCGGGAATGTGGGAGGCGCACAGGCGCTTCGGCTCCCTGCCCTGGGCCGACCTCGTGCACCCCGCGATCAATCTCGCCGACGGGATCGTCGTGCACGCGCGCCTTGCTTCGTCACTCCGCTCGCATGTGGAAGAGCTCCGCCGCTTCCCCGCTACTTCCGCGATCTTCCTCGGCGACGGTCAACCGCCGCGCGTCGGCGACAGGTTCGTGCAGCGCGACCTGGCCACCACACTCCGCCGCATCGCGCGCGATGGGAAAGACGGCTTCTACCACGGCGAGACGGCTGCCCTGATAGAAGCCGAGATGCGGCGTGGCGGCGGGATCATGACGCGTGACGACCTGGCCGCGTACAATGCGCCCTGGCGCGATCCGATCGTGTTCGAGTACCGCGACCACACCGTCATCTCCATGCCGCCGCCGTCGTCCGGCGGAATCACGCTCGCGCAGATCCTCAACACGCTCCAAGGCTTCGACCTGCGCTCGCTCGACTACCACTCGCCCGACCACGTGCATCTGTGGACCGAAGCCACGAAGCGAGCCTTTGTGGACCGGAACGAGTACCTCGCCGACCCCGACTTCGTGCCGCAACCCACGCGCGAGCTGATCTCGGACGGGTACGCCCTGCGCAAGCGCGCGGAGATCGACATGGACCGCGCCACGCCGTCGGCGCGCGTACTTCCGGGGCTGGGACCGTTCGCGCGGACTGCGCGCACGGCGCGGCGTGAAGGCGAGAACACCACGCACTATTCGATCGTGGATCGCAGCGGCAACGCGGTCGCCGTCACCACCACGATCAACTCGCTGTACGGCAATCTCGTCACGGTAGCGGGCGCGGGCTTTCTGCTGAACAACGAGATGGATGACTTCGCCGCGCTCCCCGGCACCGCAAACCAGTTCGGGCTCGTACAGGGCGAGGCGAACGCGATCGAGCCGGGCAAGCGCATGCTGTCAGCGATGACGCCCACGATCGTGCTCGATCCAGCGGGGCGCGTGAAACTCGTCACGGGCTCACCGGGCGGACCTACGATCATCACGACCGTCGCGCAGATCGTCTCGAACGTCGTCGACTTCGGCATGGATGTCGGCGGCGCTACAGCCGCCCCGCGACTGCACCATCAGCATCTTCCGGACACGATCGTCTACGAGCGCGCGGGGATGCGCGCCGGGACGGTGGCGGCGTTACGGGCGCGCGGCCACGCGCTCCGCGAGCGCTCCGGCTATCAGGGCGACACGCAGTCGATAGTCGTTCTCCCCGACGGACGCCTCGCCGGCGCCGCCGATCCGCGGCGCGGCGGCGCGGCTGTCGGCGTTCGCGTTGCGCGCCCGGTCGTGCAGTAATCGGTCTGATGTCGCCAACCTCTCACGCCAGCCGGACGCCCACATGGTAATGCCGCTCGGGGACGACAACAGCGACCGCCACATCCTTCCCATTGTCACCTACGCCCTCATCGTCGTCAACATCCTCGTCTGGCTCCTCGAGCTCTCGCTCGGCGAGCGCTTCATCAACGGCTACAGCACAGTCCCCTTCGAGATAACGAACAGCCAGGACCTCGTGGGAACGCGCACCATCGAGGCCGGCGGGCAGAGCTACGCCATCCAGCTGTATCCGGGGCCGGTGCCGATACATCTCACGCTGCTCAGTTCGATGTTCATGCACGCGTCGTGGATGCATATCGGCGGCAACATGCTGTACCTGTGGATCTTCGGCGACAACATCGAGAACCGGATCGGCCACGTCCGCTTCCTCGGCTTCTACCTGCTGTGCGGACTGGTTGCGAGCGTCGCACACATTTTCGTGACGCCAAAGTCGATCATTCCCAGCCTCGGTGCGTCTGGTGCGATCGCCGGAGTGCTCGGCGCGTACCTGCTCCTCTTCCCGAAGCGGAAGGTCAAAGTGATCGTGATGCGGCAGCTGGTGCACATGCCCGCGTTCATGGTTCTCGGACTCTGGATACTGCTCCAGATCTTCGGGCAGTTCACGGTTACCGAGGGTGGCGGAGTCGCCTACATGGCGCACATCGGCGGGTTCATCGCGGGCGCCGTGCTCATCTTTCTGTTCGGTGGCAGGCGCGAGCGCATAATCGACGTGTACCCGGGAGGTGCGTCGCCTTGATGCCGGGCCCCGCATCGACGCCCCCTCGCTTCGCTGGCGGCCACTATCTATAGTAGGGGGCGCCAACCGGAAGCCCCCTGAACACCATGTAATGCCATGCCCAAGCTAAAGGCCGTTACCGAGGACCACCCACCGCGACTGCGCGACGAGGACGCCGCCCCCCCACGCGGCGCGCCCTCGGGTGCCGCGCTCGAGAAAGCTTTCGACAAGCAGGCCGAGCGGTTGAAGGATCTCCAGAAGGTATTCTACGCCGATGGGCGCTTCGCCCTGCTCGTCGTCCTGCAGGGGCGCGATGCGTCGGGGAAAGACGGAGTCATCAAGAAGGTTCTCGGCGCCGTCAACCCGATGGGCTGCGAGATCACGAGCTTCAAAACACCATCGGAGGAAGAGCGCTCGCACGACTTCCTCTGGCGGATTCACGCCCGCGTTCCGGCACGCGGAACGATCGGCGTGTTCAATCGTTCGCACTACGAAGATGTTCTGGTCGTGCGCGTCAACGACATCGTGCCCAGGAAAGTCTGGTCGAAGCGATTCGACCAGATCAACGAGTTCGAGCACATGCTCTCGCTCAACAACGTGGTCATCCTCAAGTTCATGCTGCACGTCTCGCGCGACGAGCAGAAGAAGAGACTTGAAGACCGCCTCGCGGACAGGACCAAGAACTGGAAGTTCAGGGCAGGCGACCTGAAGGATCGCGCCAACTGGGAGGGCTTCACCAAGGCGTACCGTGATGTCGTCACGAAATGCAGCACGCCCTGGGCGCCATGGTACGTCGTGCCCGCCGACGACGACGACGTTCGCAATCTCCTCGTAGCTCGCACAATTGCCGATGCACTGGAGGCCCTCGAGCTTCGGTATCCGAAAGCGGAGAAGGGAGTGCGGGAGCTCGCGATCACATGACCTCACTCGAGCCTTCGCGCAGCGTGAGCTTCGGAGTACTTTATTGATTGCCTCACGAAACCCTATGGAGATTAGATGAAACGCAGTTCGAACATTCCCGCTCGCATCGTTCTTATGGCCAGCCTGCTCCTGGGCGCGTGCGGCGTGGGTCCTACAGAGGAGGACATCAATAACTCGCTCGAGCAGGCCCTCCAATCAGCGAACGGCAATTGGACCGGAACCAGCACCAACCCCTCAGGAGCGCTGACGCTGTCGTTCTCGCTCAACCAGGCGGCGAACGGCTCCCTTACGGGCAGCGGTACCATGAAAGAGACGAGCGCGCCGAGTGCCGTCCCCATCACCATCGCGGGAACCTTTCAGCGTCCCGTGCTCACGCTGACCTTCAGCGGCATGGTTTACGAAGGCACCGCGGTGCAGGGCACGTTCCAGGGGAATTACACCACGATCGGCGGAGTGCTGAGCAACCTTCAGCTCACTGGAACGGGCTACAGCAAGACAGTCGTCGTGTTGCTGCAAGAGCAGTAGAAGCGCTTCAACTTTTAGCCGCGCAGCGTGCTGACTTACGAGATAACCGCGATTGTGCGCGCCGACCTGTGCGACGCGTACGAGCGGTACATGACGGACAGGCACATACCCGACGTCATGCAGACCGGCGCCTTCATCGCGGCGACATTCAGTCGCTCGGAGCCCGGACGGTACCGCATCCGCTACGAGGTGGTGAGCCGCGAAGCAATGGACGCATATCTCGCCGCGCACGCGCCTGGGCTACGCCAGCACTTCGCTGATACGTTCCCTTCCGGCGTCGAGCTGTCACGCGAAGAATGGACGATTCTCGACGGTTGGCCGTCGTGATCCGTGATGGAGACGTTTCCCGTCGACAGGAAGTGCGAGAGACTTCGGCTTACCGCTAGCTCCTGGGATTTGGACGGGGAATCCAGGTAACTGGCATGTCGGTAACGGGTGTGCCGGTAACGAGTTGTTACTGGAATGCCGGCGCACCCGCTACCGGCTTGCTCGGTACTTGGATTCCCCGTACGAATTCCTGGAGCTATGTTACGCGAGGCACATGGAGGATCACCATGTCCGTTCTCCGTACATTGGCAGTCGCTCGAAACTCCCTGCTCGTCGTCGCCACCGTCGTCGCCACGGGAGCGTGTAGCTCCTATGGCCCGTTGGTCGAGGACATGGATCCCTCGGCGCTCTTCCAAACCGATTCGCTGAGCTACAAGCTCGATGCCAGGAATATCGGCTACATCGGCGCGATCGACGTGCGGTTCACGAATCGCACCGCGGACACCACGTACTTCATCAACTGCAACGGGACGACCGGCGTGACTTTGCAGAAGCTCGTCGATGGCGAATGGCGCGACGCGTACTCGCCGGCTCGCAACGATTGCCTCAGCCCACCCATAGCCGTGCCTCCGGGTGGCACGGCGAATCTGCCGATTCCCGTGTTCAGCGGATATCCAGGCAACAATTTCTTCCCGAAGTTCTCCGTCGACGACATACCCGGCGTCTACCGCGCAATGTGGACAGCCGCCGTGACGTCGTATCATGATGGGCGGGGCTCCTTCGGCAATCCCCTTCCGCTCGAGCATCGCGTCTCCAACCGCTTCGCCCTGCGGCTATCCCCCCGCTAGCCGGCGACGCCGGGATGAGACAGTCACCTTCCGGATGGACCGAGCACGCGCGAGAAGAACGGCAGCACCCGGGTCACGACTTGCGCGCGCACCCGGTCGCCGTGACCGCCCTGGTATATCTCCACGCGGTGGGTGATGCCCATCGACATGAGCAAACTTTCGAGCGCGCGCACGTTCGCCGGAATGTCAGAGAATCCGTCCTGCGCACCGGCGTCGACCGCGATCGCCAACCGCCGAAGCGCGGCGCCAGAATTCGGGATGCTCGACATCGGATCACTCCGCCACAGCTCGGCGATCTCCGGCACCAGGCGGAGCGAGTCTCCATCCGGGATTACCGGGAACGCCACATACAATGGAGCGTTGGTCGTATGGGGCGAGTACATCGCCGCGCGCGCGATCAGCAGCTGCGACCGGAACGGCGCGCGCGCAAAGTCCTCCCGGGTCTTCACGGCCGCCGCTCCCCGCCATGCCGCGAGCCAGCTTCGCTGAAAGAACACGTCCGAATCGAGGCAGCACGGACTCATCGCGTACACCGCTGAATAAGTGTCCGGGTTGCGCACTGCGATCCGGAGCGCGCCGAACCCACCCATGGAATGCCCCGCGATCCCGCGCCCCGATCGCGACCGCACCGTCCGGTAGCGCCGATCGATCCAGCGCACGAGGTCGCGGACGACGAAATCTTCCCACCGCCCCGTGACCGGCGAGTTGGCGAAGAAGCTGCCGCCGAACGCGTTGTAAGCGTTGGGCATCACGATGATCATTTCCTTTGCCGCGCCTTCGCGAAGCAGGCTGTCCATCGCCAGTCGAATGTTCAGATTCTGGCGAATCCCGGAGATCAGCTCGCGGTCGGTGCTCGTGAATCCGTGCAGCCAGTACAGCACCGGAAATCTCCGGCGCGGCTCGCGCGCGTAGCTCGGGGGGAGGTACACCGATACCTGCCGCCACGCGGGATCGCCCAGCATGTTGGCCGCAAGCGACGGCGCGGGAACGGTGTCGATGCGCGTAACACCCTGCGCGCGGGCCGTAGCGAATCCCATGATCGTGCACGCCGACACCGCGATAATGGTGCTTCCGACCAGGTGCGCCGGTCCCTGCTTGCTGTCGCTTCCCGTCTTTCGCAGTATTGGCCAGGTCATATGCTCGGAAGTTACGCCACCGCGGCTCACCTCGTATGTCGTCGAAATCCCCGTCTGAGATTCTCGCCGCGCTGTACGCGGCCGATCTCCGCGAGCACGCGGAAGTGCCCGCCGTGGGCACACCGGAGTACGCGGCGCTGCGCGAGCGGGATCGCGAGCGGCGCGAGCGGCGCGAGCGCGCGGTCACCGCGCTGGCGGAGCTCCGGGAAAGCGGGAAGCTCGCTAACGACGATCTCTACCACGCCGCGTGGCTGTACAACCACGGCGACACCCCGAAGGACGCGAAATTTGCCCATGAGCTGGCTTCCGTCGCCGGCAGGCGGGGACATCCGAAGGCCCGTTGGCTGTCCGCAGCCGCGTACGACCGCTGGTGCATGTACGAAGGGCGACCACAAAAATTTGGTACGCAGTTTGTCCCCGACGGGCAGCGATATAGACTTTGGGACGTGGAACCGACTACGACTGACGCCGAGCGCGCCGAGTGGGACGTACCGAGTCTGGCGGCGCAGCTCGCGCGCGCGGAGCAGATGACGCGCACCGAGTCGCAGCCGCCGATGGATGGCGCACCCGAATGGCTGCGCGGCGCGATCGCGCGCTGGCGCGCCGAACCTTCTTCCTGAACCGCGGAGCTCACATGCAGATCAACGCATACCTCAACTTCAACGGCACCTGCGAAGAGGCGTTCCGCTTCTACGAGAAGCTGCTCGGTGGGAAGATCGAGTCCGTCAGCAAGTTCGGCGATTCGCCCGCCGCCGAGACGCACCCCGCGATGCGCGACAAGGTCGTCCACGCGCGACTGGAGATCGACGGCCAGGTGATCATGGGGTCGGACGCGCCCGAAGGCCACTACGCTAAACCGCAGGGCAATTACCTGTCGATCAACGTGGACAAACCCGCCGAAGCGCGCCGGATCTTCGACGCGCTGGCCGAGAAGGGGGACGTTCACATGCCGTTCGCGAAGACGTTCTGGGCCGCGGGCGGATTCGGAATGGTCGCTGACCGCTTCGGCACGCCCTGGATGGTTAATTGCGAGAAGGGCGACTAGTCATAAAGCCGTAGCAGCAACCACTTTTTCGGAGGAGTCATGGCCTACGTCGACGGCTTTCTGTTGCCCGTCCCCAAGCGGCACCTCGCGGCCTACCGCCGGATGGCGCGCAAAGCGGGGAAGGTCTGGATCGAGTACGGCGCGCTCGAGTTCCGCGAATGCGCGGGCGACGATCTCCACCCCAAAGGCCCGGTTCCGTTCACGCGCTGCGTGAAAGCCAAGCCCAACGAGACGGTGTTCTTCTCCTGGATCGTGTTCCGGTCGAAGGGCGACCGAAACCGGATCAACAAGAAAGTCATGAGTGATCCGCGCCTGCAGAAGATGATGGAGCCCGGTGAGACGCCCTTCGACTTCAAGCGCATGGCGTACGGCGGCTTCAAAATCGCGGTCGATCTCTGACAGCCGCCGGCACTTGAAAGAGGTGGTCGAAGGTCTCGCGGGTTTCGACACGCTCGGCATCTCGCCCGAGCTGCTCAGGACGCTCGAGTCGCTGGGCTACGAGGAGCCGACGCCGATCCAACGGATGGCGATCCCGCCGCTGCTGGAGGGCCGCGATCTGCTCGGCCAGGCGGCGACGGGCACGGGCAAGACCGCGGCGTTCGCTCTGCCGCTATTACAGAGGCTCGCGGACGAAGCGGGCGGAGGTGGGCGCTCCGGCGTCCGCGCTCTCGTGCTCGTCCCCACGCGCGAGCTCGCGATCCAGGTGGCGGAAGCGGTTCACCGCTACGGCCGGGAGCTCGGCGTGCACGTGCTTCCGGTATACGGTGGTCAGGATTTTCAGCAACAGCTGAAAGTTCTGCGACGCGGTGTGGACGTGGTGGTCGCTACACCGGGCCGCGCGCTCGACCACATCCGGAGAAACACGCTCGACCTGCGCAACGTGCGCATGGTCGTGCTGGACGAAGCGGATGAGATGCTCGACATGGGATTCGCCGAGGATCTCGAGGCCATACTTAGCGCCGTTCCGTCGGAGAGACAGTCCGCGCTTTTTTCGGCGACGATCCCCGCGCGCATCGCGAAGCTGGCGGAAAAGCACCTGCGCGATCCCAAGCGGATAACGATCGAGCGCGAACGGGTCGCCGCCGGTGAGATCCCGCGGGTCAGGCAGTTGGTGTACATGGTGCAGCGGCGCGACAAGGTCACGGCTCTGGGCCGCGTGCTCGACATGGAGAACCCGAAGTCGGCGATCGTGTTCTGCCGTACCCGCACCGAAGTGGACGAAGTCGCCGAGAAGCTAAGCGCGCACGGCTACGCCGCCGAAGCGCTGCACGGCGGGATGACGCAGGATCAGCGCTCGCGCGTGATGAAGCGGTTCCGCGACGGGACGTGCGAGCTGCTGGTTGCGACAGACGTCGCCGCGCGCGGCCTCGACATCGAGCACGTGTCCCACGTCGTGAACTTCGACGTCCCGGCGGCCCCGGACGCGTACGTGCACCGCATCGGGCGCACGGGGCGCGCCGGCCGTGAAGGAACGGCGGTTACGCTCGCCGAGCCGCGTGAGCGCGCGATGCTGCGCAACATCGAGCGGTTGACCGCGACCAAAATGACGGTGGAGAACGTGCCGAGCGTGACGGACCTGCGCGCGCGCCGGATCGGCCTGGTCAGCGCCGCTGTGCGGGACGCGGTCGTCGCGGGCGATCTGGATCAGTACGTGATCGAGCTCGGCTCGCTGGCCGGCGACTTCGATCTCATGGACATCGCCGCCGCGGCAATGAAGGTCGCGCACGACTCACTGCTCGGACACGTTGACGAGAAGGAGATCAGCCGCGTCGAGCCGGAGGCTGCGCCCCGCAAGGAGCACAGAAAGGGGCCGAAGCCGAATACGAAGACGTTCGGGAAGCCAGCGTACGAGAAGTCTGCATCGTACGAAAGGGCCGACAAGCGCGAGAAGCCGGAGAAGCGCGGAAAATCCGAGAAGAAGCGGGACAAGTACGACAGGCACGAGAAGTCCGGGAAGCCCGGCAAGAAATTCCCGGCCGCGCGGTTCGACAAGAAAAAGCGCCCCGGCCCGTCCCGCTCGAAGCGGCGGTAGGCCGACTTTAGGTAACGCCCTCGCGCGCCCACTCCACGGCCGCGTCGGCCTGATCGTCGGAGTGGCCGAGGGAGACGAGCGCGTAGTGTGACATTGCGAGCGCGGTCTCGCGCTCGCCGAGGACTGTGCGGCCGACGCCCATCGCGTCCAGATAAGCCTGCTCTGCGCCGCTGTGCGTGCGGACCACCGTGTCGAGCGACGGATTGACGCGGCGCGACAGCTCCAGCACCTGCCGCGACTGGTACGCGCCGGGCGCGGCGAGGATCAACAGCCGCGCGCTCTCCGGAGAAGCGAGCGCGAAGATCGGGCGGCGCGTGGCATCGCCCCACACCGCGCGGACTCCGGCCTTTCGCGCGGCCTTCACGACCGCGCGATCGGATTCAATAACGACGAATTGCATTTTCTGGGTCGTCAGCGTCTCCGCGATCGTGCGCCCTACCCGGCCAAATCCCACGATGATCGCGTGGCCCATCAACGGCTCCTCCCCTGGAGGAAAAGCGATCGACATTTCGGTGGTGCGCTCCATCGTCTCGATCAGCCTCGGTTGATTCTTGGTCCACCGCTCCAGCTTGCCCGCGAGCCCGAACATCAGCGGGTTGAGCGTGATCGACAGGATCGCAGCGGCGAGAATCAGATCGCGGCCCTCTTCGGAGAGCAGTCCAAGCGTCACCGCGAGGCCCGCGAGTATGAACGAGAACTCGCCGATCTGCGACAGGCTCGCCGCCACGGTGAGCGAGCTCCGGATGCGATAACCGAGCAGCAGCACGATCGCGATCACTACCAGTGATTTGCCGATCATGACGATGCCGAGCGTGCCGAGCACGGCGAGCGGCTCACGGACCAGGATCCCGGGATCGAACAGCATGCCAACCGAGACGAAGAACAGCACGGCGAACGCGTCCTGCAGAGGGAGCGCTTCGGCGCCAGCTTGATGGCTCAGATCGGAACCGTTGATCACGACGCCGGCGAAGAACGCGCCGAGCGCTACCGAGACGCCGAACAGCACCGCGGAGCCCAGCGCAATGCCCAGCGCCGTAGCCAGGACCGCGAGCGTGAACAGCTCGCGCGAGCCCGTATGCGCTACGTGCTCGAGCATCCATGGTACTATCCGGCGCCCGGCGATCAGCACGAGAGCGAAAAACGCCGCGACCTTTCCGAGAGTGATCGCGAGAGTCAGGAGAAGATTGCCGCCCGAGCCGCCAGCCGGATCGGCCGCGGTGCCCATCGAGGCCGCGAACGCGGGCAGGAGTACGAGCGCCAGCACCATCACCAGATCTTCGACCACCAGCCAGCCGATCGCGATCCGGCCGTCGAAGCTGTCGAGGCCGCCGCGCTGCTCGAGCGCGCGCATCAGCACCACGGTGCTCGCGACGGAGAGCGACAGGCCAAAGACCAGCGCCTCGCCGAGCGGCCATCCCCACAGGGACGCGACCCATCCGCCGAACGCGGTAACTATCGCGATGCGCCCGATCGCGCCGGGGATGGCGACGCGCTTGACCGACAGCAGATCGGCGAGCGAGAAGTGCAGGCCGACGCCGAACATCAGCATGATCACGCCTATCTCGGCGAGCTGGGTCGCGATCGCCGTGTCGGCGGTAAACCCCGGCGAGTGCGGGCCGACGAGGACGCCGGCCAGCAGATAGCCTACTATCGGCGGAAGGCCGATCCGCGTGACCGCGAGGCCGAGGAGAAACGCTAGTCCGAGGCCAGCGGTGATCGTCGCAATGAGCGCGGTATCGTGCAGCATTGCCGTGAATCTACAATCCTGCCGGAGCGGTGAGTCCTTGTTAGCCCCGCGCCTCCGTTGGCCTCCCTTGGAGGCGCTTTCCGGCCTGCCAGGGGAACCACCAGTTCGCGCGTCCCATGAGCCCCATCAGCACCGGCACGAGCACCACGCGAATGAGCGTCGCGTCGAGCGCGACGGCAAAGGCGAGACCGAGACCGAACTCCCGCGTCGCCGTGAGCCGAGTGAAGCCGAACGACCCGAACAGGACCACCATGATGAGCGCCGCGCTCGTGATGAGGCCGCCGGTCTGCGACAGGCCGCTGATGACGGACTCGCGGTTGTCGCCGGTGCGATCGTACTCCTCCCTGATCCTGCCGAGCAGAAATACCTCGTAGTCCATCGACAGGCCGAACAGGATCGTAAACAGCATCAGCACGATGAACGAGTTGAGCCCGCCCGGCGGCTCGAGGTTGATCAGGTTCGCGCCCACGCCATCCTGAAAGACGTACACGAGGAATCCGTACGCGGCGAGCACCGACAGGAGGTTCATTACGATTGCCTTCAGCGGCACGAACACGGAGCGGAAGGCGATGGCGAGCACGATGAAGGTGATCGCGAGCACGAGGGGCACGACCCGCTTGAGGCTGCCGAACAGCTCGGCGTCGAAGTCGATGATTGCCGCGGTCATTCCGCCGACGCGCACGTCGAGTCCGGCCGCACGGGCATCCGTCCACGGGGCGGCGCGCAGCTCGCGCACCATGTCCATGACCTCGGGAGATTCGGGCGCGGCGCGCGGCACGAGCGAGATTACCGCCGAGCGCCCGCCATCGCTCACGGCCGCCAATCCTGCGAGATGGATGCGCGGATCCGCGGCCAACCGCCCAACCGTGGATTCCAACACCGCGCGATTCCGCGGCAGAAGAATGCTTTCACCTTCGCGAGCGTCCACCAACAGCGCGACTGGCGCCATCCGCCCGGGAGCGAAGTTCCGGACGAGCAGATCGTAGCCCTGCCGCGCTTCCATCTCCTCGGAGATATCGCCGGCGCCGAAAGTCCACGCCTCGAGTCGCAGCGTGGGCGCGATGAATACAGCGAGGATCAACAAAGACGGTATGAGGTATCGCCAGGGATGGATCATCGCGTGCCGCGCCCACTGGCCCCAGCGTGAATCCGCGGCGGACTTTTTTGGTCGGGGCTGGCGCGGCCAATTCACCTTTTCGCCCAGCAGCAGGAGCAGCGCCGGGAGGAGAGTCACTGTCATCAGCACGGACGTCAGCACCACGGTGACGCCGCCGAGCGCGAGCGTGTGCAGGAAGCTGATGCGCACGAGGAAGAGCGCCAGGAAGCCGGTGCACACCGCGAGCCCGGACACGAACACCACGTGACCCGCCTTCATCGTCGCGGTCTCGACAGCGTCGCGGACGCTCGCGCCCCCGGCGAGCTCCTCGCGCCAGCGGCTCACGAGAAAGAGCGCATAGTCCACCCCCACTCCGAGCCCCACCATCGTCACCGCGTTCTGCGCGAAGACGCTCACCGGCATCGTGCGCGACAGGATGAACAGCGTGGCCAGCGCGATGACACTCGTCCCAAGCGCAATCGCGAGGGGCAGGCTGGCCGCGAGCGGGGCTCCGAACACGACCAACAGAACGAGCAGCACCAGCGGAATCCCGATCTTCTCGGCGCGAATCAGATCATCGGATGAATTGACGTCGAGATCGTGAAAGAGAGCGATGGAGCCAGTGAGCTTTATCTCCCACTCCGGGCTTAGCGGAGCGCTCGTTGCGGCCTCGCGGATGCGTCCCACGCTGGACTCGGCGTCGAAGAACGTCGAGGCTCGCGGCACGATCTGGACGAGCGCGGAGCGTCCGTCGCGGCCGAGCAAGGTGCTGTCGCCGGTGTTCCAGTAGTGGTAAACCTCGCGAACGTGCGCCGAATCCCGCAGCGCTCGATCGATCGTCGCGACCGCTGCGCGGAACGCGGGATCCGTTACCGGCGTCGTGGATGAGGTAACGACAGCCGGGAAGGTGAACGCGCTGCCTTCGCCGAAGATGGTATTGATGTCGCGCGTGACGAGCTCCGAGGGGCTGCCGGTCACCGCGTCGGTGCTGCCGCGGAGCTCGCCTGCGAGCTGGAGCGCGAAGGGCGCCGCCACCGCGAGAAGAGTAGCCCACAACGCGACGACCGCGGATGGGTGTCGCAGCACGAGGCGGACGAGGGCGCGCATCTGTTGCGTCAGGCCGCGGGAAGAAAGCGCGCCTGCTTGATCTTGCCGGAATCACCCGCGAACGGCCCTTCACCGATGCGGTACAGCTGGATGTCGGGCACCAGCGTCTCCGGGTACTCTTGCCAGGCTTCGCGGAAGTCCGCGTTCAGCGCGACCAGGCTCGGCAGGATCGAATCTGCAAAGCGGCGAGCGAGCGCGGCATTCGGCTCTTGCGAGACCTCGAACAGGAACCGTGGCCGCACGGCGCCGTCCGGCCGCTCCGCGATCGAGAGGCAGAACGAGTTGGTGATCGCCGCGAGCGCGGTGTCGTTGTAGAGGCACTGCTCGATGTCTTCGGGATATATGTTGGCGCCCATCACGCTGATCGTGTAGTCGCGCCTGCCGTAGATCCAGAGGAAGGGAAGCCGCACGTTGCCGTCGCCACACTCGCGGCGCAGCGTGTCCATGTCCACGCCGAGCGCGGCGAGCCGGGTCTTCATCTCGTCGCTCGAGAGGACACCGCCGACGTCGTGCACGTTGTAACGGATCCGCGGGGACAGCAGCGAGCCGCGCGTGATCGTGCATACCACTTCGTTGTTCTCGTTCACCTCGAAGTGGTGCATGAGCGGATTATACTGAAATATCATAGGGAGCCGCGTGTCCGTTCCGAACAGCGCGAGCTTCACGTCCTCGCGGTCGCGCGCGAGCCGGCGCAGCGCGACCGAGATCGGCGTCTCGCCCGCGATCCCGATCTCGAGATCGGTCGCGCCGTAGCCCGAGTACACCTTGGTGAAGCGGCGTAGCAGGTAGTCGCGCAGACCCTCGGACATCCCCTCGCCGCCGGCGAGGCCGAAGATGCGGTAATCGTCGAAGGGGAATCCCTCTGCCTCCGCGACTTCCATCAGGTGCTTGAGGAAGGGCGGATAGCCGGTGATCAGGTAGGTGTAGTCCGGCCCGAAGAAGCGCATCGTGTGCAGTATCTTCGGAATGTCGGGGCCCGTGTTCTTGACGATCCCGTTTTTCTGCAGCGATATCCCCATGTTGAGCCCCGTCGCCCAGGCGCCCATGCTGAAGCCGTTGATGGTGATCCAGGGCTCGCGGCCGTAGCCGTACGTCGCGAAATAACTAACGAACGTGTGGCTCTCGTGCCGCTCCCTGGCGCTCCGCACCCAGTTGTACGGCGTTCCGGTCGAACCCGACGATTCGTCGATCATCGTCTGGCCGTGGAAGAACGTTCCGCCCACGCAGCGCGCGCCGGTCGGGTACTCCTTGATGTACGTGTCCTTGTCCGTCTCCGGAACCAGCGCGTCGGCGTTTGCGCCGGTGAAGTCGCGATACGCCGGCACCTGGCGCAGCGCGCGGTAGTACGCCTTGCGGGCTTTCACGCGTGAGGCCCACGCCATGTACGACGGCGGGAGCAGCTTGAACACGCCCAGAAAGGAGGAATACGACACGCAGGCGAGCTTGAGCGCGATGTCGCACGGCGCCTGGAGCGCGAATTCCAGCTTTTCGCGGATCGTGGGTTCGGTTCGTCGGTCGAGGTTCGTAAAGGGCTCCTTATGGCGATTACGATGGCCAGCTCTTCGCCCTCAGGATAACCCCCTCCAGAGCCCTCCTCGCCCTGCGTCAAATGACGTAGATACCCCGTGTTCTTGCCGTAGAAAAGGGCCACTCGGATCGAGTGGCCCTTTCTTACTACACGGACTTGGCAGGGATCAGTTAATCCCCTCCCCTTCGTCCTCGAAGTCCTCAAAAGCAAGCCCGCCGCTCTGGCGGAACACCTCGAGCGCTTCGATCGTGCCCGCACCCGCGAACGCCGGCGTCAGCGAGAAGTTGATCGCGCGACGCGCGCCTTCGGGCCAGTCGGGCATCGCCAGTCCCGCAACGAGCCGCTGGATCACCGAACCGCATTCGACGAGGAGTCGGCCTGCGGTGATGCCGAGAATCTCGAGCGGAATCTCGAGATCGCTTGTGTGAAGCTCACCGGCGGTGTCGCGCCACGCGGCATCACCCACGGCGCCGCGCTCCGCCCACACACCCAGGTGCCTGATCGCACCGGAGCCTCCGCCGTCGGACAGCGCTGCGCGCTGGCCTTCGACCGCAGCCGCAAGCGCGAGCGCGAGCGACTCCGAGCTGGGTGCGCCGTACAACGTCACGATCTCGCGATGCGGCCGCTCGGAGTGCAGCGGCGACGGCACCGAGTTGACGTGAGCGAGCACGGTCGAGTGTTCCGCGTTCTCCTCTAACATTACGAGTACATCCATCCAGCCTCCTTTGTTTGGGCGGCCAATAATACACCGGAGATGATCGTTCGACCCGAAGAATTTTTCGGCGAGCGAGCAAGACCGGTTCGTCCTGTTAGACGATCCGGGCCGGCGAATGGTAAGGAGGCATTTCTCGTTCCGCTGCGGGAGAACCAGCCAGCAGCTTGCAATAACTACTCGTACTAGCGGATGGCCATAGAGAGCCGGCGGCTGGGGGAGCCGAGGCTATCGGCGTATAGCCACTATCACGCGTTCGACGACGTAGCCGACCGCCGCGCCGACGGCAAACCCGACGAGTCCGGCGCGGACGAAATCACTCAGTGGACTCGGACAGTCTGGACCTTCGCAAATTTGGAGGCCAAACCAGATCACCGCTCCCGCTACAACGATTCCTCCTATGACTGCGCCTTTAGCCCCGACCGGCCACGATGAGATCTCCATTGCATCGACCGATTCAGTAGGGCCGAAAGGCGCAGTCACTCCGACGCGTGCATCAAGGATCAGGTAGCCCGGGAGGGCAGGCTGGACCACCGCCGTAATGCCGCGGTTGACCTGGCCTTGAGCTCGCGCCGGAACAGGGGACGCGAATAACAGCGCGGCTGCGACCGCGAGGTTAGATATGCGCATAAGCGCGACCATCCCGGCGCCGTGAAACAAATAAGACCTGATCTAAAAGTAGAAAAACCACAAAGACTGACCATATGGAGTGGACCCGTCTCCACTCGGTGTCAGCCATCCACGAAAGCTG
>JACDCY010000172.1 GCA_013817305.1 Gemmatimonadaceae bacterium | reverse complement strand
CCCAGGCTGATCGGAAGTTGGGCTGGTGCTCCGACTCTTACTGGGTTCTGCTGGGTGAAAGTGTTTCGTCTGTCCGGGCAGGAGGCCCCATGACCACGCCCCTCGCATTCCGCACCCCGCCACGCATCCTCATCCCCAAGTTGGTCCGCTCACGCGACGCCTGGAAGGCCAAGGCCACCGAACGCAAGGCCCAACGCAAAGCACTCGAGATTCGCGTCCGCGACCTCGAAGCGTCCCGCGACCTCCACCGACAGCGGGCCGAACAACTCCAGCAACAGGTCGCCCTGCTCGAGCCGCAACTCGCCGCCGCCCGGCGACCCGCCCCGGTACCGACTCCGGCCCCCAAAAACGCGACCGACCCCGCGGCGGGCACTACGACGTCGCCCTCCTCCACCTCGCCGTGACCCTCGTCCGGCGTGCCGGGCTGTCGTTCCGCGGCACCGCCGCCGCACTCGCCGTGTTCGCCGCCGCCGATCCCGCACGCCTTCTCTCCGCGACCCCCTGCGCGACAACCGTGCGGTCGTGGGTGCTGCGGTTGGGCTACGCCCGCCTCACCCGACCGCTCTCGCACGACCACCGCTGGGCCTGGCTCATCGACCACACCCTCCAGATCGGCTCCACCAAGCTGTTCGTGATCGTCGGCGTCCCACTCGACCGCGTCCCGTTCGGCGTGCGACCCCTGCAACTGGCCGACCTCCACCTGGTCGCGATGGTGCCGATGGAGGACGCGACCCGGGAACGCGTGGCCGAGGAGTTGGAGAAGGCCGTCGCCCGCACCGGCGTGCCCCGGCAGGTCGTCGCCGACGGCGCCGCCGACTTGCAGAAGGGGATCGACCGCTTCCGGGAACGCCACCCGCAGACCGCGTCCGTGCCGGACGTCGCCCACCACGCCGCCAACCTGCTGAAGTTCTACTGGGAGAACGACCCCCGCTGGTCGGCCTTCACCCGGCGGATGAACGAGACGGCGGCGGGGATCCGCCAGACCCGCTCGGCGTACCTGCTGGCTCCGAAGTTGCGGAACAAGGCCCGGTACATGAGCGTGGGAACGTTCGTGCGGTTCGGCCGGCACGTGCTGCGGAAGTTGCAGGAGGCGGAGCCGCCCGCCGAGGTGGTGCGGTGGTACGGGTGGGTGTCGGACTACGCGGGTGCGTTGTCGGCGTGGTCGGGGCAGCACGAGGCGGTGCAGGTGATGCTGCGTCACGTGCGTGTGGAAGGTTTGTTCTGGCGGGGCGAGGCGGTAGTCGCCGAGGCGTGGGAGCGTGCCGGTGCGAGTGGCGACGCGGTGTCGGTGGCGTTGCGGAATCGGCTGCGGGCGTACGTGGGACGCGGACGGGGGTTGCCGGTGGGGGAGCGACTGGTGGGCTCGACGGAGGTGCTGGAATCGGCGTTCGGGGTGCAGAAGCGGCTGTCGCGTGACCAGTCGGGGAGCGGCCTGACGGTGCTGAGCGTGGGGCTGGGTGTGCTGCTCGGCGAGGCGACGGCGGAGGAGGTGCGGGCGGACGCCGGGCGGGTGCCGGAGAAGGTGGTGCAGAACTGGGCTACCCGGACCTTCGGGAAGACGGTGCAGTGGCTGCGTCGGCAGTTCCTCCGCCCCGACCCCGCCCACCCGAAATCCGTACCGAATTCGGGATGAACGACTCCACTTCAAAACACCGACTTCCGATCAGCCTGGGGTTCCCCTGTCCTGTGTGTGGCGGAACTGACACCTACACCTACGGCGGCCCCGGTGGACCGGAATTCGTCTGCTTCTCCTGCCTATCCGAGGACTTTCATGGACCCCCTCGTGACTCCGTAAGACCATAAGGCCGCCGCCGTATTGAACTTGCCCTCGTCTTGCCGACAGGTGCGAAGTTCGAAAGCGGTCGGCCGCGGTTGGAGTTGCAGGGAATCTTCCCCACTGGGCGTCGGCCGGCGTGTCTTCCGCCGGCCAACCCTAACCTGCGCTTGCCATTACCCGATGCAGGGCGGCCAGCCAAATGGGTCGCAACGGCGTCCGCCACGCATGCTTCCTCGGAGCCGTTGCGACCATGCCGGTGTGGCGCGGTGAGGGCGTACCAAGCTAGACGCAAGAATTGTCACGGCAGCGCCCCGGGCCGATCTGCCGGACCCCACCACTTGACTCTGGCGGCCACGTCAGTGACGGCACTGGTCAGAGCGAAGTTCCGGTGGTGGTTAAAGTGCGATATACACGGTCACACCGGGTGAGGGAAATTCGTGCCTTAGTTTATCTTTCCTTCCCGGACAGAACGTGTTACAGTTACCCTGACTTACCCATCCTGCCCGCGGAGCGCCCGCCGTGGACCGAAACGAAGACGAGATTGCGCTGGCCGAACCGCTCGCGACCCGGTTCGCAAAACTCCACCCGCAGACCGTCCGACGCCTCACGTCGCGGGCGGAGTCCTACTGCCACCAACCACTTGCGGACCCCCCCCCACTCCGGCTCGGCCGATCCACCAGTGCCGGTCACGCCCGACTCCTTCGGACGCGACCGGCGCCGACACCATCCCGGGCGGGGGTCAGGATCGCGGTTAAGCAAGCCGTCGGCCCGAGTGGCGGTCGCTCGTCTCGGCGCGAGTAGAGTC
>JACDCY010000171.1 GCA_013817305.1 Gemmatimonadaceae bacterium | reverse complement strand
CCCCCGCGCGTGCCGGTTTCATGCAGGACGCCGCTGAGCGAAGCGAGTCGCGAGACGCGCCAGGCCGGCCAGACGCCGACGAGGATTCCGCAGAGCAGCGCGATCGCGGTCGTGAACGCGAGCGTGGGCAGATCGATCCGCGTTTCCTGGAACCGGAGCGAATTCGGCGGGCTCAGCGCGTGGATCGCGTCGAGGCTCCAGATCGCGATGAGCAGACCGACGACCGCGCCGGCGACGCTGAGGACAGCGCTTTCCACGAGGACGAGGCGCATCAATCGCCAGCGGCTCGCGCCCATCGCGGCACGCACCGCCAGCTCCTTGCCGCGGGAGAGCGCGCGCGCGAGCTGGAGGTTGGCGACGTTGGCGCAGGCGATGAGCAGGACGCAGCCGACGGCGGCGAGAAGCAGGTGCAGGTTCTGCCGGTAATCGCCCACGCCGGCATCGAGCAGGGTCCGGGCGTTGATCGTGCGGCCAGTGTTGGAGCCGGGATATTTGCGCGTCAGTTCCGCCGCGATGTTCGCGAGATCGGCTCGCGCCTGCGTCAGGGTGACGCCGGGTTTGAGACGGCCGAGGACGGAAAAGCCGGGATGGTTATCGCGTTGCAGGACGTTTTTATCGACCCGCATCTCGCCGAACGGGAGATAAACATCGCTCGTGCGAAAGACGCGCATCTCGTTAGGCAAAACGCCCACGATGGTGCGCGGAACGGCGTCGACGATAAGCTGCTGCCCGAGCACTTTGGGCGATTTGCCGAAGTGCCGTTGCCAGAGCCCTTCACTGATCAAAGCGACCTTGGCGCCTCCCGGGACATCCTCGGCCTCCGTAAAATCGCGACCGAGTAAAGGCTTCAGCCCGACGATCTGCATCATGTTCCAGGTCATGACCCCGCCGAGGATGCGCTCCGGCGCCGATGCCTGGTCGCGGCTGGAGAGATTCATCGAGTCGCGCCGATAGAGCGCGAGATCGGTGAAGCTGCGCTGGGCCGCGCGCCAGTCGAGATAGTTTGGATAACTGACCGCGCCGGACTCGAAGATCTGCATCCTCTCGCGCAGCAGAATGAGGTTGTCAGGCTCGGGATAAGGGAGCGGTCGGAGGAGGACGGCGTTGACTACGCTAAAGATGGCGGTGTTGGCCCCGATCCCAAGCGCGAGCGCTACGATGGCAATGATGCTGAAGGCCGGCGACTTGATCAGCATCCGGATGGCGTAGCGAAGATCGGTCATAGGATTGCTAATTTATGATTGCTGATTGCTGAGAGTGACGAAGAAAACACGCGGGTTTTTGGATTTCGGGCTTGGTTATTGTTTCGGGCTTCGGATGCCGTCATTTTCTGCGCAGCGGCTACTCATAACGAAGCGCGACCATCGGATCGACTTTGGTGGCACGGCGCGCCGGGACGAGGCAGGCGGCCAGCGCGACCGCTATCAGGAGCGCGGCGAGCCCGAGAAAAGTGGCCGGATCGGTGGGTGAGACACCGTAAAGCAATCCGGAGAGCGTTCGCGTGACGAGCAGCGAGAGACAGATGCCCGCGCCCACGCCCGCGAACGCCAAAGTGAGGCCCTGGCCTAAGACCAACCGCAGGACGTCTCCCGCGGCCGCACCCAACGCCATCCGAATCCCGATCTCGCGCGTCCGCTGCGCGACTATAAACGCGAGCACGCCATAAAGGCCGACCGTCGCGAGGAGTAACGCCACACTCGCGAAAATTCCCAACACGAGGGTGTTGAAGCGTTGTTCCGCGAGTGAGACCGCCATGACTTCAGACATCGGGCGAATGTTCGTCACCGGAATGAGCGGATCGACTTTCCAGACCATTGTTTTGAGGTGCGCCACGCTCGTTAGGCCCGGAGCGGCCGGGCGCACCACGATGTCGCTCCACCGTTTCCATTCCTGTCCCGATTGGGCAAAGGCCGTGTAGATCGCCGGCTCTTCCGCGGCGGCGAGGCTGAAATGCCGCACGTTGCCGACCACGCCGACGATCGTGATCCACTCCACCCCCTCTTCCCGTGCCCAACGAATTCGCGCACCGATCGGATTTGCTCCCGCAAAATATTTTTGCGCCATGCTGAGGTTGATCACGCCGACGGTCGGCGCGTTCGCGCGATCGCTGCGGGTCAGGGCGCGGCCCCGGAGGAGAGGGATTCCCATGACCCGGAAATAATCGCCTGCGATCGTCCGCGAATAGAGCTCGGGCTCTTCGCCGATCGTGAGCGCAGGGCGACCTTCGATAACGAAGTTGTGGTTGATGGCATTCCCGCCGAGCGGCAGCTCGCTGATCAGCGCGGCCTCGACCCCGGGGAGGTTGTTCATATTCTCGAGCACCTGCTCGCGGAAACGGGTTTGCGGCTCGATCGTCCGATAGCGCGCCTCGGGCAACTCCACTCGCATGGTCAGCACTCGATCCACCGCGAAGCCGGGCGCCACACTCGTTAGGCGCCAGAAGGCTTTGCCGAGGAGCCCGGCTCCGATGAGCAACGCGAGGGCGAGTCCGAGTTCTGCGACGACGAGAATGCTGCGAAACGACGAGCGCGCCGAGGTCACGCTGCGGCCGCCCGCAGTCAGCACGCTGTTAATCTCGATCCGGGTGGCCTG
>JACDCY010000068.1 GCA_013817305.1 Gemmatimonadaceae bacterium | reverse complement strand
GTGGGACTGTCGGGCCCGTTCAGCACCGCGGACAGCTCCGGTGAGCGCCTGCCCGATCTCGACGAACACGGTCATCAACTGACGGGTACAACCCCGTGGGCCATAGCCGAATTCCTTGTCGATGACCTGCATCCCGCGACCGTCGTCGCGCGCGCAGAGCAGATTTCACTGCGTTCATTCACCCTGCGGAGATCCGACAGTTGACCTCTCGACGTCGTGCGACCCTTCTGGCGATCGTGGCCGGCTTTGTTGTTCATAGTGGCTGCGGACCTGCCATTACGCCGGTCCCGCCACCGCCCGAGCCGGTGGTCGCAGCTCCGGTCGCGTCTCCCGCCCCGCCCCCGCCGCCGATCGCGCGCGAGTTCCGCGCGGCGTGGATAGCGTCGGTCAGCAACATCGATTGGCCGTCCCGGCCGGGACTCTCCACAGAGGCGCAGCAGGCGGAGCTGCTCGCGATCTTCGAGCGCGCGGTCAAGCTGAATCTCAATGCGCTGATTCTGCAGGTTCGTCCGGCGGCGGACGCGCTGTACCAATCGTCCCTCGAGCCGTGGTCGCCGTACCTGACCGGCACGATGGGCAAGGCGCCCGAGCCTTTTTACGATCCGCTCGCGTTCGCCGTCGAGGAAGCCCACAGCCGCGGGCTCGAGCTCCACGCGTGGTTCAACCCGTTCCGCGCACGGCATTCTTCGCTTCGCGCCGGTGCGCTCTCCGCCAATCACATCTCGGCGTCCCGTCCCGATCTGGTGCGCACGTACGGCGGCTCGCTCTGGATGGATCCGGGCGAGCCCGACGTGCACCGCCTCTCGCTGGAGGTGATCCTGGACGTCGTACGGCGGTACGACATCGACGGCGTGCACATCGACGACTACTTCTATCCGTACCAGGAGCGCAACCCGACCACCAACGCGCTGATCCCCTTTCCCGACGACGAGAGCTTTCGCCGGTACGGCGCCGCGATGCGGCGCGACGACTGGCGCAGGGAGAATGTCGACCGGTTCGTCGCTGATCTCTTCGCCGGGGTTCGGCGAGTGAAGCCGCACGTGAAAGTCGGCGTGAGTCCGTTCGGAATCTGGCGCCCGGGCTATCCGGCAGGCGTCGCCGGACTCGACGCGTATGCGAGCATCTATGCCGACGCGCGCAAATGGCTCAACAACGGGTGGCTCGATTACCTGTCACCCCAACTCTACTGGCGGTCCGACGCGCCGGCGCAGAACTACAGCGCGCTACTACGCTGGTGGGTGGACGAGAACACGCACCGCCGCCACATCTGGCCGGGAAACTTTACCAGCCGGACCGATACCGTCGTGGGGCCGCAGAGCTGGCGAGCCGGCGAGCTTCTCCGCCAGATCATGCTCACCCGCGCTGACGCCGGCGCGGGGGGCAACGTCCACTTCAGCATGCGCGCGCTAATGAGGAACCGCGACTCCCTTTCCAGTCTCCTCGCGAGCGGCTTGTACGCTGAACCTGCGCTGGTGCCGGCATCGCCGTGGCTCGACTCGATCGCGCCGGTCGCCCCGGCCGTCGCTGTCACAAAAGACGACAGCTCCTGGGACCAAGTCCTTCACTTTCGCCCCGGCGACGCGGAGCACCCGTGGCTATGGACCGTGCGAGTCAGGTCCGGTGCCGAGTGGCGCACCACGATCGTTCCCGGGACGACTCAATCCTTCCGCTGGACCACCGAGGCTGGCGAGGCGCGGCCGTCAGATATCTGGGTGACGGCTGTCGATCGCGCGGGGAATGAAAGCTCACCGGTGTTGGCGACGGTCCCCTGAGCACAGCCCGCGTCGAGTGCGCGCCGGACTTCGCGCGCTAACGTCTCGGGCGAGAACGGTTTCTCGACGAAGCCGGCGCTGGGATGCCGCAGCCCTTCGCGAACGATCGCGTTCTCGGCGTACCCCGACATGAACAGGACCCGCATATCCGGATGCCTGCGAGCGAGATCACGCGCCAGCTCCGGGCCGCTCATCCCTGGCATCACGATGTCCGCAAGCAACAGGTGGATGGGACCAGGGTGATCCTCCACTACGGACTTGGCATCCTCGCCACTAGCAGCTTCGACTACCGAGTAGCCGTACTGGCGGAGAATGCGCTTGACGACAGGTCGCAGTGATTCTGAATCGTCGACGACGAGCACCGTTTCGGATCCTTGCAGCAGCTCGTCCGGTGGAGCCGCATCGACGGGCCCATCCAGCGATTCTTCCGTTACGGGAAAATAGATCTTGAACACGCTGCCGAGTCCGGGCTCGCTGTACACCCAGATGTAACCGCCGCTCTGCCGGACGATTCCGTACACCGTCGAGAGCCCGAGACCGGTGCCCATCCCCGGTGGCTTGGTCGAGAAGAAAGGCTCGAAGATCCTGGCCTGAGTCTCGGGATCCATCCCCGTTCCATTGTCGCGAATGCTCAGCTGGACGTGTTGCCCGGCGCGCACGCCGGGGTGCGTGCGGGCGTACTCGGCGCCGAGCGTCACGTTCTCGGTCTCCAGCTCCAGCACGCCGCCGTGCGGCATGGCGTCGCGCGCGTTCACCGCGAGGTTCATCAGGACCTGATCGAGCTGGTTTGGGTCCGCTTTGACCAGCTGCAGATCTGCCGCCAGGCGGGTCTTTATCTCTATCTGCGCGCCGATCAGGCGGCGCAGCATGTGCTCCAGCTGCACGACGCTGTCGTTCAAATTCACGATCTTGGGCTGCAGGACCTGCTTTCTGCTGAACGCCAACAGCTGACGGGTGAGCGACGCCGCGCTTTCGGCCGCCGACTGGATCTCCCTGATGTCCGCCATTCTCGCGTCGTCACCCGCGAGATCCTTGCGCAGAAATCCACAGTAGCCGGTTATCACCGACACCAGGTTGTTGAAGTCGTGCGCCAGCCCGCCCGCGAGTTGGCCTACCGCCTCCATCTTCTGCGCCTGGATCAGCTGCTCCTCTGTACGCCGCAACGCCTCCTCGTCCTCCTTCTCGCGCGTGATGTCACGACCGACGAACAGCACGCCCGCGATCTCGCGGCCTTCGAGCACGCCTTTGCAGGTGCAGTCAAGCCACCGCGGAGTGCCGTCCGGACCATTTACCTTGATCACGAACTGTCGCGTGGCGCCCTTGCGCGCGGCCCGGAAGTGCGCGCGTCCGATGGCCTGCTCGTCGCCGGCCATGAGCTCGCCCAACGGCTGTCCCACAACGTCATCCGCCCGAGGCCCGGCGAGACGCATCGCCGCAGCGTTGGCGGCCGTCACGATGCCGCGGAGATTCGTGCTCACTATCACGTCCGGCACAATCTCGAGCAGCCCGCGGTACCGCTCCTGCGCCCGCCGCATGATTTGTACGAACGCAGACTGCACGATGGCGAGCCCGATGAGAGCGATCCCTCCGAGAAGTGCCACCATCGTGGCCAGCTGATAGTTGCCGCCGAGCGACGGCACCCCGAGGAACGCAGGTCCCGGGGCGCGGAACGTCTGCGCCGCGATCATGATGAAGAATCCGGCGATCGCGTACCCCGCGACCACGAGGGCAAGGCGTCGCGGCAGGGACGAAAAGGCAAAGGTAAGAATGAAGCCGTGAACCATGGCGCCGACCCACCACGCGCCGCCGATCAACGCGAACATCCCGGTCAGGAGACTGACGTCCGCGCAGGAAGCGAACAGCTGAATCCGGTTGGCGGCGGTTCGGGTCCGTGTGCGCCGCAGCATCATATGGTACAGCAGCGCGGTACCGGTCCACGCCACGAACAGCATGAACATCTCGCGCGGGAAGGGCACGCCGAGCAGGAGCAGCGCGGCGCACGCAACGCCATAGCTCACGATCATCGCGAGCCGGCGCATGTTCGTCGTAATCGCTCGGTCTACGGCGAGCGGCTTCGGGCTTAGGGGATGAATGTCTTCCTTCCTCGTAAGCCCGCGCGGGGCCGTTAGTCCTCAATCGGCCACCAAAATAAGGTTCGGTGCGGGCAGGCGCGAGGATTTGCTTCGCTAACGCTTCACCGCGAAGAAATCCCGGAGCAGCGCTGCACAGTCGTCGGCGAGAACGCCCCCGAGCACCTCGGGGCGGTGGTTGAGCCGCGGGTGCCGCAGCACGTCGCCGACGGAGCCTGCCATCCCCGCTTTCTCGTCCCACGCGCCGAAGACGACCTTGCGCAGCCTGGCGAGCACGATGGCCCCTGCGCACATCGCGCAGGGCTCGAGAGTGGCATAAAGCGTACAGTCGTCGAGCCGCCAGCGGTTCAGCTGCGCGGCCGCGTCGCGAATGACGAGCACCTCTGCGTGCGCAGTGGGATCCTGGTCGCGCAACGTGCGGTTGCCGGCGCGCGTGATCACGGCACCATCGCGAACCAGAAGCGCGCCAACTGGAACATCGCCCGCCTCGGCGGCGCCACGCGCTTCGCTCAGCGCCAGGAGCATTAGCTCGGAATCGCCCGGCGAAACCACTTCTAAGTCGTCCTCGGGCCTGCCTCGAACGAGATCTTGCCGCCTTCTCCGACGGTCGCGAGGATGTGATCTCCGGCGATGAACTTCCCTTCCAGCACAGCCATCGCCAGCGGGTCCTGCAGCATCCGCTGGATCGAGCGCTTGAGGGGGCGCGCTCCGTACGCCGGGTCGAATCCTTCTGCAGCCACCAGCTTCTTCGCGTCCGGCGTGAGCTCCAGGGTGAGCTTCCGGTCCGCCAGCAGGTTGTGCAGGCGATCCAGCTGGAGGTCGATGATGCTGTCGAGCTCGCCCGCGCCGAGCGGCCGGAACACGATCACGTCGTCCACGCGGTTGAGAAACTCCGGACGAAAGTGCTGCCGCAGCGCGCCCATGACCTGCGTCTCGGTCTCCGCCCAATCCGCGCCCGAGCGCTCGAGGATGTAGTGGCTGCCGATGTTGGACGTCATCACGATGACGCTGTTGCGAAAGTCCACCGTGCGGCCCTGCGAGTCCGTGAGGCGTCCGTCATCCAGGATCTGCAGCAGGATGTTAAACACGTCCTGGTGCGCCTTTTCGATCTCGTCGAACAGAATGACCGAATACGGGCGACGCCTGACGGACTCCGTAAGTTGGCCCCCTTCCTCGAAGCCGATGTAGCCGGGCGGCGCGCCGATGAGGCGGGCGACCGCGTGCTTCTCCATGTACTCCGACATGTCGATTCGCACCATTGCGTGCTCGTCGTCGAACAGGAAATCTGCGAGAGCGCGCGCAGTCTCCGTCTTGCCGACACCGGTGGGTCCGAGAAAGATGAACGAGCCGATTGGACGATTCGGATCCTGCAGTCCGGCGCGCGACCGCCGCACCGCGTTCGACACGGCCGCGACTGCTTCCGGCTGGCCGATCACGCGCTTGCTCAGCTCGGCCTCGAGCTTGGTGAGCCGCTCGCGCTCGCTCTCCATCATTCGCGACACGGGGATGCCGGTCCACTTCGCCACGATCTCGGCGACATCATCCGCGTCCACTTCTTCCTTGAGGAACTGCCGCTTGCCTCCCTGCTTGCTCGCAAGCTGCGACTCCACCTGCTTGAGCTCGGCCTCGAGCTGCGGGATCGTGCCGTACGTGATCTCTGCGGCCTTGCCGAGGTCACCGGAGCGCGTGGCCTGGTCGGCCTGGTTCCGTCCCTCCTCGATCTGCTGCTTGATCCGCCCGACTGCGCCAAGCGATTCCTTCTCGGCCTGCCACTGCGCTTTCATCCCGCCCGACTTCTCGCGGAGCTCCGACAGCTCGCGCTCGATCGCGTCGCGCCGCTCTTTCGACGCCGCGTCTTTTTCCTTCTTGAGAGCTTCGCGCTCGATCTCGAGCTGAACGATCCGGCGCTCGACTTCGTCGATCTCCTGCGGCAAAGAATCGATCTCGATGCGCAGCCGGGACGCGGCTTCGTCTATGAGGTCGATCGCCTTGTCGGGGAGAAACCGGTCGCCGATGTAGCGGTTGGAGAGCGTGGCAGCCGCGACCACCGCGCCGTCGGTTATGCGAACGCCGTGATGGACCTCGTACCGCTCCTTGAGCCCGCGCAGAATCGCGATCGTGCTCTCCACGCTGGGCTCACCGACGAACACCGGCTGGAAGCGGCGCTCGAGCGCCGGGTCTTTCTCGACGTTCTTGCGATAATCGTCGAGCGTGGTCGCGCCGACAACTCGCAGCACTCCGCGCGCGAGCATCGGCTTGAGCATGTTGCCCGCGTCCATTGATCCCTCGGCCTTGCCCGCGCCGACGATGGTGTGCATCTCGTCGATGAAGACGACGAACTTGCCCTCGCCCTCTGTAATCTCCTTGAGCACCGCCTTGAGCCGCTCCTCGAACTCGCCGCGGAACTTCGCGCCCGCGATCAGCGCGCCCATGTCCAGCGAGACGAGCCGCTTGTTCTTGAGTCCGTCGGGGACGTCGCCGTTCACCATTCGCTGCGCCAGACCTTCGGCTATCGCAGTTTTGCCGACGCCGGGCTCACCGATCAGGACAGGATTGTTCTTGGTGCGGCGCGACAGCACCTGAATCACGCGACGGATTTCTTCGTCTCGGCCGATCACCGGATCGAGCCTGCCCTTGCGCGCGTCCTCGGTGAGGTCACGCGTGTAGCGCTGGAGCGCCTGGTACTGATTCTCCGGTGTCTGGTCGTTGACGCGGTGCGAGCCACGAACCGCTTCCAGCGCTTCGAGCAGCTTGGCGAGTGTCGCGCCGACGCCCTTGAGAATCGTCTTGCTCTCGGTGCCGGGCGTGTCCGCTAGCGCGAGCAGCAGGTGCTCGGTGGAGACGAAGTCGTCGCCCAGGCTTTTCGCCTGTCTCTCCGCGCGGTCGAAGACCTGGTTGAGCTCGCGCGATAGCGTGGGCTGTGCGTCCGACTGCTTGGGATATCGGGCTGACTCCCGCTCGGCCTGCTCGCGGACGGCGGTGACGCTGGCGCCGAGCTTCTGCAGCATCGGGACAACGATCCCCTCATCCTGGTCCAGCAGGGCGAGGAGCAGGTGCAGATCGTACACGAGCGGATTTCCGGCGCGGCGTGCAAGGTCGAGCGCCGCGTTGAAAGCCTCGCCGGCTTTGACGGTGAGTTTATCGGGGTTGATCATGGCCCTCGAGCTTGCTCCTAGCCATTCGCGCCAGCCTTCATCTCGAGAAACTCCTCCGGTTTGCGCGCAACGGTGGGAAACAACCCGCGCAGCTTGCGATCGCTTGTGACGAGCGTTGTACTCGACGCCTGCGCCAGGGCAACATACTCGGCATCGTAAGCCGAGCACCGGGTTGCCGCCACCAAGGCCAGCACGTGATCGCTGGACACCGCGTATTCATTGCCCGCCAATCGGTCTTCGGCGCGCTCTATCAACTGCGACGCCTCCTCCAACGTCATCCAGCCGGCCGTCATGTACCCCCGCAATACGTTCCGCACCTCGCTCCGCCAAAGGGGCGGAACGATCCAATATGGATCAGCCGCTACGACCGCCTCAGCCGCCGCCGTGCCCGGCCCCGGAATCAGAAAGTGCGCGATAAGCGTGCAGTCCGAAACGATCATTTGCGGCCGTAATCACGCGCCGCGATGATCTCCTCCGTGGTCGCGTCCATGTCGAGGTGATCGCGAATCTCGCGCACCCGCCGGAGCCAGTATTCGGCGTCGAGGTCCTTGCACTCGGAAACGGTTAGCGGCCTACCGTGCACATCGTTTGGGTATGGCCCGGCGGTCCTACGAGCGCCGCCCGGCACCGGAGCCGCGATCGACTGCTCGAGCCGGTAGAGCACCTCGCCGTTCAGGCTGCGGCGGTGCCCTGCGGCCTCGTGCTTCAACCGCGCGAGGAGCTCCTCAGGAACACCTTTGATGGTCACAGATGCCATAACGCCTCCAATTAGGAACCATATTGGATACTAGCTGGGTCTGTAATTCACCGCAATAGGCGAAAAAAAGGGGGTCGCACCGAAGCGCGACCCCCTGTTTTCCCCAATCAGTCCTACTTCTTGAACATTTTCTTCACGAAGGGCCTGCCGTCCACTTCCAGCCGGTAGAGATAGACCCCTCTCGGGATCTGCTCATCTCGATTCAGGAAGTTTCCGTTCCAGTAGCCCACGAACTGATTGCACGTCAGTAGAACGTTTTCCAGCGGCTCACCGCCAGGCCCAGCGACACCGGCCTCCAGCGTAGGGATCGCTACCATCTGCGACAGCAGATTGTAAACCCGCAGCGAAACCCTGTACTGCCTGCCAGGATCCGAGCACGTCGGGTAATCACCCACCGTGAACGGAATCCTTGTGTCGAGAGCGAACGGATTCGGGTAATTCTGCCCCAACCCGGTCGCGGTGCCACGCGATCCGTCGGTTTGGGGTGAGACACCTTGAGCCGCGGATCCACGAGGCATCGCACTGAGGGCGAGCACTATCAAAAGTGCCCCCCATCGTTGCTTCATGCCTTACTCCGTGCTGACTATGAAAGGTTCGGTACGCGTACTCCAACTTGAGTGAACGGATGACCAGCCATTGCCGCGAAATTAGGACCTGTTCCAAATGGTGTCAACGATCCTAACTCCTTACGGACGAGCTAGCTGCCTGTTTCGTAATACCCTTCCCGCCCCCCTTCTTTCCGTGATCCTGGTCCGGTCACAGAACTCCAGAAACGGAATCAGGTACTTCCTGGACGTGCCCACCGCGTCCTTTACGTCCGCCGGGGAATACTCCCGGTCCTCGCCCATCGCCGTGACCAGTCGCGCCAGCATGCGGTCGACCACTTCCGGGCAATAGTAAAATTCGCCCGAGACCCTGATCAAACGTGCCTCGCGCTCCAGGTATCGGAGCACCGGGGCCACATCGTCTCCATGCCGCGCAACCACCTCCGCCACCGTCGGCGGCTCTTCGCCTGAAGAGCAATAAGCGTGCACGATGCGTTCAGCGAGATCCGACTGCCCGGGCGAGAGTCGCGGCTTCCATCCAAAAGTGCGAACCACCGCGCCTTCGATCTCCAATGATTCTCGTTCTGCGAGCAGTCGGAGCGCCTCGTCTACCAGCTCACTGCTGAAATCCAGGGCTCCCCTCAGCTCTCCCAATTGGACGCCGGATTCGGTCGGAGAGTTTACCAGTGCCCCCTCGACTAACTCCTGCAGGGCGCGCGAAGCCTCTTCGAGGAGCTCTCCGGAGAAGACCGCGCGGTCGGTGAAGAAGAACCGCTGGTCCGATGCGAGCGCGTCAACGGTGGACGGAGACATCCCCATGCGGACAGGCAACGTTCGCCGGTCGACACCTCGGGATCCTCCCTGCGCGCACAGTGCAAGGAGCCGGTCCGGCGGGGTCGCGCTGAAAGGCGATACCGGTCTGGGCCGCCGCTCGGCGGGGACAGGATCCGTCACGACTCCGCCAGCTATGACCTCGAGCGGAGACCCCGCGCGCAAGACGAACCGATCACCCGCGCGGGCAATTATCGGCTGATCCAGGCGGACTCGCGCGGGCGTCTGGATCTGCCCGGCGAACGAGTCGAACAGCCGGACGCGCGCGCCGACGTCCGCTGCGCCGAGGTGGCAGCGAATGCGCGTCCGAGGGGTGACGGACACCGCCGAATCTGTGAGAGTCAGCTCCGCGAGCATGACCGCGCTCTCCGTCCATCCCTCCCCGGTCACTAACACCGCGCCTCGCGCGGCCTGCTCGACGTCGACCCCTGCGAGAGCCACCGCCGCCCGCATCGACGCCGAGACGGTCCCGACGGTTGCCCCGTGCGATTGCAGATCGCGAACCCGGACGGGAAACCCTCCCGGAAACACCGTGGCTGCGCCTTTCCGGAGCGTTCCGCTCCACACGGTTCCCGTCACGACCGTACCCGTGCCGTGCACCGAGAACGCCCGGTCCACCGGCATGCGAAACAGATCCGCGGCGTCGCGCGCGACCACGGCCGACGCGGATGATTGGATCGCCGCGCGAAGCTGCTCGAGCCCTTCGCCCGTTTGCGCGGACACGGGCACGATCGGAGCATCCTGCAGCGCGGATCCTTGCAGTACCGCGGCAACGTCGGCGGTGACGAGCTCCAGCCATTCTTTGTCGACGAGATCGATCTTGGTGAGCGCGACCACGCCAGAGCGCACGGCCAGCATGGTGAGGATCGTCAGGTGCTCGCGCGTCTGCGGACGCACGCCCTCGTCGGCCGCGATCACGAGCAGGGCCAGGTCGATCCCCGTCGCGCCCGCGAGCATCGTGCGGACGAATGCCTCGTGCCCCGGAACATCGATCACGCCGATAGTGCCCACGCCTTCCAGCTCGAGCGGCGCGAATCCGAGATCGATGGTAATGCCGCGCCGTTTCTCCTCCGGCAGCCTGTCGGTGTCGACGCCGGTGAGCGCGCGGACGAGCGCGGTCTTGCCGTGGTCGATGTGTCCGGCGGTGCCGAGGATCATCAGAGATCAGGGATCAGGGATCTGGTATCGGGTATCAGGGCATTACTCTCCCACATCGCGTACGCGATCAACTTCTTGCCGTCACTCAGGTGTTGATCGAGAAACTCGCGCAGCAGCCGTTGGTGTGCCCGCCCTTCGGCGGCCGTGGAGAGTTGCATGGACGACCCGGCGACCCACGCACCCAGCGCGGCGCGGGCTTCCGGTGGAATGCGACGCGCGCCGGCGACCAGGCGAGCACAGCGATCGC
>JACDCY010000010.1 GCA_013817305.1 Gemmatimonadaceae bacterium | reverse complement strand
TGCGGCACCAACTCCGAGACGCTGCGGGACATCATACAGTCAAAGCTATTCGGCTCCTGGGAGAACGTGACGCAGGGCAAGCCGATGGAAGGCGGCATGGTGCCACCGGGCGACATCATCGGGTCGGTGCGCCGGCCGCACGGACTGCCAGGCTCGCTCGAAACTGTCTGGGTGCAGCACGTCTCAGGCGGACGCAGCATCATCGGTCTGAAAATGTATGAGCAGGGCCGTAAGTCGTTCGAGGGCACGGCCAAGCACCTGATCTGGGATGACGAAGAACCGGACGAGGGCATCTACACCGAGCAACTGTTCAGGACCGCGACCACCAACGGGATCGTGATGGTCACGTTCACGCCGCTGCAGGGCATGAGCGACGTGGTCAAAGGCTTCGTGCAGCCGGACCCCGCTGCCGCCGAGTTCAAGCGGATGATCAACGCCGGGTGGGATGACGTGCCCCACCTGGCCGAGCACGTGAAGCGGCACTTACTGGCGACGACGCCGCCGTTTCAACGCGACGCGCGCACAAAGGGACTGCCCCAGCTCGGCGCCGGCGCCATCTACCAGATCCCCGAGTCGCAGATCGTCGTGCCAGACTTCGCTATTCCGCGCCACTTCCGGCGATGCTTCGGCCTGGACGCCGGGGGCGGGGCCAAACCGACGGCCGTGGCATGGATGGCGGAAGACCCGGACACCAACACCTGCTACATCTACAGCGTCTATAAGCGCGACAGCCCGGAGATCGCCCTGCACGTGGCGGCCATCAAGGCCCGCGGCGAGTGGGTGCCGGGCGCGGGCGACGCCGCCGCACTGGTGATGACAGCGCATGATGTTGAGCAGCTCGTGTCGAAGTATCGCCAGGCAGGACTCGACCTCGTGCTCGCGGACAAGGCGGTCGAGGCCGGCATTCAAGATGTATGGGAGTTGATGACGGCGGGGCAGTTCAAGGTGTTCGCGTCGTGCTCGCCGTGGCTCGAGGAGTTCCGCATGTATCACCGGGACGAGAAGGGCCGGATCGTCAAGAAGGACGACCATCTACTCGACGCATGTGTCAGGGGCGACACACCCGTGATCACGGATCAGGGCACGGTGCCGATTGCCTCGCTCGTCGGTCAGACAGGACGTGTGCTGACCAGGGGTGGCGCGTGGGCGCGGTTCTGTGGCGCGCGAAAGACGATGACGCAGGTGCCGGTCGTGCGCCTTGCCTTCGATGATGGTTCGGAGGTGGTCTGCACGCCCGACCATCTGTTCCTGACGCCTGACGGATGGCGGCGAGCCGATGCGATGGCCGGGGTGGCATGCTATGATGGCGTAGCGCAACGCATCCACTGGACTCAATGCCTACTCGACCTTCTGTCACCGCTCAGACGTTTCAAGGTCGCCGCTATTACCTCTGCGGCAAGTATTACCAACGCAACGGAGATCGCCTGCACCGCATGGTCTGGATGGCGACGCATGGCCCGATCCCTCGCGGGTTCGATGTCCACCACAAGGACAACGACCGTGCCAACAACGCCTTGGACAACCTGGAACTTCTCACGCGGAATGTTCATATGTCCCATCACCAGCGCGGGCACCAGCGGCCCTTGTCCGCCGCCGCCCTCGATGCTGCGCGCCAATGGCACCAGTCCGACGAAGGCCGCGCGTGGCATCGCGAGCACTACGAGGCGCATCGCGATTTACTGCACGTCCGCCGTGCGTTCGTCTGTGGACATTGCGGGCGAGACTTCGAGACGGTGGATACGGGCCTCAACCGCTTCTGCTCTAACGCCTGCCGGGCCGCCGCGCGTCGTGCGTCTGGTGTGGACGATGAGCAACGTCTGTGCGTCGAGTGCCGCAAGCCTTTTATGGCGAACCGCTACTCACGGCAACGCGCCTGCTCGCGCCGCTGTGGTGCGGCATTGTCGCACCGTCGTCCCAGCGGGCCGGGCTGATGTCTACTGCCTGACCGTGCCGGGTACGTCGAGCTTCTGCCTCGGGAACGGGTCAGTCGTCCACAACACCCGGTACGCCGTGCGTACCGGCCGTAAGCGGGCGCGGACGCCGAACCACGAGCAGGACAAGGCTCGTGCGGCGACGAGCGCCGGCAGTCGGCCGAAGACCTGGATGGGCCGCACATGAGACTTGTGTTCATTGAATGGTTGGACTCGATCGGTTGCGCGTCGAACTGGTCGAGTCTCGACGGGAGCCGGGCGGACCCGTTGATCTGCCGGTCCGTTGGGTGGCTTCTGCACGATACTGACGCGTGCAAAGTGGTCGTGCCACATATCACGAACATCGCCGACGACGGTGTCACTCCCCAAGGGTGCGGCGATATGACCATCCCGACCTGCGCGGTCACGCGCATGGTGGACTTGACAGATCCGTCTGACATAACGGTTGCGCGCTGAATGCTTGCCGGTTAGAATGGCCGGCACAAGGAGTCACCATGCCCACCGCTACAAATATGCCCCAGCGCCCGTCCCGAGAAGAACTACTCAGTTCTGCGTTCCCCAACAGTTATGAGGCTGGCGCAACCCTGCGCGACCTGTTCGCCGCCGCGATCGTGCCGGCTCTGATTCAGGTGGGCGAATTGACCGCGATCGCCGAGGCGGTGCGCGACGAAGGCGCCCGCGAGGACGCGGAGTTCCGCAAGCGCGTCGCGGACATTCTCGCCGAGGATGCCTACGTGATCGCCGAGGCGATGGTCGCGCGGAGCCGGCGGTAATGCACTGGCGCAGCGTCCCCACCACCCTGACCGTGGGCGACCTCAAGCGGATGCTCGAGAAGATGGACGACCGCATGAAGGTGTTCATCGAGAACGGGCAGGAGCTCATGCCGCTGCGGGGCGTCGTCCACGCCCTGCACACCGACGGCACCGACGTCGTCCTGGTGCTGCCGAACCTGCCGGGCGGGGAGTAAGATAGCGCCGTGCAGTTCTTCCGCTCGTCTAGGTTCCACTTCTGGGCTACCGTCGCCTGGGGCGTCGGCGGCGCGGCGTTTACCGTCTACTACGCGGCGGACGCCTCGACAATGGAGGTGTTCATCGCGGCGATCAGCGTCTACGCCAACATGGCTACCCACTGGGGCGCGATGCAGGGCGCGCGCGCGGAGGAGGTGAGCGCGAAGCCCGCGGCCAGGCGCCGGCGAGAGAAGCCGGCGCCACCCACGCCCAAGCCAGCCTAACGGCTGACTCTCACCTGGGGTTGTTCCCAAACGCCGCTTTGATGATGGGTCTTGGCAACGTCTGGCGGTTCACTAGGAACGGCGGCGGCGGGACACAGACGAGATCCACCTGCCACGCCGCCCACGGTAGACCCGCGATCGGCACCGTCACCACTTGCGCGGGGCCAGCCACCAGGACCGCCTGCGTGGAAAAGAACAGCTCTTGCGGGAATGTGACCCCGGTTGACGGAAACGGCGTCGTTGATCCGTAGGACGCAAAGAACACGCGGATGTTGTCGTAGCCGGGCGCAAGCTGGAGCGAAATCCGCGCGATCCCGTCGCTCATTGTGATGCGGCCAATTCGCGAAAACGCCTTTAACTCGCAGATGCCCGACTGCGGTGGCAGCGGTGGGGTCGGCGGCAGTGTGGGCGTCGGAATCGGTGCGGGCGGCCCCGGTGGGACAGTCGGCGGCGCGCCGCAGTCTACGCCGTAGTCAATGACGAGTCCGTAGAACACGCCCGTAAAGTCGCCCTGCAAGAGACCAGGGCCGCCCACCGGCTTGAACCCGTGGTCAATTTGCACGCGCCCGCAGGAGAACGCCTGCGTGTCGAACCGTGCGATCAGGTTCCCCGCCTGGCCCGGCTGTAGCACGGTCTGTCCTGTCGCGCTACCGCCTCGCGTAGACGGGTTCTCGACCGTGGGCGCACAGCCCGCAGTCGGGCTGTGGAACACCGCGCCGTCGTATTCATAGGCGACGGAGGCGGGGTTCTGCGCCGAGATGTCGTAAACGTAGAACCGTTCGCCGCTTGCCGCCTGCACGCACGAGGCGCCCGGCACCACCCCGGTAATCGCGTTGATACGCACGTAATTCGCCACGTTCATGGTGCGCGCGCTCTCGCCGAAGGCCGCGTCAGGGCCGCTGGCGGCCGACGCCGGCGCCTCGGTCGGACCTGTGAGTGGCTGAGAACTGCACCCGACGACCATCATCGTCGCCGCAACAACCGAGAGAAAACCTGTACGCATGCCCATGACTGTACCCCGAGAAAGATCATACCCCCGCCGGCAGTGGTAGACTACCGCCCATACCACAATGCCCCGTAAGCGCACAGCCCTGCCGCAGTTCACGGTCTCCACGCACGCGACCCTGCGCGACGACACGACGACGCTCCTGATGGCGCAGATCGATGTGGTCGTACGGATGGTGTGCGCCTACGCTGACGGCGTGATGCTGTCCGAAGTCGTGGCCGGCGGACCTGCGCACTGGCGTGTGATCTTTGGCCGTGCGTTTCGCGCCGGAAAAGGCTTACCCGCCCATTCACTCGACGACCTTGCCGATAACCTGTTCTTGTTCTTTTCGAGCGTGCATATTTGGAAGCACGGCCACCAGGTCCCGCGCGTTATCCTCGACGCCGTTGAGGAGGTGATGCCCCCGACGCAGAAAGAGATCGCCGCCGCATGGGAGATCGACTCCGCATCGAGCGAGGACGGCCGGCGCTACATGTACGGCCCTGGCGGCCCGGAACAGGCGCTCAAGGAACTGCGCGACATGCCCGTTTCGCCCACGAAGCAGTAGGAACCCATGCCCAACAATCAGACATTCGCACCGACACCCGACCCGATGGCGACGATGGCGAATACCGCCGGCCTGCCCTACGTAAACCTGACCCCCGAGCAGCGCATGCAGCACGAGCGGGACAGCCTGCACGCCGCCCTGCACCGCGGTCTCGAACACCTTCAGCAGACCTACGGCACCAACTTCACGGCCGTGCTGCCGATCGGCGCCATCGCCGAGCGGTTGACCGAGATGGTCGAAAACGAGCGCTCTATCCGTGGCCGCTGACCGAGGACGACCTGTGCCGCTGCCCCGCCTGTCAAACAGTGTTCGATACGGACTGACGAGCTGATGGGGTACGCTGCCCGGCTCAACCCGCGCGCGCGCACCCTCGGCAAAGACCCGAGTCTGGTTGCCATGCAGCGCATCATCCGCGGCTGCTCCTGGATCAAGAGCCCACTCCAGCTCGAGTTCGTCCTGCGCCGGTTCCCCGAAGACGAGCGCGACGGCGTCCGCGATCTCATGTACCCGTTCTGCGCCTTCGACCTGGACGTCATCCGGCACGAAGAGGAGCAGATCGCCCTGGTACAGCGCGCCGAGGCGGCCTACGGTACGGCCCCCGTCACCGACATCACCTCAGCCGTCGAAACCGCCCACTTGCCCGAGGACATGCGCCGCGCATTCGATGTTCTCGCCGGAAAGCACATCCGTGCCACCGATTAGCGACGACCCGAACGTCCGCCGCGGCCCACGGCTCGACCTGCTAACCACGGCCGGCTGGGAACTGCTGTCGCGCGACCCGGACGCCTACAACGAAGAGCAGCGCATCATCGCCGAGGAAGCCGGCAAGCTCGCCGGTGAGGACCGCGCGCGCACCCTGACCTCAGCGAAACAACGCGAGATCGTGGACGAGGCGCTGGAGCGGTTCAAGCTCGTCTCGGAACTCGAGGACAAGCAGCGCAAGCGCGAAGTCGAGGACATGAAGTTCGACCGCGGCCTGCTCGAAGACCAGTGGGACGCCGCCGACCTCGCCTCGCGCAAGGAACTCGGATACCCCTGCCTCGTGGTATCCAAGCTGGAGATGCCGATCGCGCAGGTTGAGAACGAGATGCGCGAGGCCAGGCTGGGCGTGACCGTCCGCCCGCGCGGGAAGAAGGCCAATCAGGACGGCGCCGAGGTGCGGCAGGGGCTCTACCGTGCCATTGAGGTAGACAGCCGCGCCCATATCGCCCGCGAGTGGGCGGCCGGCCGGGCCATGCGCTGCGGCCGCGGGTTCTATCGCGTCGTTAAGGTGTTCAACAACGACGGCGACTTCGACATGGACATCGGGATCAAGCGCATCCTGAACCAAGGTTCGGTCTACCTCGACCCCTGGGCGACGGAGCCCGACTGGTCAGATGGCGAGTGGGCGCTCATCACCGAGGATATTCCCCGCGCGCGCTACGCTCGCATGTACCGCAACTCCGACATCGATAGCCTCGAGCAGATGGTGGCCGAGGGCGACAAGCCGCCAGACTGGGTGACGGACGACCATGTCCGTATCGCCGAGTATTTCCGGGTCTCCTACGTCGATCGATACCTCGTGTTCGACCCCGAGTCGAAGAAGAGCCAGTTACTCCCCGCGGGCCAGCAGCCACCGGACGACCTCGATACCGAAGCCGGCTGGCGCGTGAGGCGCGTCGATCAGCGTAAGGTCGAGTGGTACGTCATCAATGCGGCCGAGGTGCTCGACACCGAGACCTGGGAGGGGCGCTACATCCCGATCGTGCCGGTGATCGGGAAGGAACACCTGGTCGATGGCAGTGAGCGCGTCTGGAAGGGCATGATCAGCGGCGGTAAAGACGCGCAGCGCATGATCAACTACTTCAAGTCGCTGCAGGTGCAGGCCGCGCACCTGACCACGCGCGAGACCTACATGGGCGACATCCGCGCCTTTGAACGATGGGAAGGGCACGACGCCTGGAAGGGCATCCGCATCCTGCCGATCAACCAGGAAGTCAATGGCGTCCAGATTGAAAAGCCGGATCGGATGTTCAAGGAGCCCGAGCTGCAAGCGATTACGATGGTGCTCCGCGATCTCGACCACGACATCAAGTCCGTGACCGGCCGGCATTCCGCCTCGCTTGGGGAGTTCGGCCCCGACCGTAGCGGCAAGGCGATCCGCGAGCTCAAGGCGCAGGGCGAGCAGTCCACCAGCGGCTACCTCAAGAACTTCGCGCACATCAGCCTCACCTACGAAGCGAAGATCATTCTCGACCTCATGCGCTACGTGTACGACACCGAGCGCGTCATCCGCATCATGGGCGAGCAGGACAAAGAGCGCACGATCATGATCAACGGGGCGTTCTACGAGACGCCCGACGGACCTGTCCCGGCCGCCGACCCGGAGACGGGTATCCCGAACGAGCCGCCGGGGGCGCCGCCGCCTGGGATGCTCGCCAACATGGGTACGGCGATGACCGGGCAGCCGATGCCCGCGAAGGAGGCGCCCAAGCTGACCCGCTACGACCTGACGCAAGACGAGGACTACTCCTTCGTCGTGACCGTGCAGCCGTCGCACCAGACCCAGCGACAGGAAGACGCCAGCGTTTACGAAGCCATCATCAAGGCGGACGCCAACCTCGCCAAATTCATCGGGCCGCTTTGGGTGAAGTCGCTCGAAGGGCCAGCCGCGCAAGAAGCCTACAATTTACTACTCAAGGCGATCCCTGAACTTAAGGCCGCGACCGACGAAGAGGCCCCGGAGATCCCGCCCGAAGTGCAGCAGCAGCTCCAGCAGTCGCAGCAGATGATCCAGGAGTTGACGCAGGCGCTCGAGCAGAAGACGCAGGCCGAGGCCGCGAACACGCAGAAGCTCACAATGGAAGCGACCATCAAGCGCGAGGAACTCGCCGGCCGGCAGCAGATCGAAGCCGGCAAAGCGCAGGCATCCGTGGCTGAGATGCAGGCCAAGGCCGAGTCCGAGGTGATGCTGATGCGCGCCAAGGCCGAGATTGAATTGGCGACACGCCGCGCCGAGCTCGACGCCGAGGGCCAGCAGAAGATCGAACTGGCACGTATCGAGGCCGAGTCGAAGCGGCAGATCGCACTCGAACAGATCGCGTTCGAGCGCGAGAAGCTCCAATTGGAAATTGCCACTAAGCGGGAGTTAGCTCAGCTCGACCGAGACACGAAAACCTCACTCGCACAACAGGCGGCCGTGACGTCCGCGGCGCAGGAAGCGCGGAAGAATGTCTGACGGGACTCTAAGACCACGGCGCCCGCGCCTCTCTGACGTCATCGCCGACAAGCGGATCATCAGCACCCTCAGTTTTGAGGACATGGTCGGCATTATCGCGGAGGTATACGTCCGGGAAACCACTGAACCAGATGCCCGCCTGCGGCGCGAGAATATTCAGTCGCTCCTGGACGACCCGCGCAAGTTCGAGACGCTCGGGTACTGGGAAAAAGTCCAACTCGCGATGCAGGCGTACATCAATGTGCGTGTCGAGGACGCCCTGAACCCGCTTCCGCCAGGCGGCGGCGGTACGCCACTCCCGCCCGGCTCTCCACCTGGGGCGCCGATGATCTCGGCCCCGCCTAACGCCTCGACCAACCGCGAGCGCGACATCCTGACGCTGGCGTGGGATGCGCAGCAGGCGACCACCTACGATGTGTATTTCGGGCCGGCGCAGGAGCCGCCGCTGCTGTCGCTGGACCAACCCGCGGTGACGTTCAACGTCACCAACCTCCAATACGACACGCCGTACTACTGGCGTGTGGTCGCTCGCAACGAGTACGGGACGACCCTCGGGCCGCTGTGGTCGTTTACGACGAAAGTGCAAACGCCGGCCGATCCAGACCCGGACCCTCCGCCACCAGACGAACCGCCGCCACCGCCCGCCGGTACCGTCCCCGCGAAAGCGCTCCTGCTGACGCCGGCCAACGCCGGCAACAACATCAGCCGCACGCCGGAGTTGGGCTGGACGGGCAACGGCACGTCCTACGAAGTCAATTTCGGGACGGCTAACCCGCCGCCGCTCGTCGGCACGCAGGTTGGGACGACCTACGCGCCCGCCGGCACCCTAAACTACGGCACGACCTACTACTGGCGCATCGATTCGATCAACGTCACGGGAGAAACCGTCGGCGATGTGTGGAGTTTCAATACCCTTGCCGAGCCGGTGTCGGCAGGGAATACCATCATCGTGCTCGGTGGCGCGGGCTCGGCGTCCGCGTTCCAGAATGCGCTCAATGCCGCGCAGCCGGGCGACACGATCCGACTCGAAGCGGGCCAGACCTTTACCGGCAATTTCATCATGCCGGACAAGGCGACAGGTTCGACGCAGGAAATTCTCATCACCACGACGAACCCCCTGACGGCGCCCTCTGCGACCGAGCGGATGAACCCGACCGTCGCGCAGACGTTCAACCTGCCGAAACTGCAAAGCCCCAACAACCAGGGTGCCTTGCAGGCGGCGCTCTATACGCACCACTGGCGGATCAAGCATCTTGAGTTCCTCCACGGCCTTGGCGGCACGCCCGGCGGCGGTCAGGCGGTCTCACTGGGCAGCGGCGGCACCGACCAGAACACGCTCGAGAAAGTTCCGCATCACCTCGTCCTCGAAGGCTGCTACATCCACGGCTCGACCACTTTCGGCCTTAAGCGCGGCGTGGGCTTCAACTGTGCCTACGGTACCGTCATCCGCTGCCATATTGATGAGTGCTGGTATCCGGGCGCCGACTCACAGACCATCCTGGGATGGAACGGGCCAGGCCCCTTCTTGATCGAGGACAACTACCTCGTGGCGGGTAGCGAAAACATCATGTTCGGTGGCGCCGATCCGGCCATCACGAACCTTGTGCCGGCCGACATCACCATCATCGGCAACCACATGACGAAGCCCTGGGAGTGGCTCGGCCAGAGCAATAAACAGGTCAAGAACGTCCTGGAGTTCAAGACGGGCCGACGCATCCTCGTGCAGTACAACCTCATCGAGCGGTGCTGGGTCGCGGCGCAGAGTGGGTCCGGCCTGAACTGGAAGTCCGTTAACCAGGACGGCAGTCATACCCTGAGCCGTGTTGAAGAGTTGCTGTTCCGGGACAACGTCATTCGCGACATGTCGCAGGCGTTCAGTTGGCTGGATGTGCAGGTCGGCGCGGCCGGTCTGCCCAACCCGCTGCCGGCGCGTGGCTTTGAACTGATCAACAACCTGTTCTACCGGATCAACTCATCTGACGGGAAGGGCGGCAGCGGGAAGTTCATGCACACGACCGGCATCGCCGACGTGATCATGCACCACAATACGGTCTTCCACGGCGGCCTTACCTTCATGAGTGCGGGCGATCGCACCAACGCAAATTGGGAGGTACGATTCAACGCCTTCCATGACGTGCCGGGCGGCTACGGCGTCAAGGGCGATGGTCAGGTGGAAGGCACCGGCGGCACGTTTCCGACCTGGTTCACCGGGATCAATTTCACGAAGAACCTACTGGCCGACTTCAACTCGGCTCGCTACGACGTGACGAACTACTTTCCGGCCACGCTCGCCGCGGCCATGTATAACGACGCGGCGAACCCGGAAACTGGCGCGATCCTGCATGTTGATAGCCCTTACAAGAACGTGCTCGCCGATCAGGTGGATGCGCTCTACGATGACCCTGGATGCAACCTCGCCGCGCTCGCGCCGGCGTTTGCCGCCGTCAAGCCCTGGACGGTGCCCGGCGAACCACCGCCGCCGCCCCCGCCGGAGCCGCCACCACCTGGCGTGTCGCTCTCGAAGGTGGCCTGGTTCGATAGCCCGACCTCGGCCGTAACGGTCACGTATCCGATCTCTGGCCTGACGTTCACGCCCAAGCTCGGGATCTTCATGGGTGGCAACCACGGCAATGGCGACATCCAAGCGGACGATCACCACAAGTTCTTCGGGGTGGTGACGTCACCCACGAGCCAGCAGGCCGGCGGCGCCGAAAGCGAAGACGGGCTCGTGACCAGTAACGTCACGGTGTCACAGGACAACGCTGCGGCGATCCGGGTGCCGGCCGTCAGCGGCGGTCACATCATCAGGGGCGTGTTGACGGCGTGGGACGCGACCAGCATCACCATTAACTGGACGAAGGCATGGTCCTCCCCGATCCGTGTCTCGGTGCTCCTGCTCGGCCATGCCAACCTGCAAGTACAGCAAGGTCTCCTCTCGGCACCCACGGTGACGGGCGCCGTCGATTACACGCCGCTTGCGTGGGCGCCTGATGCGTTGATGCTGTGGTCGATGCTGCAGTCGGCCACGATCCCACTCGACACCTATAATTACTCGTCCACTGGCTCGATAGGCATGGCTACCGGACCCATCAGTCAGGCGATGAGCGGGTGGCGCACGGTAAGCGCCGTCAACCCGGCCCGCTCCTCGAGCCGGCAGCTCACCAGTAAAGTCTTCTCCTCGCCGAACCTTGTCGGCCTGACGAACTTCCGCGAGGCGTCGCTCACGGCCATACTGGCAAACGGCTGGACGCTCAACTGGGACACGGCGAACGCGACCGCGGCCCGGATGTTCTATCTAGCCCTGCGGGGTATTCCATTCAAGGTGGTGCCGTTCACCGTGGCGCCCGATGGCGCCGGCGTTCAGGTCATCACCGGCGTCGGGTTCAAGCCGTCCGCGATCTTTGCCGTGACGGCGAACCGGGCAGCCAATGCCAGCACGATCGCGCACTGGCGCTCGACCTGGGGCCTCACGGACGGCACGGCACAGCTTTCGATCTTCGGCGGCGACCGTGACGGCGTGAGTCCGTCGATTGCGACCACCAGGCAGGACCGCGGTCGGTTCCTGCGCATCGGGAGCGAAGTGACCGGCCTGTCGATGACGACCGATGCGTCGTGCTCGGTGACGTCGCTCGACAACGACGGCTGGACGATGCTCTGGGACATTCGGACGGTGGTCGGGCAGCAGGTGATCGCATTCGTTATCGGATAAGACGCGGGCGCGTAGCAGAAACCGACACGTTATGTGTCACAATGGCGCACGGCGCCGCTTGAGGCGAATGCGTCCCAGCTTGGCGGCATCCTGATCGCGCCGAAAGGTATCAGCGAGGAGCAGGCGGTTCGCTTGAAGGCGACATGGGAAGCCAGTGTCGGCGGGGCGGGGCGGATCAACCGGACGAACTGGACGAAAAAGGCATTGAGATGACAAGCACGAAGGTGCTCCAGGAGGAGCTGTTGTGTGCATAAATTCGTGCAATATCTGCCGACAACACTTAGCCGTCAAGCTTCGAGCCAGCGTGGACTTAGCCGTCAAGCTTCGAGCCACTCCATCGTGGGCAAGCAAGGAGGCTATCGCTCGGTTTTACCGTGACGCTCTTGACCGGACTGCTGCGACGGGTGTGCCTCACGTTGTTGATCACATTGTCCCGCTGCGAAGTGCTGTCGTGAGTGGACTGCACTGGGAGGGAAATCTCCAAGTCCTTACCGCTGCTGAAAACAGGGCGAAGTCCAACAAATTCACAGTTATGATTCCATGCTGACGACCAAAGACGTTGGCGCGATGATGCGCTCGGATCTTGACATCGCGACTCCCTACGTCGCGGAGGGCGGCTGGGAAGGGGACAGCGCGGGCGAACTGGGCCGCGCCGAGACCGAGCGTACGCCCGCCGTCGAACCCGGCGTCGCCACGGACGATGATGTCGCCGAAGAGCTCGAGCCCGACGTCGAGGACGCCGATGCGGACGAGGCCGACGAAGACGGCGACAGCGAAGGCGCCGCCAAGGACACCGACGACGTACCCGACCCCGAAGAGGCCGACGAGTCCAAGCGTCAGGGCAAGAAACGCACGTGGGCCGCACGGCAGGCCGAGGAAAAGCGCCGCGTGGCGCGCATCAAGACCGAACGGGAAACCGAGGAGCGCACGCTCACCGAGACCCGCCGGCAGCACGAGGCACTCAAGCGCGAAATCGCCACGCTCCAGACCGAGCGCGAGCAGCGCAAGGCACCCGCGCCGGAACCAATCGTGGTGGGCGAGGCGCCAGACTGGGACACATACCAGAAGGACAACAAAGAGTTCGATGAGTTCATGCGTGACTACACGCAATGGAGCAAGCAGTCCAGCCTGGCGGACAAGCAGTCCGTCCTCGCGGAAGCGACGGCCAAGACCTCAGAACTGCTCGACCAGGCGCGCGAAGCCGGCCGCACCGAAGCCGTCAAGCAACTCGAAGAGCGGCAGTCCAAGGAGCGCGAGCAGGCGATCATCCTGGAGTTCCAAGCACGACGCGACGACTACTTCGAGAAGAACCCCGGCGTGCTCGACCGCGGATTAGAAACACTGAAAAACCTAACCAGTAATACGCTCACAACGATTGTGCAGCGTCATCCGAACGGGATGCTACTCTACGACTACCTGGCTCATCATCCGAAACAGGCCACGGCCTTTCAGGAACGTATCGAGCCGATCTTGACGCTGCCGATGATGGCCGCGATCAAGCGATCAGAAAACCCCTCGACCATCGTCGCGTATATGACAAGAAACCCTGCGGAGGTCAAGCGCATCGCAGACTTGCCCCCCGCAGACGCCTTAATGGCGCTCGGCGAGCTCAACGTCACATTGCGAACCGGCGGCGTTCCTCAAGATGCCTCGTCGCGGTCCGCTCCCCGAATGACAAATGCGGCCCCTCCACTCAGGCATGTGGCGGGACGGCAACTTGGCACGTCGGACGATCGCGACGAAAAGCACCCAGACGAGTGGACACAGGCGGACTGGGATCGTATGCGAAAGAAGAAGCCGGCGCGCCGATAGGCGGTGCGGGTGAAGAGCCCGCGCCGGTGGCGCCATGAATCAAGTACGCAATGCCGAGCGCATCATGCGCGGAGTGGGCGAGCTGTTCCTGAACTCAATGAAGTTCGCGAACAACGTCAACCGCTCTTACAGTGACGAGTTCGCAAAAGAAGGCGGCAAGGTTGGCTACACGGTCAACGCACGACTGCCGCAGCGCTACCGGGTGAACAAGGGCCAGGCCCTCGTGATCTCCCCGGTCAATGACAACATCGTGCCGATCACGATCACCGATCAGGCACATATCGGCCTCGAGTTCTCGATGGCGAGCCTCACGCTCGAGATCGAAGACTACAAGAAGCGCTACATCGCGCCCGCGGTCGAAGCCCTCGTCAACCAGCTCGACTTCGACGGGTTGCAGCGCATGTACCAGGAGGTGTGGAACACCGTTGGTACGCCCGGCGTCGTCCCCGGCTCCACCGGCACGCTGCCGCAAGCGGCGATGGCACCCTACCTCGCGGCCAACACGAAGCTGACGTCCTTCGGCATCGGCGTGGCCGGCCGGATCGCGATCCTGTCGCCGGCGATGCACGCGTCGCTCATGTCGGGCGTGTCGCAGCTCTTCTCGCCGGCATCACAGATCGCCAGCAACTTCAAGACGGGCATGTTCGGCGGCGCCGCGCTGGGCATCGAAGAGTGGTACATGGACCAGAACCTCGCCGTGCATACGGTCGGGGCGCTGGGCGGTGCGCCACAGGTCAACGGTGCCGGCCAGACCGGCACAACGCTCCTCGTCAAGAACGCCACCGCGAACGTGGTCGGCTTCTGGAAGAAAGGCGACGTGATCCAGCTCACCGGGGTCTACGGCGTCAACTCGATGAACTACCAGTCCATCGGCATCTTGCAGGACTTCGTCGTCCAGGCCGATGTCGATACGACCGCGGGCGGGCTCGCCACGGTGTCCATCAAGCCGGCGCTCTCCACGAGCGGCACCTCGCAGACCGTCAACGCCGGCGCCGCCGACAGCGCGCCGATCACCACGTTCGGTCACGTCTCGGCCTACGCCAACCTGCCCTCACCGCAGGGACTCATCTACAACCCGGATGCGTTCGCCTGCGTCATGGTGGACCTCGAAATGCCCGGCGGCGTCTGGGCCGCAGAGCGTATCCGCAACAAGGCGCTCGGGATCGCGGTGCGGTTCGTCAAGGCGTATTCAGTGATGACCGACCAAAGCCCAGCCAGATTAGACATCATGTATGGGTGGAAGGCTGTTCGCCCCGAGATGGCTGTCCGCGTGGCCAGCTAAGACCGGCGGCGCTTAACCCACTTTCAGGAGACGAAGATGCCACTCACGACCACGCAACTCTCAACCGGGATCTCGCAGGACGCCTTAGACATCGCAGTGGTGTCCACGTTGGGCGCCACCGCGAACCGGCCGATGAAGATCGACAACGAATACATGGCCGTTGTCGAGATCGTCGGTTCCAACCTGGTCAAAGTCCGCTCGCGCGGAGACCAGGGCACGCAGGCGGTCGCGCACAACGCGCTCGCCTCGGTCATTTTCGGCACCGGCGAGGCGGACGAGTTTCCGTCGCATCCGGTGGCGGCGTCCGGCAAGATCGCGCCGCACTTCCCCGAGCACATCACGCTCGGCATCTCAGGGATCGTCCCGGTCCGCGGGGACGAGTTCCTGACCGACTACGCCATCAAGAAGGCCGGGGTCTATCTCGGCACCTTGGCGGCGCCGAACAAGGCCATGAACGGCCAGCGCCTCACGTTCACGTCGGGCACCGCGTTCGCCCACGTGATCACGGCGACCGGCCTGTTCAAGACGGGCGCCGCGACGGTCAACACCGGCACGTTTGCCGCGTTTGCCGGCGCGGGCTTCACCGTCGAAGCGCAGGACGGGTTCTGGAACGTCGTGGCGTCGGTCGGGACCACGTTCGCGTAACACATGGGTCGCTCGAGCGGTGGGTATGCCGTCGCTCGAGCGACGCTGTGGAAAAGGACAACCCCATGCGCACACGCTTTTTGGCGATCGCTGCGATCCTCACGCTGTTCGTCGGCACGGCCGTCGCGCAGCCGTCCACGGTGCGCTTTACGCAGCTCACCGTGGGCGCCACGGCCGTCCGTATTCCCGTGGCGACGCTGCGTCCGCGGCAACCGGGCCAGCCGCAGGTGTCCGCGTGTCACTTACAGCTCGACACGGCCGACATCCGGTATCGGTGGGACGGGACCGACCCCACCAGCGCGGTCGGCACACTGATGACGGCCGGGTCGCATGTCACCTTCACCTACCTGCCGCAACTGCTCGATCTCCGGTTTATCAGCACCGGCGGCACGAGCGGCGTGCTGAATATTCATTGCTGGACGGAGCCGTAACCATGACGCGACTGCACACCTTCGGCACCGGCGCGCTACTGGTCCTGGCCCTGATCCTGTTCTCGGCCGTGGCCGAGCCGTTAGGCCAGGCGCCCATCGTCGTCGGTCCTGGTGGCGGCGGCGGTGGCGGCGGGACGGGTGATGTCACGGTCGTTAACTCATCGCCGATCGGCATGAACATTTCCGAGGTCGGCGGCGCGGCCGTGGTGACGGCCGTCGAGGAATGCGGCCACATCACGACGGTTTCGACCAACGCGGTGAACTGTAAAAACTCCTCGGGTGCGTTCTACGGCATTTGGGCGGTCAATACCACAGCCACCACCGCGTACCTACGGCGCTACGATGCGGCGGGCGCACCCACGTGTAGCAGCGCCACGGGCGTGAAAGGTGCGGCGATCCCCATTCCCGCGAACACGGTGGGGCCGCTGGTGTTGATATTCCCCCTACCGACGACACACACGACCGGCATCGCTTTCTGTGTGACCGGCGGCGGCACGACGACCGACAACACCAGCGCCGTGGCGGGTATTTATCTCGGAGTCTTCTACAAATGATGCGCCACGGGTGGGCGTGCGTGGGGCTGGTGCTCCTGACGCTCACGGCATCGCTCGATGCCCAGTCGCACGCGCTGTCCATTGGTCGCCGTGGACGGGTGGCCGAGACGCCCAACCCGCCACTCGCGGTGACGACGGCCTCACTCCCCGGTTGCACGGTCGGCGGCGCGGCCTACACCCGTACGCTGGAGTCCACGGGCGGCGTGGGCCTCACGCGGACGTGGGCGGTGCAGAGCGGCACGCTGCCGGCCGGGCTCTCGCTGGCGGCCGCGACCGGCGCGATCACCGGCAATTGCACGACGGCCGGCGTGTCCACGCTCGTCTTTCGCGTGACCGACCAGGGCGCGCTCACGGCCGATAGTGGATCGCTGTCGCTCGTGGTCTCGGCCAGCAGCGGGCCGGCACCGCTACAGGTCATGGGCAACAGTACGATCCCGAACGCGACCTTGTCTGTCGCGTACAGCAATACCTTCCAGTGTAGCGGCGGCACGCCCCCCTGCACGTGGGCGGTGTCGGTGGGGTCGCCGCTGACCGGCCTCACGCTCAACGCTTCAACCGGCGCACTGAGCGGCACGTGCTCCGTCGCGGCCCAGCAGGTGACGTTCACGGTGCGCGCGACCGACGCCGCCGCGGTGACGGCGACACTCCAGATCGTCAACCACCGATGCACGGACCCGACCGCTGAGGGGCCGCACGACTATTTCAACGGGCTGCTGGCGAATGCGGCGTGCTACAAGGCGTATTCGTTCCGACCGGCCGCTGGCATTGCGAAGGGTTCGGGCGGCAGCTCCGTGAATTGCGCGTTTGCGCACTACGAACACCAGCTCAGAAGTGGCAACGGCGGCGGCTACAAGATGAGCAACAACGCCGATGTGCCGGACTTCGTGACGTACACGAGCCCGCGTGAATACGCCGACACGTCGATCCCTGGCTTCGACACGGTGGGGCGATCGCAAACGCTGACCGTGGCCGTGGATGCGTCGGCCACCGTCATCACGCTGACGAGCACGACGAACCAACACAACAGCATCATCAAGTCCGCCAAGTTGGGAAACGAAGTCGTGTTGCTAAATGGGTGCGCCATCTCGTTCGTCAATGGCTCCTGCACTGGTCAGCAGGTCAATGTGACGCGAGGCGCAGACGGCACCACCGCCGTCGCGCACGCCATCGGCACCGCGGTGCAGTTGAATGTCAACTCGCCCATTACCGGCGGGGGGCTCAAGATGCCGTTGGTTGGGGAGAACGGGTTCACCTATCTGGTGATCCAGGACACCCTTCTCGGTAGTGGTTACAACCAGCTTCGCACGTCCGGCACCCAGGACACGATCAAATGGTACAACTGGATCACCGGGAGGATTTGGTTTGAGCCGCGTATCCAGTGGGCCGGCACGACGCTCTCGAACCCGGCTGATTGGGGTAGTAATTCCGCCTACATCGGGAGTCTAGATTTCCGGAACTACACGCAGCGCGATTGCGCGGTGACTATATGGGAACCACAATATGCCGGCTGCGCCGGCCCGAATGTCACCGGCGCAAACGGCGGCCCCCTCGAGCCGATGGCGAACACGATGGGGTTGTACGCCAATGTATGGGTCCGCACCTTTATTCTGCTCAAGATCGTTGAGGACGACTGGGACATCATCAGCTATTGGGTGGCCGATGAAACCCGAGGCCCGGTGCAAATTATCGACGCCCGGCAGACCTCCACGAACTGGAACCCGGACGTGCCCGCGCCCACGCTCGCCGCGGCCATTACCCGCAGTGGTGCCACGGCGACCGCCACCACCTTGGCGAACCACAAACTAGAAACGGGCATGACCGTCACCATGTCTGGGGCGACGGAGCCCGAGTACAACGGCACCTTTGTTATCACCAAGTCCACATCGAAGATTTTCACCTATGCGGTCGCCGGCACACCCGCCACCCCAGCCACGGGCTCGCCACAGGTGTCCCAGACCGTCGCCCAGTGGGAACTCACCACGGCGGAAGTCGGCTTGCAGGAGTGGTTTGTCGAGTACGACACCAGTTCAAACGGCTATCGCGGGAATTACTCGCTCGATGGGCGCATTCGCAACATGGTGACGCTGCGCTGGACGAATGCGTCCGTCCCCGACATCACGCCGTTCCTGCAACGACCACGGCCGTAAACCACCCTTCACCCACTCAAGGAGACAGACGCCATGCCACCGACCGACAACAACAGCCCGCAAAGCGAGCACGAGGAACTGCTCGACGCCATCAGCAAAGACAGCTCTCCTGACGAACTTCGCCGAGCGGCGCAGGTCAAAGAGACCACGCCCGAGCACGTCACCAAGTATCCGGGCTGGCGGTTCCACAAAACCAAACCCATGCGCCTGGTGAACAGTCCCGACGAGGAAGACGCCCTCGACGGCGGCTACAGCGACGTTCCCGACGCCGACAACCTGCCCGGTGACGAGGGGCAGCCGAGTGCCGAGGAGCTCCGCGCGCTCGCCAACCAGACGGCGTTGCTGGCAGATCAGGCAGCGAAGGCGGCCGGCGAGACGGACCGCAACGCCGTACGGCGCCGCGCGGGTGAACAGGCCAACGCGCGCACGTCTGAGGAAAAGACCGAAGCACGGAAGTCGTCCGAGGATACGGCGCGCGACGAGCAGCGGCGGGAGGATGCCGCGGCCTCGGCCGACCAGACCACGTCGTTCGCGTCCCAGCGCCCCGGTGGCGTGACGGCGAAGACCGCGAAGGCTGATAAGGCGGCCAAGGCGGACAAGCCCGCCGCGGCCAAGACCGCGAAGGCGTCGAAGGCGAAAACGACCACCGGCAAGCTCGGTGGACGGGCGAAAAGCAAGTAAGCACCCCTGGGGCTGAGCGCGTGGCCGCTGGTCGCGCTCGGCCCCTCGAGGGCAGACCCTATGGCACAGATCAATACGACACACGGCCCGGTGGATGAGGCCATCCTTGCGCGCACGGTGGGCTTTGAAGACCGTCCTGGCGAGTTCGTGGTGTGGGTGGAATGGCGACATCTGGCCCACGACCCATCCTGCGAGGTCTGCCGAACGCACCTTGACTACCCGCGCCCGGACGACACCGGCGCGGTGCTGGTGAGACGCGACGCACACTGCATTCTCAAAGACGCCTCGGTTGTCGCCGACGTGGTGGCCGCCATGATCGGGTAACACGTGAGCGAAACCACAGGAGGAGACGGAAGATGGCTAACACACAGGCGATGACCACCGTGTTCAAGCGGGATTTGATGCTGGCATTGCACGCCTTCGGTGCGACCGTCGTGCGCGGCGCGACGACCAAGGACACTTTCAAGGCGGCGCTCTATCTCGTGTCGGCCACGCGGAACGCGAGTGACACCGTCTACAGCTCGGCGGGCGAAGTGTCTGGCACCGGCTACACCGCGGCCGGCGTGGTGATTACCAACGCGAACACGCCGGCGATCGATGGCACCACCGCGCACTGGACGCCGAGCGCGTCGATCGTCTACCCGACCGTCACGTTGTCCACGGCCTTCGATGCCGTGCTGATCTACAACGACACGTCGGCGACGAAGCTCGCGATCAGCGTCCACACGTTCGGATCACAGACGGTCACGGCGGGGACGTTCACGCTCACGATGCCGACCGACAACGGCACGACTGGTTTAATTCGGATCGCGTAAAGGGACGGTGTCAGAGATGGCGAGATTACTTTTTTCGGCGCACACGGGGGGCGAGGTGGCACTGGTGGCCGCCACCGCAAAAACAGTGCTGCAAGTGCTGGCACCCGCCAATCAAATGGTGGCTGTGCGTTCCGTGGCGATGAGCTTTGACGGCGTTGCCGGCAACGCGGAGCCTGTGGTCATTGAGGTGACGCGGCAAACCACGGCGGGCACGATGTCGAGTGGGACGAAGACAAAGATGCGTCCGGGGTCTGCGGCGATTCAGGCAACGGTCACAAGGGATGCCAGCGCACCGCCGACTGCTGGAGATAGTATCTTCTACGAAAACATCCACCCGCAGACCGGCGTGGAGTTCCGCTGGGCTCCCGATGAAGACGTGGTCCTGGACGGCGGTGAACGGCTGGGACTTCGCATTACAGCACCCGCCAACGTGAACGTCATCGCGCGCTTTCTCTGCGAGGAGTAATGCCACTCGGGCGAGGTGGGCGGTTCGTCGGGCGGTCGTACGTGGCAGGCACCCCGCCTGATCCACCGACGGCGCTCGGTGACGTGCGCTTTACGGTGCCGGCGGATCATGTCACGGTGGTGTCGTACGAGGTGCGTTTGCGCCAACAAGGTAGCGGTACCGTCTTCGCCAATACGAATATTGGCAAGCCGACGCCCTCGGCGAACAACACGATCACCGTTAGTTTGACAACGTTCTTTGGCAGTCAACCAGCCGGCAATTACACGCTCAGTGTGGCCGCGCTCAACGCGAACGGTTCCACAGATTCGGAGCAGTCCAGTGCCTTCAGTCTTCCGCTTAGTTAGAACCTGGGCGCTCATCGGTGCGCTGGCGCTCGTTGCTGGCATCACGCTCACGCCACAATCCACCATCGCCGCGATGCTGGCATGGCAGGCGCCAGGCAAGCCGACCGGGGTGATCGTCAATGCGCCGCCGCCCGTGTCGGCTCCGGCCACGCCCAACACGCCCAGTCCTGCTGCGTCTGCCACGTCGGTCAGTATCAATCCGACCCTCTCATGGCAGGCGTCTGGCGCAACCACCTACGATGTGAAGTTCGGCACGTCGAATACACCGCCCACTGTCTCGACCGGGCAGGCTGGCGCCTCGTACACGCCTGCGACTCTTGCGAACAGCACGACGTACTACTGGCAGATTGTCGCGATCAACGCCTACGGGTCCACGACCGGACCGCTGTGGTCGTTTACGACTGTTGCGTCTGGAGGCGGCGGCGGCTGCACTGTGACGTCTAACGGTTCGCAGTCAGATACACAAGCCAAGATTACGGCTGCATCGTCAGGCGATACCGTGTGCCTCCCCTCGGGCACGTTCGCATGGGCATCCGGTGTGACTGTGAGCAATCCTGTCACGGTGCAAGGGTCTTCTGGTGGCAAGATTGAGGGTAATTCGACAAGCTCAGTCGCGATTGGCACAGGGACAAAGGCGTTCACGACGCAGGCGGGACTGGATTGGACCGCTGGCGAGGTGGTGCGGGCTATTCACATTCGCACGGGTGACAGCATGACGGGCACCGTGACGAGCTATAGCAGCACGACGCTGACGCTCAACATCACCTCAACGTCAGGAACGGGCACGAAAAACCTATGGGTCTTTGAGCAGGACGGTGCAACGACGCTGCAATACAGTGGCAGTGGGGTGATGTGGGATGTCTCGAAAACAGGCGCTGGCCTGATCAAGATCGGACAGTTCGACGTGCAACGCACATCGGGCCTGGGCCGGATGTTTCAGCTTACCGGCACGGGGACGTTCGTCGCGCATGATATGCGGATCGCGAACGGCAGCCCGAACACCACGGTCTTTTATTTTGTAAGCAATGGCGGTCTGGTACAGCGCGTCGATGCGATGACGGATTACAACTGGCCGAGCGGTCTGGGTGGGGCCTCGCAATACACCGGCAGCTTTGTCGATGTGCAGTGGGGGGCGCTGAACTCGACATGGCAGTCGCCGCACTCGCTTGGGACGGCCGATACCAACGGCACAGGAAACATCTACGTCGAGAATAATGATGTGATCGGATTCGGCCTGGAGGGGTTCGACTGTTCCGACAACTGTCGCCTGGTCGTGCGTTACAACCGATTCACGCACACGGCGTTTACCAGTCATGGTCCCGACACCGGCACGAGCGGGCTGCGGAATCTTGAAATCTACAATAATGTCTGGCGTTTCCAGCCGGATAACGCAGGTAATTGCGACAACACCCTCGTGATGGATTACCTGCTGAATATTCGTGGTGGGTTGGCGGTGATCACGGACAACGAGATAGACGACCTCGGCGGGTCGTGCCTCGGCGCCAAGGACGAAATCAAGTATCAACTGCAAGCGATGTGGCGCAACGCTGGGCCGTGGGCATGTTGGAATGGCGGGTATCCGCTGCCGCATCAGCAGGGCCGCGATTACGTGTCTGGCGCAGAAACGACGGTCGGTAATTATCACTGGAGCAACACGGGCGCGGGAAGCCAGACGCCGAGCCTGAACCAATATGGGCCGAATGAATGTGGCGCGAGTGGTAGCGGCCAGGTCCTCAGCACATACATCCAGTCGGGACGCGACTACATCGTGGGGACAGCCCGACCGAGTTACACCAAATACACCTACCCGCATCCGCTGGGAGGCTCCTAAATGGCTTCAGCGTCAGACGATTTCACTCGCGCGGATAGTACGGGGCTGGGTGCGAATTGGAGTAGCCTGACCGGGTTTGCCCAGCTCCAGATCGTCTCTAATGTCGGGCGTGGCACCTCGACTAGTGGAATCAATTTCGAGCGTTACACCGGCCTTACGTGGGCGAATGAGCAGTGGGCGCAGGTGAAGCTACCTGTGATCAGCACCGGGTCTAACGATGGAGCAGGGCCAGCGGTCCGCATGACAGCGGGCGGAAGTGTTTATTACGTGGTGTGCAACAGTGGCTCTGGTTTCCAGATTCGCAAGTATGTTAACGGGGTGTTTTCTGGCACGATCGGCACATATGGCGTGTCCACGCCCGCCGTGAACGACACCATTAGGCTCCATGTGTTGGAAGTTAGCGGCGTAACGACGCTCCGTGTTTTTCGGAACACGTTTATCACGCCTCTATTCGAGTCTACGGATACGTCGAGTCCCCTCTTGAGTGGCAATCCTGGGGCGTTTACTGAGCACGCGACTTTGGCGAATGCACAGTTCGATGACTGGAGCGCGGAGGACGTGGGCGGTGGCGGCAGCACCGGCGCATCCTTCCCCCGCTGGCGCAGTGTGAGGCGCTGAGGACACGATGCCAGATACAAAAATTAGCTTGTTGCCGGCGGCTTCGGCGGCTGCACTCGCCAATGAGTTTCCGATCAATGAATCAGGAGCGACAAAGAGACTCACGCTGCAACTGATCGCTGATCTGCTCTTTACGCGCATCAACGGGAACTCGGGCGCGGCTGGCCCCTATAAAACGCTGCAAGAACTCAACGCGAATTCTGCCGACCAGACATCTCTCACGCCTGGCGTGGTCATGACGACGACCGGCGTGGGTATTGGCACCTGGAAGTTCGAGTATTCCCTGCTGTTCCAGACCGCCGCGACGACGACCGGCTGGCGCATTGCCAATAATCACACCGGCACTGTCACTACCTACATCATGCACTCGGACTTTCTCTCAACGGGTGGTGCGGCAGCGACAGGTATCAGTGACGCCATCGCGGCTGGTGCCACGGCCGGACTTCATGAGGGCCAAGCAGAACGAGTCTTAAATGCTACGTCTAAATCAACCGTGGGTGTGGCGACCGCCAACGCGAATCAGTTACTCATCGTGCGCGGCATCATCGTCGTGTCGGCATCTGGCGACCTGGAATTCAAGCTCGGCACAGAGGTCGCGGGGAGTGCGGTGAGGCTCATGACGGATTCCATGCTGGAACTCACCAAGGTCGGATAAGCCATGCCGATCATTCTCGAAACATCAGCAACAGATCGTCTTCTGTTAGAGGACGGTTCTGTTCTGCTGTTAGAGGATGATTCGACAGCATTTGGGTCGCCGATCCTCGGTTTCCGGGCATCATCCTCAGCGCCACAACGGACGCGGGAGCGTCGGCCCGTCAACGCCTGGCGGCCGGACGCGCGATCGGCATTCGTCGGAGGTGACGTCACCGTCGCCATCACCGGCGTCGCTGCCGCGGTCGCTGCCGGGTTTATCGCGGTCTCGCTGGCGTTAGGCGGAAGTGGCGTCGCGGCCGCGGCGTCCCCAGGATCGCTCGAGAAGACAACCTCGCCTGCACTCACCGGGCACGCAGCGACCGGAGCTGCTGGCGCGGTCTCACCGGCGCGCACCGTGGCGCTCACGGACGCTGGTGCGTCTACGTCGGCCGGGAACGTCGCACCCTCGGCCAGCGGGTCGATCACCGGGGTGTCGGCCGATAGTGACGTCGGGAGTGTCAGCGTCAGCGGTATTGGCGTTGTCGGCGGGCCGGTGCTCGGCTTCCAGCGATACTCAACGCCGCGTCGCGTGACGCCAAGGCGCCCTGTGACGGCATGGGGCGCGGTGGCTGGCACCGACCCCTCTACGGAACAGGCCATCACCGGCGTGTCTGCCACGAGTGCCGTTGGCACGCTGGCCTCGTCTCGTAGTGTAGCGCTGGCCGGTCTGTCTGCGACGAGCGCGGCCGGCACATTGGCGCCATCTCGGACCCTGCTCCTCTCTGGTGTGGGCGCTACCGGGTTCGCGCAGTCGTTGACGCCTTCGAGAAGCGTCGATGTGACGGGCGTGCTGGCGTCCGGTGCGCAGGGGACGGTGAACGCGTCCACGAGTCGGGCGCTCATCGGGGACTCAGTAGCGGCTTCCGCCGGCACGGTTGGCACGAGTAGCGACACGAGTCGGGTGCTCACGGGGGTGGCGGCCACGGCCGCAGCCGGCAGTGTCGGGCAGGGTTCTTCGCTGGTGGCACTGTCTGGCGTTGCCAGCACGGGATCAATCGGCAGTATTCAGCCGTCTCGCGCGGTGGCGCTGTCGGGTGTCTCTGCGGCCTGTGTGGGTGGTGGCGTCGCGCCCTCGGCTGTCCTGGGGTTGAGCGGCGTCTCGGCCACGACCGCAGCCGGCACGGTCGCCACGACCAGCGATGTCATGCAGGCGCTCTCAGGTGTGAGCGCCACCGGCAGTGTCGGCGCGGTCACGGCCAGTGGCGGCGATGTCGTCGCGTCCTCAGGGTCGCCGATCCTCGGGTTCCGCATCTCCGCATCGGCGCCACAACGGACGCGGGAGCGTCGGCCCGTCAACGCCTGGGGTCCGGTCGCCGGCACAGCGGTTGGCACGAGCGCCGCGCTCTCGGGCGTCTCCGCGAGCAGTGCGGTTGGCGCGCTGGCGCCGTCACGGACCGTGCCGCTGTCTGGCGTGGGCGCGACGGGCGCGGCAGGTGCGGTCGCTACGGGCAGCAATGTCACACGGCCGCTCACCGGCGTCTCGGCGACGAGTCAGGCCCAGTCGGTGGGCGTCACGAAAAGTGGTTCGGTCGCGCTCACCGGCGTCTCGAGCGTCACGGCGACAGGATCGGTTGGGAAGACGGCCGCACGTGCGATCATTGGGCACGCGGCGACGGGTGCAGCCGGCACGGTCGCCACGAGTAGCGACATCACGCAGGCGATCTCGGGCGTGTCGGCCACGGCCGAGGCGGGAACGGTCGTGGCGGTCGGCGGCACCGGCCCGCGCCCCTGGCTGTATCGTTCGCACACAAGCACCCTTGGCGGGGGCTTTCAGCAGGGAGGCCACTATTGATCCGTAAGCAGGCAAACCAGCGCGTCGGCGCGCAAATGATCAATGCCCTTGACGGTAGCGCCTTTGTGGGCTCCGTCACGGTGGTGGTCACGGTGGACGCCGGCACGCAGACGGCGGGTGCGGGCGGGGTCTGCGTGCATGAGGGGGGAGGCTACTTCACGTATAGCCCCACCGTGAACGAGAGCGACGGCAACCTGATCGCGTTCACCTTTAGCGGTGCCGGTGCTGTCCCGCAGACCGTCCAAATCTACACGCGCGCGCGGGCTACCGGGTCATCCGGTACGGAACCGACGCCGTTTCCGATCGATGCGCCGCTCACGGATAAGGGCCTCATTCTCGACGCCCTTAAGATGTGCGGCCTCATCCCGGCCGCGGTCGAGGATGCCGACCCGTCGCTCATGGCCATCGGCCAACGGCAACTGCGGCGCCTGATCGGGGAGTGGGCCCTACAGCCGTTGACGATGTTTGGCTGGACCCGCCGCGTGTTTCCCCTGACGGCCGGCGTCTCGGAGTACACCATCGGGCCAGGCGGCGACTTCGACACCCCACGGCCGTCGCTCGGCATTGAGTGGTGGAGCATCATCCCGAACCGCAACGACACACAGCCCTACGAGATCGCCCGGCGCCGGCCGCGCACGATGCTCGAGTGGCGCCGCATCGGCATGAAGGACATGGCGAGCGAACTCCCGACGGACCTGATCTTCGACGGCTCGATCGACGTGGGCCGTAACACCATCGCGATCTATCCGGTGCCGACGACCAGCGATGTCGATCTCATCCTCTACCAGCGCGAGACCATCGCCACGATGCAGGACGGCGTGGACTACGCCTTTCCCGAGGGCTACGAGTCCGCGCTGCTGAGCAACCTCGCGGTTAAGCTCAAGCAATTCTTTCCGGATGCCATGCTCGACCCGCAGGTGTCGCGGGATGCCGTCTCGACGCTCTACCTCATTAAGCGTCAGAACTGGACGGCGCCCGAGGTCTTCGGCAACGAGCTCCCTGGCACGCGCCGCGGGCATTACAACATCTACGCGGATGAGTATACGGGGGGCCGGTGATCCAGACGGCCCGGCCATACCCCGGTTTTATTGGCGCCAGTCACGTGTCGCAGGCGCAGCAGGCGAGCCAGGAGCGCACGATTAACTTATTCCCCGAGGTTCAGGCGACGGAGTTCGGGAAGAACCAGGCCATCCTAATCGGGACGCCGGGCGTGACCACATGGGCCACGCTGCCGACGAGTCCGATCCGGGGCAGCTTCGAGGAGCAGGGCCGCTATTTTGTCGCCGCTGGTGACACGCTGTATGAGGTGTTCTCGAACACGAGCGCTGTTCCACGTGGAACACTGGCCTATACCGATGGGGTGCCGGTGGACTTCGCCGGCAGTGGCCTCGCGGGCGGGCAACTGCTCATCCGTGCGAGCCGGAACGCCTACGTGCTGAGCTTGGATACGAACGTGCTGACGCTGGTGCGGACGGGCAACACGGACGCCATCGGCTATCTCGGCGGGTATTTCCTGGCGCTCGACGCCACCGCCACCAAGTTTGAATGGTCGGAGCTCTTCGACGGCACCGTCTGGCCGGCGCTGAACTTCTACGTGCGTACCAACAGGTCCGACCCGTGGGTGACGATGCACGTCATGGATGAGCGCGTGGTGCTCCTGGGTAGCGAAACGAGTGACACCTACTGGGCCGGCGGCGTCTACCCCAACATCTTCCAACCGCTGCCGGGCGGCACGTTTGAAACGGGCATCGCGGCCTCGCATTCGGTGGCGACGGTCGGCGGCGCGCGCGTCTGGCTGGCGCAGTCCGGCGACGGATTGCAGGGCGTTGTGCGCTCGAGCGGCACGGCGGTCGAGAATATCAGCCACCACGCCCTGCAGCACGCCATTGCCGGCTATGCCCGCGTCGATGACGCCATCGGCCAGTCCTATCAGCACGAGGGGCACACGTTCTACCTGTTGACCTTCCCGTCGGCGCGAGTGACCTGGGCCTGGGATGTCGCCGTGCCGGGCGTCTGGTGCGAGCGCGGGACATGGATCGCGGAAGATGCCGACTACGACTACTGGCACCCGACGTACCACCAGCAGATGTTCGGGCTGCACCTGGCTGGCGACCGCGAGAGCGGCACGATCTACCGGGTGTCGTCGCAGTTCTTCCTCGATGTGGGTGGGCGTCCCATCCGACGGGTGCGGCGCGCGCCGGCGCTCTCGCATAACGGCCGGCGCATCTACTACAGCTATTTTGCCTTGCAGGTTGATGCGGGCGTCGCGCCGCTTGGTGTCACGCCACTGGTCGAGCTGCGCGTCAGCGACAACAGCGGCAAGACATTCCAGAGTCTCGGCACGCGCAGTGCCGGCAAACAAGGCGAGTTCGATGCTGTGTGCGAGTGGTATGGGCTGGGGCACGCCACCGATCGGGTGTTTGAAGCGGTCACGGCGGCGGCGGGGCCGGTGCGCTGGATCAATGCCCTAATGGCGACGAGGAACGCGGCATGACCCCGACGACCCCGCCCTATCCGCGTCGCGACCCGGTCGTCACCGAGGACCGGACGATGTCGCGGCCCTACCAGGGCTGGTTCGATGAGGCGTTGATCCCGCGCCTGAACCGGATGCCGACCGTGGCCGGCTGGAAGCACGACACGAACGGGGTGGCGGGCTACGGCGCTACGCCGATCGAGGGGTATGCGTTCTTCGGCGGCGTCTACCGGGTGTCGTTCGCCCTGCGCGTGGTGCAGGCGGCGACGACCTCGAGCAGCGTCATGGTCACGATCGCGTGGACGGAGGGCGGCGTGGCGCGGTCGTTCAGTTCGCCGGCGCTGGCGGCCAACACGACGGCGCAATACTCAGCGCTGTCGGTGATCGTGTCGGCGGACCCGTCCACGCCGATCACAGTGGCCGTCAGCTACGCCAGCGTGGGCGGGACGCCGATGCGCTACGCGCTCGATGTCTACGCCGAGAGAATGCCGCAGTGATCCGCGCCGCCACGGATAGCGACCTGGGGGCGGTGCAGACGATGGCCCTGCGGTTCATTGCGTCCACGGACTACCAGCACCGGCTGGCGTTCAGCACGGCGCACGTCGAAGCGTTTGTCCAGCAGACCATAGAAAACCCGCACGCCGTCGTGCTTGTGAGCGAACATAAGGGGCAACTCGTCGGCATGATGGCCGTAGTCCTGTTCATCCATCCGCTGACAGGTGAACGAACGGCGTCCGAGATGGCCTGGTGGATGGACCCCGCGCATCGAGGCGGGCGGGATGCGATTCGGATGCTGTCGGAGGCTGAACAGTGGGCGATGGGGCAGGGGGCGGTGATGTTCCATATGATCGCGCCCGATGAGCGGACGGCCGAGTTCTACGAGCGGCTCGACTATCGGAAGATCGAAACCTCCTACGGACGGAGACTTTAAAATGGCGGCCATTACGACCTCGCTCATTGTCGGTTCGCTCATCACGGCGGGCGTGTCGGCCGGGACATCGATCTACGCGAACCGCTCACAGCGCAAGGCGAACGAGCAGGCGTCCCGCGACACGGTCGCGATGAACACCGAGCAGATCGGGCTCGAAACCAAGCGTATGGAACAGGACCGCGAGATGTGGCTGCAGGAGCAGTCACAGCTCAAGGAGTTCCACGACGCGCAACAGAAGCAGTCTGCTGAGGATGTCGCCGAGTTGCGCCATCGGTGGGACACCGACCAGGCCAACGCCGAACCCTACCGGGAAGTCGGCTACTCGGCGATCGGGGCGCTGGCGGGCCGAGCCGGACTGCCGGCCCCGGCGCCCCGACAGAAACCGGCGCTGCCGGCGCACCTCTCGGCCCCGGCCCCGCAGATGGCCCCGCCAGCGAGCACCGATATGACGCAGCCGCGGGACACGAAGATGTGGGACGCACCGCAGCTCCCGCGGACGCTCGGCACGCCGCCGCCCGCGCCTGTCAGCGGTACGCCCGCGCCGGCGATGACACCGGCTGCCTACGCCCGGATCGCGAGTTCGGACGAGGCGATGGCGGCGATGAGCACGCAGGAGCGTGAACAGTTCGACGCGGAGCTGGCGACCGTGCCCGGCATCAACGAGTTGATGATGCCGTCCCGCCGCCGCGGCGTCGTGAGGAGTCGATAATGCCGCCACCGTACGAAACGAGAGGCCGCCGCCGGCCCTACGACGAGGAATATGACCCGTACGCTGAGCCCTTGGGTGACGAAGTGACGGACCCGTTTGCGCGTCCACAGCGGTTGCTCGACCTGACGCCTCCGAATACGGCGACGACGGTGCCCGATCCTCGCAATGGCGATCCGGCCACGTCGAACCCGGCCACGGATCGGTATGCCGACCCGCGGATCACGACGGGATGGGAGACCGAGTCACAGCCACGACTCTACAGCCCGCCGAACATGGCGTCTCCGCGTCAGCCGAACCCGACGCGGTTCACTCCGACCGCGCCGCCGCCGGCCATGCCGCCGATCGTGGCAACCCCGACCGCACCACCGGCAGGTATGGCGCGCGACCAGCGTGACCAGCTCCAGTGGGGCAACGTCGGCACCATGCGTGGCTTCGAGGTGGGCAGCGACTACGGCGGCGACACGAAGGCGCGCAACTCCATGAAGAACACCTTCGGGCGTCTCGCCTCGAATATGGCGAGTACCCCAGAGGCCGTGCGGCAGCTCGTGGCAAGTGACGAGTTCAAACGCTACTTCCCACACGCCAAACTCCTAGACCACGCGACGGACCCCAAGATCGACTTCGGTGGCACGTTGTCGGACTTCGAGTCCGGCGTGCCCGTCGGGATCGTGGACGTGCTCGAGCGGTCCGGTGAGGGCGGCTGGCAGTGGCTCGATGAAGCGAATACCGCCGGCCGTGGTGCCTCGCAAGCCGCCGCGGGCGCGCCGCCGTCCCCGCCGGCCACGACGACGCCGGCTCCTGGCGCGGTGCCGCGAGTGGTTGGGGTGGACGACTACGCCTACCAAGACGTGGCGGTGCCAATGGACGAGCCGACGCCGCTCAATGACCTGATGCGATGGAGGGCACGGTAATGGCGACATGGAAAGGGGTGGACCCCAGCAAGAGGTATCGCGCCAGCGAAGTGCTCTCCGGTCTGGAGGGCTATGCGGGCCGTTCGCTGACCGACCAGGACCGCTCGACCGCGTTCAGCGCGCTCGGTCGTAATATCGGCAGTGCCGACGAGGAACTGAGCGGCGACGAGTACAACACGCTCCTGCGCACAGGTGCCGGCATGACAGGCGGGGCCACCTTCGAGCCGTTCGGTGGAGGGGGACCGGCGCCACCGCCAGGCGCCAAGAAATGGGACTGGGACACGATCGACGCCGCGCCGGCGTTCAACGGACCGGCGGCATTCAAACATGAAGGCTTTCAGGTGCCCGGCGCGGCCGGCATGTATGCCGACCCGGGGTACCAGTTCCGACTCGACGAGGGCCGCAAAGCGCTCGAAGCGTCGAAGGCCGGCTCCGGGAAGTTCGCCAGCGGCGAGACGCTGCGCGCGCTCACGGACTACGGGCAGGGGATGGCCTCGCAGGAATACGGCAACGTGTTCAACCGCGCGACGACTGCCTACGGCCTGAACCGGGGCAACGCGGCCGATATGTGGGACAAAGAGATGGACCTGTCACAGCTCCAGTACGCGCCTGAGTTTGCCACTTGGCAGGCGCAGAACGCGGCCAAGACGGGCCGGGGCAATGCCGAGTTCGACCGCGAGTGGCAGCGGGAGATTTACTACAACGATGACCGCTTCCGGAAAGCCGTGTTCGGCTCGGATGATGAGTTCCGGCGGGCGGTGCAGGCCGAGAACAACACGTGGAAGCGTGAGCTTCTAGAAGAAGAACGCCTAAAATTTCTCACGCAAATGGGGAGATAGCGCATGGCTCGAACCTCGCTTCCTTACGTGAGCCGTCCCTATCGGGAGGACACGCGGCGGATCAACGACTTGATGGCCGACAACCGCCGGTCCGTCATACAGCGCAACCTCGCCAACGCCGACGCCAACGCGCAGATGGTGGGGCAGATCGGCGGGGCTGTCGCTGGCGGCATCAACTCGATCATGCAGCACAAGGCCGAGGAGCCGGCGCGGCGCGCGCGCGAAGCGGAACTGGCGCGGGTGACGGAGACGCGCGACCGCGAGTCCCGCACCGGCGCGCTTATGGATGAGGGGCTGCGCGAGGGCCTGCCGGGCAACGAGATCGCCTATCGCATGGAACAGACCGGGCTCGGCCGCGAGGGCCAGGCGCTCCGCGCGCAGGAGACGCAGAAGCAGCGCGGGCTCGTCGGCGATGCGATGACGGCAGTCAATGCGCAGTTGGACGTGTTCGGCAAAGCCTCGGAGACGACGGCACAGATCGCCGAGAACCCCGCGCTGTATGCGAAGTTACGCCCGCAGTTGTCGGCGTATGCGAGCGCGCTCGACCCGTCTGGCAAGCTGGCGGCGCAGATCCCGCAGACGTTGACGGGCGGACCGGAGCAGGCGGCGGCGCTCCATCAGACCGTGACCGAGGTGGCCGGATCGCTGCGTGCGCAACAGTCGGCGCTGGGCCAGGTCGAGGCGGTGAAGAGCCGGAACTTGAAGGACACGCAATACCACGAGGCGATGACCAAGGCTGTCGCCAACGCGCTGATCCTCGCGCCCGACCCGGACGCGCGCGATGCGGCGCTCGCGAACTTCGGGGCCGACGGCATCGACCCCGAGATCCTGAACCAGTTCACCGGCAAGACGCCGAAGCAGATCAACACCTACTTGCTGTCAGCGAAAGAGCGTGCCGACCAGGACAAGGGCGTCACGCCGAAGGGCGACTTCGAGGAGTACGCGAACCCGAACACGTCGCCCGAGCGGAAGCAGGAGATCATTCGTGCGCGTCGCGCCTACTCGGACGCGGGCCGCGAGCCCAACACCGGCGGCGGCACGGGCGACGCGCCCAAACCGCTCACGGCGGTACAGAAGAACGTCGCGGAGCGCGACTATCAGCGGCGCCTGGATGACACTGAACAGGACTTCCGTCGAAGTATGAGTGCCATTGACTCCGAAGAGCGGATCGGAAACATCACACCCGAAGAAGCCGTGACGCGGAAAGAGCCGCTCAAGGCGCAGCACGAAGCCGACAAGGCACGGGCGCAGCGGTCGTATTACACGCAGATCGGATATGACCCCGCATCCGACCAGACACGTGGCGATCGTCGCGCGTCCGCGCCGACCCTGAACCAGTCCATCATCGAGCCGCGACAGGCGGCACGCCCGGCGCCGACCGCACCAGCGGCGTCCCCGCTGGGTGCTGGCACCGCTGCCGGATCGCCTGCCGCCACCGTGCTGATGCGCGCACCGGATGGCACCGAGTCGCAGGTGCCGGCCAACATGGTGCGTCACTACGAAAGCATGGGCGCAAAGGTGGTTCGGCGGTAACATGGCGAATGACTGGTTCAAGGTCAATGCTCCCAAGCCTACCGAGCAACCCGCCGCGCCGCCCGTTGACTGGTTTTCTGCCCATGCGCCTCCCAGTGGGCCGCCCGCTCCCCGTGCTGATGCTGTTCCTTTACCTGACGCTCGTATAGCACCGCCATCGCTCAACGCCCCGCGCGGCGCCCCTGGCCGCACGGATGTGCATTTGCCGGGGCCGATGGGGCCGCATCCGGCCGACCCGTCACGCCCGAGCGCTCGACTCCCTGCGCGCCTGAACGACATCATCCTGAGCCGGCCGCCGCAAGCCGACTTCCATACCGAAGTCGTCGCCAAGATGCCGCCGACGCCGCGCGCGCCGGAGCGTACGTGGACCGAAGCCGTCACCGACAAGGGCGTCGCGGTTGCGCAGGGCGTGGTGAGTCTCGGTGAGGCGGCAGTGGGGATCGCCGACGCGGCAACGCTCGGCATGGCCGGCGGCGCGCTCCGCAAGGGGCTCGGCTTTGACCCGAAGCTCACCAACGAGATCCTCAATACCTACTTCTCTAAGAAGACACAGGAGGGGCAGACGAACTTCGCAGAGGCCGAGGGCCTCGTCAACAAGGCGAAGGCCGTGCTCGAGAGCCCCGAGCTGATCACGCACTCCTTTTTGAACTCGCTGCCGCTCATGGCTGGGGCTGGCGGTATCGCCCGCGGCCTCGTCGCTGCGGGCATGGGTGCGGTCGCCGCGGGCGCCGTGGGTGAGGGCGCCATCGGCGCCGGGTTGTCGCTGGCGGACCGTGACAGCACGCTCACAACCCCGTCCGACCTGGGCTATGCCGTGGCCACCGGCGGCGCCACGGCGGTCGTGGGGCGCGTGCTGGGGCGCCTGGCGGACCGTCTTGGCGTCGGGGATGTCGATACGTTGATCGCAGGCGGTTCGGTATCTCCCGAGGCCCGTCGTGGCCTTGTGACGCAGATCGTCGGCGGTATGACGCTGGAAGGGCTCGAGGAACTCGGCCAGGGCACCGCCGAGCAGGTGTTGTCCAACAGCAAGAACGACCGGCCCTTAACGGAGGGCCTGGACGAAAACGCCATTCTCGGCACCGTGACGGGGATGGTGATGGGCGGCGGCGCCAATGCCGCTCGTGGCGTCGCCAGCAAATTGAGCCGGCCGAAGGCGCCGGCCCCAGAGGTTCCGGTGGTGGAGACGCGGCCCTTAGCGGCCGACCCAGCCATGAGGGTGACTCCAACTCCACCGCCGGAACAACCCGCAGTGCCGTCCGAGTTCGTGGCCGTCGGTGCCGAGCCGGTCGTCCCGCCACCAGCGCCGCCTGTTGCTGTCGATCCGGACGCGCCGCTGGTGGGCACTGTGGCCGAGCGTGCGGCGGCGATGCGCGCGGAGAACCCGAATATTGGACGCGAGGCTGCGGAGCTTGCCGCCCAGATGCGCAACCGCGCGCCTAGCACGACACCCGCCCCGGAAAAAACGAACATCGAACAGTCTCCCGATGTTCCGTCCGAGACGGCCGCGGCGCCCGTGGTAGAACCGGCGCCTACGCCGGAACCCGAGACGGATATGTTCGGGCAACCGATCGCCCCGCCTAGCACAACCACGGAAGACGAAACCGCAATTGCGGAAAGCCAAACCGCAATTGCGGTCCCGTCGAGCCCGGACGCCCCGACCGCGGGCGAGTTCTACACCCTACCGCCCGACAGCATCACGGTAGACCCGTCGAGGTTCCAATTCAAAGCCGGGGGCAACACGGCGGGCGTGACGAGCAGCGCCAAGATCGACGGCCCCTGGAACGAGGGCCGCGCCGGCGTCCTGATGGTCTGGCAAGACCCCGCCGACGGAAAGACCTACGTCGTCAACGGCCATCACCGACTCGAAGCCGCCAAGCGCCTGGGTGCCGAGCGTGTGGCCGTGCGGTATCTCGACGCCCCGGACGCCAAGGCGGCCCGGATCGAAGGCGCCTGGACCAACATCGCCGAGGACAAAGGCACCGCGACCGACGCCGCCAAGTTGATCCGCGATGCCGGGGCGAACGAGGCGATGCTGATCGACGCCGGGTTGTCGCCCAGGTCGGTTCTGGTGCGCGATGCTATTGCCCTGGCACAACTCTCTGACCCGCTGTTCGATCGTGTCGCTACGGGCGACATGGACGCCAAGATCGCGGCAGCCGTGGGCGAAGCGAAGCTCTCGCCCGAGGGCCAGGCAGCGGTCGTCAAGCTCGTGGAACGGCAGCAGGGCAAGGGACGCACGCTCACGCCCGCACAGGTGCGCACGCTCGCCGCCGATGTCGCCAGTACGCCAGAGGTCGCCAGCGGAGGCGACGGCCAGGCGGACATCTTCGGCCTGCTCGGAGAGGAGCGGACGCAGAACGTCGCCGTTGAAAAGGCGGTCCTGCGGGACTGGGTGTCGCGGGAGCTCGCCAAGGACAAGAAGCTCTTCGGCTTCGTGGCGAAGGGCTCGCGCGCGGCGGACCTGGCGCGGGGCGGCAACCGCATCAACATCGACCAGTCGAAGCAGATCGCGGACGAGGCGGCGACGATCGGCGCGGTCTTTGATACACTCGCCGGGTCGTCTGGCCCGATCGCCCGCAGTCTGAACACGGCTGCGACACAACTCGCCGAAGGTGGCAACCCTGATGCCGTTCGATCCTCGCTCCTCGAAGCCGTCCGCACCGCCGTCGCCGAAGAACTCGGCGCCACCACAACCGGATCGAAAGTTGACGCCGGCCGAGCGGGACGCGACGCTCAAGTCACTCAAAAGCCACATCACGAGCGGGGCGTTGCAGATTCCGCCGCCGCCACGCGACCCGCAGGAGTAGCCCCGCGACCAGCAGAAGTCGCCCCCGCGCCGGCCGCGGACGCCGACTCCACACCGCAGCCGTACTCTGTCAAGGGCCTCACCTTCGGCGGACAGCTCACCGACGACCACGCCGTCGCGATCGATGCCCTCGTCCAAGCGGTAGGGCTCGACACGTCGCAGATGCAGCTCGCCGCGGGCGGCACTGCGGGACCGGACGCGATGCCGCAGGGGCAGACAGACACGCCGGCCTTTCGGGCGTGGTTCCGCAACTCTAAAGTTGTCGATGTAGACGGTAAACCACTTGTGGTGTACCACGGAACACGTAATGCAAACGATCTTGTTTCTTTTGATCCTGATAAAGCCAAGTCTGAAGGAAAAGCATTTTATTTTTCACACTCTCCGTTATTGAAAGAACCGAGCGGCAATGCGGAAACGTATACGGAAGCGGAAGGTGGTGCGGTTCTTCCTGTGTATTTAAGTCTCGAAAATCCACTCGTTATCGGATTCACCGAACCAATGCCTGTCGATGAGTCAAAGATAGACGGGTGGTTAGATCGTATGGATAAGTTTAATCGCGGTCTTGACTACACAAAAGAGTCCTATGTTAAATCGAACATTGACGAAGCTAAAAGACGAGGGCACGACGGGGTTATCATTCGTGGTATCGAAGACGACAGGTTTGACAGCGGAAACCAAAATGCGACTGATGTGTATATTGCATTCAAACCCACACAGATCAAGTCAGCTATAGGCAACCGCGGCACGTTCGACCCGAACAACCCGAACATTCTCCAACAGGGTGAACGCAAGAAACTCTCGGTCATCCATAACCTGTCAGCAGAAAACCTCGTCCATGCGGATGGGCTCGGCGGGCTGCCGGTGCCGTCGCTGGCGATCGTCAACGAGGACGGCACCATTTCAGGCTTCGGCGAGATCACCTTGATCGGCCGTCAGGAGCTCGCCGATCCCTCGTCCGGCGTGCCGGTGTACGACGCGGACGCCTACTCACCACGGTTCCCGCGCGCCCTCTACCCGCCGGTCAAGTCGAAGGTGGCGCAGAAATTGATGGACGAAGCGCGGCCGTACGCCAAGGCGTTTGAGGACAGCACCTTGCGTGACTCGCTTTGGGATAAGGCGGTCAACGATCCGAAACCGCAAGACCTCGTGAGCGACATGCTTGGGTCGAACGGCGCGAAAGCGTGGTTCCTCAAGGACACCGACGGCACGACGGTGGAACCAGTGATGGAGCCGTCGCTAGTCGAGTTTCCGTGGGTGGCGGATGCGGCATTCTGGGCCGATTACTTACGCCTCGAGTCCGCCGCGAAGGAATACGGCAAACTGGACGAGATCAGCCGCAGCGCACGAGCGGCGATCCGTCGTTATGCAGCGACGCCCACGCTCCCCGAGCGGAAAGCCTGGAAAGGCGACGCACTCCTGCGACATTTCGGCTCGGCGTGGGGCGTGGATGGCTCGTGGGTGGTGACGAGCGAACCGATGCCATTCACTCTCTTGATGAAGTTGGACGAGTCGAGGCGACGGATCGGCCAATTCGAGATCGACCACGCGGACACGCGCGCCCGTTTTGCGCCGCTTATGGAAGGAAAAGAGATCGCGTTCAAGGCCTGGGTCGAAGACAAGATCCTGCCGATGTTTGGCCCGCCCTACATTAAGAGTGGACGCAAGAAAGTGCCGTACGTGCTCTCCAATATCGTGGAGGAGATGAGCGGCCTGGTGAGAAACAAAGAAGAGACGATGGTGTTCGGTCCTGGCGCGGCGCGCGCGGCCGGCACGATCAAAATGGGCGACCTGAACGAGATGCGTAATCGTTCGGAATGGCAGCTTATTACCGAGGCCGAGTTTGAGACGTTGAAGGAAAGATCGGACGTCGCGCTGGAGGCGTGGCGCGGGCAGGTTGTGAACCACTACGGCGACACCAGCGTAGAGGCTTTCGGTCGTGTGTGGGAAGGCATGGACGCGTCCATGCGGGCGCTGGCGCGATGGGTAAAAGCCGGTCGCAATGAGGCGGGGATGCGTCGTGCGCTCCATGCCGAGGGGTTCCGCAACGTCCCGAACGACGTCGTGACCGCAGGGGTGAAGGCCGGGAAGGTGTTCATCGAAACGCCGGTGCCGTATTTCGAGGCGAAGCCGCAGCGCGCGGTCGCCCTGCATGAGTTCGCAGGCGCCATCATTCCAGCGTCGGCCGACGCGACGACAAAGGCGATCCTCGACAAGCACGAAATTCCCTATCGCACGTATGAAGGTGAGCGGACGCGCACCAACACCGTCGTGGCGTTCAGGCGCGAACTCGCCGCGCAGGCGGACTCCCGCGTGCTGTTCCAGCCAGGCGACCTGTTCGATGAGCTCGACACCGGCGAGCAGCAACCGCGTCTACCAGGCGACGTTGGTGAGGTGCGCGAGCAGGAAGTCAAGACGCCCGAACTCGCCGAGGTGGAGTTTTCCCTTTCATCTGAAATATCGAAACCGCGCAAGGGCGGCGCGCCCCCGCGGCTACTGTTCCAGAGCGCCTGGCACGGCTCACCGCACATCTTTGAACAGTTCTCGCTGCACAAGATCGGCACCGGCGAAGGGGCGCAGGCGTACGGATGGGGGCTGTATTTCGCCAGTAATAAGAAGATCGCGGCGCACTACCGGAACGTGCTCCGCGGCCGCGACATACGCGATGTCAACGGCGACCCGATGGTGTACCAGGGTTCAGCGAACGGTGCGGAAGCGTCCGCGCTGGACATCTTGGGCAACCAATATATGCACAGCGACCCATTCGCGTCGGCGCTGGAGGCGATCGGCGATGCCTCGCCTCGTGCCCGAGAATTGGCCGCAGTCATCAAACGGTGGAAAGACGAAGGCGTGCATTTCAAGCAGGGCCGGCTCTATAAAGTCGATATCCCCGAGAACGAAGACTATCTCGATTGGGACAAGACGCTGAGCGAGCAACCAGAGAAGGTTCGTACGGCCGTCGAAGCCATTCTCCAAGAGGCCAAACCGAGAGAGAAGACACCGCACGTGTCCGAACAGGCGAGCGGGAAAGACCTCTATCAGCGCATCGCTACGTTACTCGCGCCTAACCCGATGGCTGTCAACTCGCAGAAGGCGCGCGGCGCCAGTGAAGCGCTCGCCAAACACGGCATTGCCGGCATCCGCTATCGAGATGGCAGTAGTCGGTATCAGCAGGCGACCTACGAGGCGAAGTGGGATGACACCGGCACCAAAGCGCAGGTGAGGAAGCGCAACTCCGGCGACGTGGTTCAGACGTTCGACTCATTCAAGGACGCCGACGCATGGATCGCCGAGAACGACCCAGTCCAAGAGAGTCACAACTTCGTCGTCTTCGACGACAAACTCATTCAGATCATGGAGTTCGAGCAGGGCGAGAAAGCCAGTGTCGAATTCATCGCTGGCGGCCAGGCGCTCATTCGCGCATTCAAGTCGGCCGACGTATCGAGCGCTGCCCACGAGATCGGGCACGTCATCCGCCGGTTCCTGCTCAACCGCGACGTGCCGGCCGCGAACCGGGCGGGCGTTACCGACCAGGACATCGCCACCACCGAGCGCTGGGCCGGCGCGACGGATGGCTGGACGCGCGCGGCGGAAGAGAAGTTCGCCCGCGGGTTCGAGCGCTACCTGCGCGACGGGCGCTCGCCGTCGCCGGCGCTGGCGAAGGTGTTCGGCAAGTTCAGCACGTGGCTCAGCGATATTTACCGCACGGTGACGGGCAGTGCCATCGACGTGGAGATCTCGCCCGAGATGCGCGAGGTGTTCGACCGAATCGTCACGCGCGCGGACCGCTTCAAGACGGAGCAAGCCGCCGCGAAACCGCCGCCGCCTGCGACCAAGAAGAAGACGCCGAAGCCCCGCGCGGCCGACCCCGTGGAAGCCACGTCAGATAGCCTCACCCGCCTCGACGAGATCGAGCGCGCCGCGCGCGCGCGCCTCAAGGAGCGCGGCACGTTCAGCGGCGGAAAGCTGATGTCGGGCATCCCGGTAGATGACATCACCGACCTGGTGATCATCGGCGCGATGAAGATCGCCAAAGGCACAGTGCAGTTCGCGCAGTGGTCCGCCGACATGGTGCGCGACTTCGGCGAAGCGATCCGCCCGCACCTAAAGGACATCTTTGAGCAGGCGCGACTCAAGGCCGACGAGCTCGGCCCGCGGCCCATGAGGGCCGACAGTGGCCGGCCGGTGCCTGACCAGCAGCCACTCCCGGCCGACCGCGTATTGGCGTTCCCGAGCATCCAGAAGATGCCTGAGTCCATTCGTGGGGACATTACCGACCTGCTCGACCGTTACAAGGGGTTCGAGTCGCAACGCCGCGGCGTGCAGTCCCATGAACGCACGGAAGCCTTAGCGAAAGATGTCTGGCTGCCGTTGGAAACGCTCAAGCCGGGCACGGCGGTCAACGCGGAGGAACTGAAAGCCTACCAGGACGCCATCGCCACGGCCTTGACGGCGCGGCAGGTCGTGCTCGACAAGATCAAGGATGGCACGGCGACGGACTGGGACAAGCTCCAATTCTCACATCTGACGGACGTCGCCACGATTCTGACGGCCAGTTACCGCGGCGCGAAAGCCGAGACGGGGCGTGCGCTCAACATCCTGCGCGTTAAGGCGCGCATACTGGACCTGCAGGAGTCGCGCTTCCTGGAGGCCGCGCTCAAGGCGCCGGGCTTCCAGAAAGACCTCATGGCGGTGTCGAAGGCCGCGCTAGATGCGCAAGGCGATCCGCTCCAGCAACTCAAACTCCTGCGCCAGCGCGCGAGCGGCACGTGGTTTGACTACGTGCAGGCGTTCTACTATACGAACCTGCTCTCAGGTGTGAAGACGCACCTGCGGAACATTATCGGCAACAGTTTCAACTTGATGGCGAATACCATCGCGCCACTCGCTGCGGGGCCGCTCGATGCCGTCATGGCAGCGAAGACCGGGCGCGAGCGGACGGTCTTCATCGGCGAGGTGCGCGAGAAACTGGCCGGTGGATACATCGGATTGCAGGTGGGCATCCAGAATGCCTCGTTCACGTTCCGGGAGGGCTTTCGGCCGAAGGCGATTACCGCCGCGGCGACGGGCGTGTTCGATACGCCACGAGTGGAACTGCACATTCCCGAGGGCGTGATCAAGCGGTTCCCCAAGGCGGCACAGCTCGATGACACGGCGCGGCTGGTCTTCAACTACCCGAGCCGTGCGCTGGAAGCAGCCGACGAATTCTTCCGCGCAGTGGCGTATCACCAGGAACTTTACGCCGGCGCCTATGCGCGCGCCCGCACCGAAGGACTGCGGAAGCCCGACGAGATTCATGCCCGCATGGCGGAACTGATGACCAAGGCCGACCCAACCACGGAGGACGGCAAACGGTTTGAGCGGCTCCGCGAGGAAGCGGACGAAGCGGCGGCTCGTTCGGTGTTCCAAGAGACACCAGGACCAATTGTGCAGTGGCTTCTCAAAGCCAAGTCGCCGACCGCACCGCTGCCGTTGCGGACCGCCTCGTTGTTCTTGGCGCCGTTCATTAAAACGCCATCGGCCATCCTGAAACAAGGGCTGGAGTGGTCGCCGGCCGGGTTCGTAATGAAGCGCGCGCAGGCCGGCGGGCGGGATGCGGCAAAGGCGCAGGGGCAGGCCGCACTCGGGTCTGCCCTGCTTCTGCCGATTACCTGGCTGGCTGTTAACGGCCTGCTGACCGGGGCGCCGCCAGACGATGAGGGCGAGCGCGAAGAGTTCTACGCGCAAGGCAAGCTCGCCAACGCGGTGCGGATCGGGAACTACTGGGTCCGTTACTCGCTATTCCAGCCGCAGTCGATTGCGATGGCGGCCGTGTCGAACTCCTGGGAGCGGTTCAAGCACTCCGACCAGGACGCCGGCGCGGCCGAAGAGGCGTTTATCGCCGCCATTACGGGGGCCGGCGCGTCGCTAATGGACCAGTCGTTCCTGTCAGGACTGGGCACCTTCCTCGATGCGGTCAACGACCCGACGCGCTACGCCGGGCAGTGGCTCAGCCTGTTCTCGCAGGGGTTCGTGCCGTATGCGGGCCTGATGCGGAATATCAGCCAGGCGGTCGATCCGGTGTACCGCAAGCCGAAGGGTGTTGCCGAGAGCGTGCAGGCCATCATCCCCGGCGCATCATCGTCTCTGCCGCCGCGCCGCACGCGCCTGGGTGAACCGGCGACACGGCCCGGCAATTTCGTGACGCGCGGGTTCATCGTGCCGGAAATTTCCAAGGCCGTCGAGGATGATGTGACGACAGCGCTTGCGGCGCTCGCCGTGCAGCCGACCAAGCCTCGGCCCAAGTTTACGGTGAAGGGGAAAGCCATCGACATTACCGAAGCGCAGCAGGACACCATCATCGAGGCGATTGGACGCGAGCGACGCTCGGCCATCGAGCGCGTGCTGCGGCAGCCTGGATTTAAGAGCCGCCCGGACGAGGCGAATCGTGCGCTGCTCGAGAAGGCCATCAACGGCGCGACCGATGTGGTGCGTCCGCGCGTGCTGGACCTATTGCGCACAAAGCGTCCGCTGGTCGTTGAACAGTTGGTGTCGCCTCACACGCGCGCGCGGCTGGCGCGTGACGCCAAGGCGTTTCTCGGGGAGGCGCCGCGTGTGGTGGCTCGCTGATGTGCTGTGGCATCTGGCGCCATCGGGCGGTGTACGCTTCGCCCTGGCGATGGGCGCGATGATGCTCCACGTCGTCTCTCTCGTGCGTTGGATGCAGCGAAAAGGATTGAACTGATGCCTACCGTCACCCCGATGCCCATGCCCTACTTTCAGGGGCTCGACGCGAGTGGGCGCGTCCTCACGTCCGGGTTCGTCCGCTTCTACGAGGCCGGCACCGGACTTCCGCAGACGGTGTATCAGGATGCGCTCGGGCTCGTGCCGCATCCGGACCCGGTGCCGCTGAACAGCTCGGGTATTGCCGTCATCTACTGGGATGCGAGCCGGCGCTACAAGTTCGAGCTGTTCAATAGTGCAATGGTGTCGGTGCGCTCGGTGGACTTCCTGCCGGCGATGCCGACCACCGATCTTGACCTCGACCTCGATGGCATCGCGGGTGAGCCGATCCTGGCGCGTCAGCCGGCGTATCTCGAGACCGGCACGGGGCCGGGCATCGTGGGCCGGTGGTATCTGACCAACTCGGCGGCAGTCGGCACCTCGACCACGGCGGGGCGCGTCGGCTTCGCCCTGGCGAACCTGCTGACGGGAGAGACGGGACTGTTTCGCGTGCAGGGACGGCTCGAGGGGTTCAGCGGCCTGACCACGGGCGCCATTATCTACGCGGGCACGCCGGCCGGCACGATCACGACCGTCGTACCGGCCAACGCCCGCGTCATCGCTCAGGCGGATGCGCCGACGTCGCTGCTGATCGCGGCCAACGAAGCGATCGCGGCTTCGCGGCTTGTGGGCGTGTTGCCGCTAGACGTGCAGGCGGCCATTACGCAACTCGGCGCCGTGACTGCCCCGACCCTGAACGGCTTCACGTTCAACCAGAGTGTCGCGAGTGGGTCGAGTCCCGCCCTGACCGGCACGAATATCGGGGGGATTCTCGAGGCAAACATTGCGGATGGGGCACTGTTGGCGCGCCTGGCGTCAGCCGAGATCGTCGCAGGGCTATGGACCTTTAGTCAGCCAATACGCGGCGCGGACGGTACAGCAGCGGCCCCGCAGTATTCGTTCAACACCGATCCGAACACGGGTATCTATCGTGAGTTTGCCGACGAGGTAAGTGTCGCCGCTGGCGGCGTTAAGGCCGCGCGGTTTTTTATCTCGGCCGAAGGCCCGTCGAGTTTTGTCGGCGCTAGCGGCATGACGTATGTCACCGCCACCAATAAACTTAAGCTCATCACAACCGCTGGGCTGCTCATCTCCGGGCTGGTCGGGACCGCCAGTGCGGCAAATGTCAACTACTCAGGGGGCGAGCTGTTGGTGGTCACGTCCAGCCGGCGCTGGAAGACCGACATTGCGCCCATTCCGCTCGAGCGCGCCCGGCGCCTGCTCGACATCAGCGGCGTCACTTTCCGATCGACGCTCGCGAACGACAACCCCGATCAGGAGCACATTGGGTTCATCGCGGAGGATGTCGCCGTTGCAGACCCGTCGCTGGCGACCTACGATGCGAAGGGCTTACCGAATGGCGTGAACTACGACCGGGTGCCGGCGGTGTTGCTGGAACTGATCAAGGGTTTGGAGGCGCGCGTGCAGACCCTTGAGGCGCGCGTGCAGGCGTTGGAAGCGGGTGCCTTACGAACGAGTACATAGTTGGTCAAGTGGTGCTGTTCCTGACGACGGTCGCGGGTTTTCTGTACACCATCTATCGGGAAAAGCGGAACCGGCAATGGGATCTCGAGGACCGCGAGGACGCCCGCCACGAGGCGATCCGGGTGGCGCTCGAGACGAAAAAGGATATTGTGCAGAAGATCGATGACAATACCGTGGTGTCTGTCCAGGCGTTTGCGGCGGCGAATGACGTCAACTTGAAGATCGCCGATCTCTCTGAGCAGTTTCTTGCGGTGACGACAGGTTCGGCACGCGCGGAGGCGAGCGGGGCTCGCGCGGAAGCCGCGACGGCCCGTATAGAGGCGCTCACCACAAGGGATGTGCCGGATGAAGAAGACGCAAAGCCCGCCGGTTAGTCCAGCCCTGTCGCCGCGTGCGCGCCTGCATCATAAAGTGCGCCACGAGTTCGCGCACACGATCGCTGAGTACTACCGCAAGCATCCCGAGTTGCTCAACGACCCATTGATCGAGGAAAGCACAAAAAACATGCTCGCGCTCTTGCAGGGCGTCCTGGCGCATATTGACCTATTCGACATCGCAGACCCGCCGGCGGGCAATGGCAACGGGGGCAATGGTGGCAACGGGACGCGCCGATCATGAGACTCAGTGCGGAAGTGACGCGCGCGACCAATGAGGGATGGGTGGCGTACTTCGTGCGCGCGGCGGCGGCGTTCGGCCTGGACCCGTGGGTGCTCATGGCGATCGCGTCGCGCGAGACAGGCATGGGCGGGCGCAAGACGGCCACCGGCTATCAGTGGCTCACCACGCCGGGCGACGCCGGCCACGGGTTCGGGATGATGCAGATCGACTCGCGTTCGTTTCCTGAGTGGACACGGCTCGGGCACTGGCGCGACGCGCGAGAGGGGATCTGGAAAGGCGCGGAGGTGCTCGCGGCGAAGCGACGGGACATCGTGAGCCGTGAAGGGCTGTCTCTGACGGTGCGTGAGCGCAGCGGGCAGACGTGGCCGTTTGTGATGCCGGTGCTGCGCGGTGGGGCGCTGCTGGACTGCGCGATCGCGGCGTACAATTCGGGCGACTGGGCGCCGTATCACGTCAGCAGGGGGCGCAGTCCCGACTACGGCACGACGGGGAAGAACTACGCGGCGGACGTGCGAGAGCGCGCGGCTGAATTTTACGAACTGTTCAGGTGAGGGTAAACCCAATGAAATCAGTCTTTGCGAGCAAAACGATCTGGTTGAATGTCATTACGTTGCTCGTTGCGATGAGCGAGCTGACGGACGTGACCGCGCTGGTGCCCAACGAATATCACGCGACATTTCTCGCGGTTGTGGCCCTGCTGAACGTGATCCTGCGCACGCTGACCACGCAGGCTGTCGTCCTGGACACGCCGGCCGGGGTGTCCCGCATGAAGGGCCACCTGTGAAGGCCCACGAAATTCTCGCCATGATCGTCAACGCCGAGGCGCAGATAGGCGTCGGCATCCGCGAGTGGAGCGGGGTGCGCGACATTCTGCCGGGCACGCCGGCTGCGACGATCGCCGAGCTTGACGCGCGCGTCCGGATCTATCAGGACCGTCTGGAGCACGCGCAGTGGCGCGCCGTGCCGATGGGCGAGGCGCCCGCCGAGCGCGATCCCGTCGGCTGAGAGATGACGAGGGGGAGGGGCCTTACTTCCACACTGGCCCACTTCCCCGTATTTCCCTCTTGCGCGCCGTGCGGGGTGTGTGTATGCTTGCCCCCATGCACAACACCTCGCCGTTTCTGACAGACCTGTCCCCGCTGCGGCTCCTACCGGACCCGTCGCGCACGCCCGACCAACACATCGACCATGCGGCCGAGCATCTCCACTACGTCATCTGCGCGCTCGTCAGCTCGTCGCAGGGCTGGCGCGAGGCCACCGTGGAACATCGCGCCGAGTTGCGCCGCGCCGTGCTCGCGCTCGCGGAAGGGCGGGCCATTGCGGCCATCGAAGGGGGGCAGCCATGACGCACTCTCCGATGATCGATGAATTAGTCACCGCGCTCGTGGACGCCCGGAAGGCGTTCGGCGTGTTTGGGAAAGCGCACACTGCGAAAGTGGCCTCTCAAAAAGGCAGTTACGAATACAAATACGGCGACCTCGCGGACCTCTTCGCGGCGACGACGCCGGCGCTCAGTCAGCACGGCCTCACGATCTCGCAGTGGCCCGTCATGGACGACGGCCGCTTTCAGCTCGTGACGCTCCTGCTGCACAAGTCAGGGCAGTGGATGCGCGGCGAGTATCCGCTCGCGATGTATGAGCGGCCACAGGACCAAGGCTCGGCCTTAACCTACGCCAAACGGTACTGCGCGGCGTCCGTGCTTGGGATCGCGGCGGAAGTGGACGACGACGGAGCCGCCGCGCAGCAGGGCACGCCGAAACCCGCCATGCCGCCCCAACCGGCGGCCGGTTATGAGGGTTGGGTGCTTGATCTGGAGGCAGCGGCCGAGGGCGGCGTCGAAGCCTTACGGGATGCCTTCAAGAACTCCAAGGCTGAGTATCGCGACTACCGCACGCGGCACGATGTCGCGCGCCACGAGGCGCTTAAGGCGAAGGCCGCGAAGGTGGGCGCATGAGAGCGTTCGTGGTTGTGGACGCGGAGCAACGA
>JACDCY010000170.1 GCA_013817305.1 Gemmatimonadaceae bacterium | reverse complement strand
AGGCATCTCCCACGATTCCCGTGGAGACTTCGATCAGCCGGCGACGGAGCGCCTTCTCGCGAACGATCTTGGCGTGGTACTCGACGTTGGCCGCGGTCGGCACCATGTCCAGCAGCTCGGAGATGTAGTCCTTGCCGCCGGCGCCCTGCAGATCGCCGCGCCGGGAAAGCTCCTCCGAGAGCGTGAGCGGATCGATGACGTCACCGCGCTCCGCCAGGGCGAGGATGGCGCGGATGATCCTGCGGTGCGCCTCGCGATGGAACATCGAATCGTCCACGAACTCCGTCGCACGGAGTACCGCGTCCGAGTCGAGCATCATCGCGGAGATTACCGCTTGTTCGGCGTCCTCCGAATACGGAGGCTGACGGTCGCGAAAAGGATCACGACCCTTGCCTTGCGCTATCGAGAACTCTACGGGCGAGCTGGACATCGTTCCACGTTGGCCGCTTCCACGCTGGATTGCGGAGAAGCGCAGCCGGGTGATAGGTGACGATCAAGGGTGTTCCGTAATATCTGTGCACGAGCCCGCGGAGCTGGCTCAGCGACGATTTCGTATTGAGCAGGGTCTGTGCTGCAAATGTACCGAATGTGACGATGACCTTGGGGCGGACGATCTCCAGCTGGCGAATCAGATAGGGCGAGCAAGCTTCGACCTCTCCGGGAAGCGGGTTCCGGTTTCCCGGCGGCCGATGCTTCAGGACATTGCAGATAAAAACTTCTTCGCGTGAGAGCTTGATAGCCTCGAGAATTTTCGTTAGGAGTTTTCCGGACTCTCCCACAAAGGGCCGGCCGGTCTCGTCCTCGCTCGCGCCCGGCGCCTCACCGACGCACACCAGATCCGCATTTGGATCGCCCTCGCCCGGAACAGCGTTCGTAGCGGTGGCATAGAGCGGGCAGCGGGTGCACGAGCGCACCGTTTCTGCGATCGCTTGCAGCGAATCGAGGTGCGAGAACGGGCTCCTGAACAGCTCGGAGTCGGCGGCTCCGACCACGATCCCCGTTTTGAATTCGCTCGCCTCGTCAGGACCGCCGGCTTCGTGTCCGGGCTGGGGAAACGCCAGCCGGGGGATGCTCGGCGGCTTCACGGGTGCCGGATCCGTCGATGCCACAGGGGTCTGCTCCCCGGGAAGCGGCTCGGCAGCCGGTGGCTTCGCCGCTGGAGCCGCCCCGGCATCCCGCAGGGTCGAGCGCCAGTCGCCGGTTCCAGGGTCGCCCGACCGGACGCTCGATGGGTGCTCTATCTCCGCGGCCGCGGCAGCTGCGACGGCGCTCCCGCGAGCCGATGACGCCTCGCCGGCGATGATGCGCAGGACCTCGTCGATGGAGAGCTTGTCGAGGACGAGTTCCGTCTCGCCCGTTTCCCGCCGCTGCTCGAGATAGGTGCGCAGTTGCTCCCTAGGATCCATTCAGCATGGCTCCTATCCGGTCCAGCAGCACTTCCGCGAGCTCTGTCTTGAGCATGAGCGGCAATTCCTCGCGCTTTCCGTCACGCGACATCAATGTCACCCGGTTCGTGTCGCCGCCGAAGCCCGCACCCTCCTCGTTCTGATCGTTCACGACGATCATGTCGAGATCCTTGGCTCGCAGCTTTTCTTCGCCGCGCCGGGCCGCGTCACCCGTTTCCAGCGCGAAGCCCACGATCACCGACCCCTTCTTCCTTGAAGACGACACTCCCTTGAGGATGTCGGCGGTCTCGACCAGATCCAGCGAGGGCGCCCCGCCCTCACGCTTCATCTTGCTCGAGCTGACCTGCTTCACCGTGAAATCCGCCGGAGCGGCGGCCATGATCAGCGCGTCGGCAGCGCCAATCTCGCCAGCCACGGCGCGCGCCATCGCGTCGGTTGTGTCGATCTGAATCACCCGGGGACCGCGGGGCAGGTCTATGTCGGTGTGGCCGGCGATCAAAGTCACGTCGGCGCCGCGCCGCCACGCGGCCGCTGCGATGGCGGCGCCCATTTTGCCCGAGCTGTGATTCGAGATAAACCGCACAGGATCCACCGCCTCGCGGGTCGCGCCCGTGGTGACCAGGATGCGCCGGCCGCGCAGCGTGTTGTCGGATTCGAGAAGCCTGCCGAGGTGCGCGACGATCGCTTCCGGCTCGGGCATGCGCCCGGGCCCGCTGCCTTCGCCGATCGCGAGGGGGCCGTCATCCGGATCCAGCACCCTGTAGCCGATCTCCCGCAGGTGCTCGACGTTCCTGACCGTCTGCGGGTGCGCCCACATGTGATCGTTCATGGCGGGGACGAACAGCACGGGCGAGCTCGTCGCGAGCAGGCTGGCCGTGAGGAGATCGTTGGCGTGGCCGTGCGCCGCGCGCGCCATGACGTCGGCGGTTGCCGGCGCGATGACGACGACGTCCGCCTCGCGCGCCAGCCGGATGTGATCGAGCGCGTGACCCGGCTCGAATATCTCGGCGAGCGCCTGCCTGCCGGTCACCGCCTCGAACGTGATCGCGCCGACGAACTCCAGCGCGGAGCGGGTGAGAACTACGTCAACCTGCGCCCCCGCTTGCGTGAGCAGCCTTGCGAGCGAAACCGACTTGTAGGCGGCGATTCCCCCGGAGACTCCGAGCAGAATCCGCCGCGAGTCGTAGGGGCGCGCGGGAAGCTACTCCGGCTTGCGGCGCGG
>JACDCY010000169.1 GCA_013817305.1 Gemmatimonadaceae bacterium | reverse complement strand
GCGCCCAGTCGAGCGACTCCGCGCTCCGGAAATCGTGTAGCTCGAGGCTGACTCCGCTTTCTTCGAAGCTGCCATAGAGCTGACGCCAGCCCGCGCGGACGCTATTCCACGCGCCGCCTTCGGGGCTGTCGAGCTCGCGCGGAGCCGGCGTGGGAACCAGAAGCATGAGGGCGATCATTAACGTGAACGGGCGGTAGTCTCAACTCCATTCTCGCCTTCGGGCTCGGCACCGCTGCGCGGCACCTCTACAGTCCAGCCGCACATGAGCGCGACGGTCCTCACGCCTGGATTCCTGACGACGGTCCAGGATGAAGGGCGCGCCGGCTTTCGCGACATCGGAGTTTCGACGGGCGGAGCGCTCGATCCGCATGCTGTCCGAACTGCCAACCTGCTCGTCGGCAACGAGCGGTCCGCTGCGGGGTTAGAAGTTACGCTGGGGAATTTCCGCGCACGTTTTTCGGAGCCGCGGCTGATTGCCTGGTGTGGTGGCGTGTTCGACGTGCGGATCGGTGATGAGCGTCTGCCGCCCGGACGCGCGGGTTTGATACGCACCGGCGAAGAGCTCGCCGTTGGTCACGCGGAGGCGGGCTGCCGTGCGTGGTTGGCGATCGCTGGCGGCATCGATCTCCCGCTGGTGCTCGGCAGCCGGTCGACGGATCTGCGTGCGCGGTTCGGCGGGCTCGAAGGGCGCACGCTGCAGCGCGGCGACGTGCTCAAGTTTTCGTCCATGTCGCACGCGGCGCGAGTTCTCGTCGACGCGCTCGACAGCACCCGCATGGCGTCATGGTTTGCTCCTGCGGAATGGGCTTCCACTGCTTCCACCCATCCGGTGCTGCGGGTGGTCATCGGCAGTGAATGGGCCTTCTTCGACGAGGAAAGCCGCGCCGCTTTGTGGCGCGACCGCTTTGCGGTCACGGCCCAAACCGATCGAATGGGTGCGCGTCTGGAAGGCCCATCGTTGCACTACCGCGGCGCAGAACTGCTCTCCGAGGCGGTGACCGCGGGCACCATCCAGGTGCCGCCATCAGGTCAGCCAATTATCCTATTGCCGGATTGCCAAACGATCGGCGGCTATCCCAAACTCGCGCACGTGATCACGGTCGACCTTCCGATCGCAGCGCAGCTTCGCCCCGGGGACGAGGTGCGCTTCCGAGAGGTCTCACTGGCGGATGCGCACCGCTCGTGGCTGCAGCGCGAGCGCGAGCTGGAGTTGTTCCGCGTCGGGTTGAGCTTGCGGACACCATGAGCCTCGCCGTCGATCTGAATGCGGACCTCGGCGAAGGCGCGGGGCATGATGAACAACTCCTGACGCTCGTCACGTCAGCGAACATCGCGTGCGGCGTGCACGCGGGGAACGCGACGATGATGCGAGAGACTTTGCTTGCCGCGAAAGAACGGCGCGTCGCCGTCGGCGCGCACCCCGGCTTTGACGACCGGGCGAATTTCGGCCGGCGCGAGATGTCGCTGAAGTGGGACGAACTGTTTGCGCTGGTCGTCTACCAGCTCGGCGCATTTCAGGCGCTCGCGCATTCGTTAGACCTACCGGTGCAGCACGTGAAGCCACACGGCGCGCTCTACAACATGGCCGCGCGCGATGAGCGCATCGCGGATGCCGTGGTCCAGGCAGTAAAGCGCGTGTCGCCGGGCTTGATGATCTTCGCGCCGCCCGCCAGCGCCCTGTCGCGCGCAGCGGAAGCGAGCGAACTGCCGGTCGCCCGGGAAGTTTTCGCTGACCGCAACTACATGCCGGATGGATCGCTCGTTCCGCGCGATCAGCCCGAAGCGTTGCTGCACGATCCCGAGGAGGCAGCGAATCGCGTTTTTGGGATGTTGCGGGACGGAAAGGTCCGGGCGATCGACGGCAGCGAGGTGCAAGTGCAGGCCGATACCATCTGCGTGCACGGCGACACGCCGCATGCGGTGGAGTTCGCCCGGGAGCTTCGCACCGCGCTTCATCAGGTCGGCGTCATGGTTGGTCCTCCGGGGAACGTATGAGCGAGGCGCTCTCGACGAGGAGCCCGTCGCGCTTTCTCTCGCCCGCGGCCACTGCTACGCTTCGCCGATGAGCGACAACACTCCCGGCGTCGCCGCGGAATCCCGTTCCGGTAATCTCGTCCGCGGGCTCGGTCAGCTCGATGCGACGATGATCGTCATCGGTTCGATGATCGGCTCCGGCATCTTCATCACCTCGGCCGAGTCGGCGCGCCTCATCGGCTCTCCGGGCTGGCTGCTGGTGGCATGGGGCCTGGCCGGCGTGCTGACGATCACCGGCGCGCTCTGCTGTGCCGAGCTAGCAGCGATGATGCCGAAGGCCGGCGGACAATATGTCTTCCTCCGCGAGGCGTACGGTCCGGCCTTCGGGTTCTTGTTCGGCTGGGCAATGCTGCTGATCGTGCAGACCGGCACCATTGCGGCGGTGGCGGTCGCCTTTGCGCGCTTCACCGGCGTCCTCGTGCCGGGAATCGCGAACAGCAATTACCTCGTCCCGCCGATCCACCTCGGCAGCACCTACGCGATCAGTCTCTCGACGGAGCAACTCGTCGCCGTGGCGATGATTCTCCTGCTGACGTGGAGCAACACGCGCGGGCTCGAGCTCGGCAAGCTGGTGCAGAACTCTTTCACGGTCGCGAAGACGGCGGCGCTGATCGGATTGATCGT
>JACDCY010000168.1 GCA_013817305.1 Gemmatimonadaceae bacterium | reverse complement strand
AAGCTCCTGCTCGACGACCTGCAGTCGCGCGTCGACCCGGTGGCGATCCACGCCGTCAGCAACCACCTCGACGCGTGGAGCGCGCGCGTGCACGGCACGACGCCGACCGCCGGCCGCGGGCGCGACGAGGGGTTGTCGCTGGACGAGAACGTGCAGCGCCTCGAACCGGTCGAACGCCAGACGGTGATCTGGCGCCAACTGCTGACGGGCGACAAGGAGCCCGAGGCGTGGATCGGGCAGGCCGGGCGCGCGCAGGTGCGCGACGAGTTCACCAGGCAGGTGTGGAGCCGATACAAGCGCTGGTGGCCGCTGGCCGTGCTGGTCGCGGCCGTCGCCGCGGCGATCGGCTACTGGTACTCGAGGAATCCCGACGAAGCGCGCGCGGCCGCCAGCGGCGCGCTCGCGCTGCTCGCGACGCTCGGCATCACGCGCGCATCGATGACCGGCGCGCTGAAGAGCGGCGCGCGCAACTGGAGCGAGCTGCTGTGGAACCGCGCCCTGGCCGCCGTCATCTGCGAGAAGACGTCGCTCGTCGACGAGCTGTACCCGCCGCCGCCCAAGGTCGCGCGCAGGTAGGCGCTCAGCCCGGATCCAGTGTGTCACGACGTCTGAGGAGGAGTTGATGTAGGAACACCTATCGAGGGCGGTGCTGTGCAAGAGATGGAGGCTTGTTGGCCCTCCAGCGTCGGCCTTTCGGGGGCGGGCGCTAAACCACCCTGTGCTGCGTTGGCTGAAGACCGTCGTGGTGAGCGACAGGGAGAAGGCGCGGCGTTGACTGCGTCAGGTGGGGACCGGGAAGACGATCCAGAATCTGGCCAGGTCGTGTGGCGTGGTCGGGTGTCGCTGTTGAGGCGTCGAAAGGCTTGGTTGGCATCGAAACCGGGGGTCCTTGGATTGCCTTCGGGAAGAGCCTGGCGGGTGCCCGTGCTATTGGCCAGGTGGTGTCCGGCGTAGAGGCGGCGTGAGTCCGGTCTGCGGCTTTTGCATGGAACGTGAGAAGGCGAGCGCCGATATGGCTGCCCGGGGCCGCATGGCCCGAGGGTCGCGAGAGGGAGCGTGCCGAGGCAGAAAACCGAAGGCATTGAGTACCGGTGCGGCGCTTGCCGGCGGACCGGCCCGTAGTAGCTGTGAGATCGCTGCTCGCTGGGGTGGCGGTGGAGCGAAGGGGCCGGCTGATCAGGAATGTCGATTCGATCAACCAGGACGCTGTGTCCTGGGAGGAAGCGAAGTTGAGCATGCCAATGTCGCAGGACAAGCCGTTTGAGATTCCCAAGCAGGCAGTCTGGGATGCATATCGGCGGGTCGCGGCCAACAAGGGCGCGCCGGGGGTGGACGGGCGGACGCTCGGGGAGTTTGAGGCTGATCTTGGGGACAACCTCTACAAGATCTGGAATCGGATGAGCTCGGGGTCCTACTTTCCGCCTGCGGTGCGAGCGGTCGAGATCCCCAAGTCGCATGGCGGTGGGGTCCGGGTGCTCGGTGTGCCGACGATCGCAGACAGGGTCGCTCAGACGGTGGTGGCCATGCACTTGACGGAGCACGCGGAACCACGGTTCCTGCCTGACTCCTATGGCTACCGGCCGCACAAGTCGGCTTTGGAAGCGGTCGGGGTGTGCCGGGCGCGGTGCTGGAAGCACGACTGGGTCATCGACTTGGATGTCCAGAAGTTCTTCGACACGGTGCCGTGGGACCTCGTCATCAAAGCGGTGCGGGCGGTCACCGGCAGCCGCTGGGTGCTGCTGTATGTCAAGCGGTGGCTGTCCGCGCCGCTGCAGCATCCCGATGGAACCCTTGTGCAGCGAGACAAGGGAACTCCGCAAGGGTCGGCGGTCTCGCCGATCCTGGCGAACTTGTTCATGCACTACGCGTTTGATGCGTGGATGGCCCGGGAGTTTGCGGGCTGCCCGTTTGAGCGCTACGCCGACGATGTCGTCGTGCACTGCACGAGCAGGCGTCAAGCCGAGGCTGTGCTTGACGCGATCGCCGCGCGGATGAGCGAGGTCGGACTCGTGTTGCATCCCGAGAAGACGCGGGTCGTCTATTGCAAGGATGACAAGCGTCGGGGCGAGCATGAGCACACCTCGTTTACGTTTCTGGGGTTCGCCTTTGAGGCACGGATGACACGGGCCAGGGGAGGCGGGAAGTTCTCCGGCTTTCTGCCCGCGATCAGCCCCGAGGCGCTGAAGGCCAAGAGTGCCGAGCTTCGCGCGATGCGAATCCACCGGCATCCGACCCTGTCGATGGCAGACCTCACGCGATGGCTGAACCCCATCGTGGCGGGGTGGATGAACTACTACGGCCGGTTCTACCGGTCGCTGATGCATCCGCTGCTACGGCGTTTGAATTCCTACCTCAGGCGCTGGGCTGGCAGGAAGTACCGACGGTTGCGGTCCCTGAAGCGGTTCACGGCGTGGTGGACCGGGCTGCAAGGACGAGAGCCCGGCCTGTTCGCGCACTGGCGCTGGGTCCGCATTGTCTGACGACAGGTCAGAAGAGCCCGGTGACGGGAGACTGTCACGCCGGGATCTGTGGGAGCCGGGGGCTGCGATGCCCCCGGCCACCCGACCCGATCCTCGCGGCGAATCCCCGCCGTGGATCACGGCCCAGCGCCGATTGGCGGCTTTCGAAGGGTCCACCCTGCGGGTGCGCCGCCAATCGACCCTGGAC
>JACDCY010000067.1 GCA_013817305.1 Gemmatimonadaceae bacterium | reverse complement strand
AATTCCCGGTCCCGGTCGCGCTGGCGTACTGGACGGACCAGCCGGAGAGCGAGGCCGTGGCCGTGCCGGCGTTGAACAGCTCGACGTAGTCGGCGTTGAGGGTGGCGCCGCTGTTTCCGCCCGCCCCATAGAGCTGGCTGATCACCATCTTCGGCGCAGCCGGAGCGACGCTGACCATCACCGGCGCCGGGGATTTGGGATCCATGACCCCGTTCTCCGAGCAGGAGGAAATCGGAAGTACGACCGCGAGCAGGACAGCGCTTAGAGTCCGGATCCGCATTGAGTTTTTTTGTAAGTGGGTGGAGGGCGAACACTCTACGGCAGCCAACAATTATACATCTGTTTGTAGCTTTTCGGAATACCCAACCGGTGCGCCCACGGGAGCTAGTTTGGCGCCGAGCCACCGAGAATGCGCTGCGCGCCGCACATCGCCTTCAACTTCCCGAATGCGATCTGCCGCGGGAGATGGTTCATCCCGCATGTGCTGGTGATAAGCGTCTGCTCCGGGGGGAGCCACTTCAGCGCCGTGATTCGCTCGGCGATCACCTCGGGCTCTTCAACGGCCATGTCCTGCACGTTCACGGCGCCAACCGCCAGTTGGGTGTCCCCGAGCAGCCCTTCATATAGATGAGCCATGTCGCCTTCGACCATCAGAACGTCGCATTCGATATCGGCAATCATCTTTGCCGGATATCGACCCTCGAAATACCGGTGCCCGATCTGCCCGTCGTACTCCGGGCCTACTGCATAATTCCCCTGGCATACGTGCTGATGCACTGCCGCATGCTCGAGGCCCTCGGTGCACATGTTGACCGCCTCGACCGCCCAGGCCATCTCTTCGTCGTCCGCGAGCGCGAACAGCGGTTCGTCCACCTGGATATGGCGGCAGCCCGCGGCCTCGAGGTCCCGGAAGTTGCGGTTGATGACCTTCGCGAGGTCGAACATCATGAGCTTGAGGTCGTCGTAGTGCTCGTCGAACGCGACCTTGGCGAGCATGTGCGGTCCCGTCATCGTGATCTTCACGGGCTTCTGCGCGAATTCGGACACCGCCTTGAACTCGGCCACGAGTCCAAGGTCGGCGTACTTGATGGGACCGGTACAGATCGACGCCGGGTGGAATACGTTCGAGTCGTTCACCGAGATTTTCTTCGGGCGCGTCTCCCGCGAGAAGCCGGGCAGCTTCTGCCAGAAAAAGTTCAGCATCGCGTTGGGCGGCGCATGCCGATTGTTCGTCCGCCGGTGCATCTCGCCGCCGGTAATGATGTCCATGCCGGCGACCTGCTGATCCATGATCGCGGCCTGCGTGGCATGGAACTGCGCTGTCTCCATGTCCTCGGGACCGAGCATGCCCGCTTCGATCTGCATCTCGATGACCTCGTAAAAGCGCGGAACGCTGTACGAGCCGACGACCGTCGTGGTGTATTTCGGGTAGTGCATCGCGCCTCAACAACGTTGACCAGTGGCGCCGAATATACCGCCCGCCACATTGTCGCGAAACAGATGGCTGCCGCCGCCGGACCGCCGCCCTGGGGGCGGCGGCCGGGCAGTCACGGATAGCCGGTCATGGAGGCTTCCTACGGATTGAACCAGTAGCTCACCTTGACCAGGAAAACGTCGTTCGGTGCGGTCTTGAACAGGGAGCTCAGGTCCCGGCCGAGGCCGAACTCGCCGATGGGCTCGAAGGACTCGCGGTTCTGTTGCCAGGCGAGGTACAAGGTCGAACCCGGCCGCCACTCCCAGCGCATGACGGCGTTGCCGCGGAGCGAGCGGACGTTGAAATCCGGCTGCGGAAGCGCGAACGAGGGTCCGCCAGATGCCTGGCCCGTCGGGTACACGCGGCCGTTCGCGATCTCGCCGATGTCCTTCCCGTACTCCAGAAAGTCGAATCGGCCCGGCGCTGCGAATTCCTTGGGCGGACCGTAGTCACCCGTTGCGAGGAAGGGCTGCATGAATATCTGCAGAGACATCCCGGGCGAGAATGTGTAGTTCACCCGCGTGCTCACTGCGAACGTGGTTTGTTCCAGCTCGGCGAAGATGTAGCGGGTTCCGAAGGTGTTGGTGGCGGAAGGATCGACAAGCCGCTGGAGATACTGCGCGGCGCTGTTGCCTCGGCCGAACGAAGGCTCGAGCGAGAGATCCCAATGGGGCGCGGGCTTTAGCGTGAGGCCCCCCCAGACTTCGGTGTGATCGCCTGCCCGGCCCCTGTTTGCGAACCCGCCGACGCTGCCGACCAGCTTGTTGCGGGGGTCCGAGGAAACGTTGACGTTGATCGACGAGAATCCCGGCCGGTCCGCTACAGGTCCGCCACGCGTGAGCCGGTCGTCCACCGTGCCGGCCAACGAGTGTTGCAAGTTCGCGTTGAGATTCCAGTAGTTCATCAACTGCCCGAAACCGCCGACGAAGAAGCGGGTGGAGACGTTGTCTCCCCCGTAGTTGTATTCAGTTCGGCCATTGGAGTAAGCGCCGTGCCGACGGAACATTCCGCGGGGCCGGGACTCGTTGTAGTTGACGCCCGCCTCAAGATCGATGCGATCCGCCCGGCGCTGAAAGCCGAGGTCGCTCACCTCGTAGTCCGGTGTGATGGTGCTCAACTGCGTACGTCCCGACCAGTGACGCCCCGCCTGCTTGCCTAGCGAGATCGCTCCCGAAAAACCTGTCAGGCTTTCGAGAGCCGGGTCATAATCGAGGTGGTCGGCATCCGGACGCTGGAAATAGTGATACGGCAGGCGCTGCGTGGCAGCGATCACTCCAGGCTCGCCGCGCACGTGGCTGGCGGCGACAAATCCCTGCAGCGTAAACGTGCGCTGCGCCCACTGGTGACTGAAGTCGATTCCGCCCGAGTACGCAGCGGAGCGAAGCGCCGCGGCCAGCTCGTCGGTCTCGAGGTCGCGGTTGAGAGCGCCGAATAGCGCGCCGATCGACGTCGCACCCGAGCGTAGCTCGCGGCGCACGCGGCCGACGAAATAGTTGGTGCGCGGCTCAGCGACTGTCTCTCCGCGCGTCCCATCCGGCGCCTGGAAGCGCCCCATCTCGCGCGCCGTGACTGCATCGAGCACGCCTGTCGCCCAGCCGCCGGCTGTGCGGCCGGTGAGCTTCACCGCGCCGAGAATGCTCGTTTCGTTCGGGACGTCACGCGCGGCATACGGTGGGGCCAGCGATGGACGCCGCCCGATACGCCGTGAGTAAAACACGTTGTTCGCGCCATCGCCACCAAAGCGAAACAGCTCGGAGCCCTCGATGAAAAACGGCCGTCGTTCGGGGAAAAACGACTCGAATGCCGTGAGGTTGATCTCCGCCGGGTCCACTTCGACCTGGCCGAAGTCGGGGTTTACCGTCGCGTCGAGCGTGAGGCTGCTGGCGAGCCGGTACTTGAGATCCGCGCCGACGTCGAGCTTGAGCTCGCGGTCCTTGCGAAAGGGATTTCCCCCGCGATCGATCATCTCCGCCTTGGATACGACGTACGGCATGAACTCGAGGCGCTTGCCGGTCGCGAGGCGGGTGAGGTTGGTGACGTGCCCGTAGCGCGGCGCTCCACCCGGCTGGCCCGGCGGCGTGTAGGCCCAGGACGAGAATTCCTGGTTGCGGGCGATCTGCCGCTCGATCTGCATTCCCCACGTCTGCTCGACGGCGCCGCTGAAGCGGACCTGGCTGAAGGGGATACGCATCTCGGCTACCCAGCCTGAATCACTGATGCTGGTCGACGTCTCCCACACAGGGTCCCACGAATCGTCCTCGCCGCGGTCGGCGCGAGTCTGATCGCGGCGAACGCCGGCCGGGTTCACCTCAAAACCGAACGAAGTGCGGTGATCGTGCCGCGCGTCGATGATGACGGTCAGCCAGTCGGAAGCGGACATTTCCATGTCGCGGCGGCCCATGCGCGTCCGCACCTGCTGTCGGTCGTACATCTTCGCGCCGATGTACAGCGCGTTGTCGTCGTACAGGATGCGAACTTCGGTGCGCTCGCTCGCGGGATGGCCTTCGCTCGGCGCCGCCTGCGTGAACTCGGTAATCGGCGTCGCCGACTGCCACGCCGCTTCGTCGAGCTGTCCGTCGATCCTGACGGGGGTAGTCACTCGCGCGGCCGACGCGGCCGGCGCGTGACGGTCGTGCGCGTATTCGGCTCGCGGCTGCTGGGTAGGGGTGGGAGGCGCTTCCTGCGCGGATAGCGGGGCGACGACGAGAAAAGCCAGCGTCACGAACAGTTTGCGGATCATGTAGTTAGGCGGTTGGGGTTCCCGAAGCCGTACGCACGGCTTCGCTGCTCGTTTCAGAGCACTCCCCTTTTAGATGCCGCAAGCCACCAGAAGGATGCTACGGGCGCGAAACGTCCTCTTCGCCGGACGATTCGGCGATCAGATAAGCGGTTTGTGGATTATGGTACGTGGTTCGTGTGGCCCCACGCGATGGGGCCGCGCGCACCACAAACCACAATCCAGACACCATCTTGCGGCCCTCGCGGAGTGAATACCGCGCGCTGATCTCGCTCGCCACGCCGATCGTCGTCGTCCAGGTCGGACTGATGACGATGGGAGTGGTGGACGCCATCATGGTGGGACGATTCTCCGCCGAAGCGCTCGCGGCAACGGCGATCGGAAATTTCTATTTCTTCGTCGTCGCCGTGTTCGGCATCGGCGTGCTGCTCGTGCTGGATCCGCTGATCGCGCAGGCCGTGGGCGCGAAGGACGAGAAGGCGATCGCGCTCGGCGTGCAAAGGGGATTGCTACTCGCGCTGGTGATGAGCGTCGTGCTGGGATTGTTGCTTCTGCCCGCGGGGCGTGTGCTGCGCGCTCTCCGGCAGCCGGAAGAACTCGTGCCGCTGGCGGCGACCTATATCCTGATCTGTCTTCCCAGCTTTCTTCCATTCAACATGTTCGTGGTCTTTCGCCAGCTGCTTCAGGCACTGGGAATGACCCGGGCGATCGTCACGACGATCGTGCTGTGCAACTTCGCGAACGTCGGGCTCAACTGGCTGCTCATCTTTGGCAACCTCGGACTTCCCCGCCTCGGCGTCGTGGGCGCGGCGATCGCCACGGCGATCAGCCGAACCCTGCTCGTCGTGATCCTCGTGGCGCTGTCGTGGCGAACACTGCGGCGCTATCTCACGCCGGTGCGACGCGAAGTTCTCGAATTCGCTCCACTCAGGCGGATGCTGCGGCTCGGACTGCCGATCGGTGCGCAACAGGAGCTCGAGGTCGCGTACTTCGGCGGGCTGATCATCCTCATGGGACTGCTGGGAACGATCTCGGTCGCCGCGCACCAGGCGGCGATCAATCTCGCGTCGCTCACCTTTATGGTGCCGGTGGGTGTCGCGTCGGCAACCGCCGTGTTCGTCGGACGGGCGGTTGGCGCGCGCGACGAGCCGGCGGTGCGGCGCTACGCGATCGCCGGGCTTGTGTGCGGCGTCGGATTCATGTGCGTGTCGGCGCTGGTCTTTCTGCTCTTTCCCGGAGCGCTCGCGGGGCTGTACTCGCGCGACGCGGAAGTGGTCGCGCTCGCCGCGGGGCTGATCCCGATAGCCGGATTGTTCCAGGTGTTCGACGGCACGCAAGTGGTCTCGGCGGGAATCCTTCGCGGAATCGGCGATACACGGTTTCCGATGGCTGCCGCCGCGTTCGGCTTCTGGCTCGTGGGCCTGCCGCTGAGCCTGCTGCTCGGATTCCACGCGCGACTCGGCGCCGAGGGATTGTGGTGGGGCTCGCTGGTCGCGCTGATGGCGGTGGCTGCGCTGCTGCTCTATCGCGTGCGCATGCGGCTGCGGCGGAGCATGGAGCGGGTGATTATCGATCGCGGCTCCGCGGATGGCGGCGAGCAGCTGGCGGTCAACAGCTAGCAGTCCGAGCGTCGGATAGCGCCGCCGAGCGACCAAAGGAGCTGAGGGGGCTTGTGTTATGCTTGCCAAACTATTTCTTTAGGTGCAACTAAAACAATATCGCATCTTATGAAAATTGTTCTCGGCATCGCTCTCGGAGCGTCGCTCCTTGCGCCTTTCCCCGCTTTGAGGGCTCAGCAAGGGGGGTCGGCGATCGTTGGGGTTGTGACGGATGGGGAGCGGGCGATTCCGTTCGTGAGGGTGGCGGTGGTCGAGTTGACCCGGTCAACCGTGACCGCCGCCGACGGCAGCTATCGAATCGCGGCAGTGCCACCCGGAACGTATTCGGTCAACTTCATCCGCCTGGGATTTGCCCCGGTGATGAAACGGCTAACGATCAGTGGCCAGGAGGTGGGCCTCAACGTCGCCATGGTTGCGTCGCGGGTTGAGCTTCCGCCGGTGCAATCGACCGCTTCGACATACGCGACTACCGCCTTCATGGCACCGCAGCCCACCACCGTGCTGGAAGGGTCCGCTCTTCGGACCTCACAGGGCGCTTCGGTCGGCGAGACGCTCGAGGGACTTGCCGGGGTCCGGAGTCTGAGCATGACTACCGGGATCGGAAAGCCGGTTATTCGTGGACTCACATCCACTCGCGTAGTGGTATTGGACAACGGGCACCGGCTCGAGACTCAGCAGTGGGGAAGCGATCACTCTCCGAACGTCGAAACGGCAACGGCGAACCGGATCGAGGTCCTGCGCGGCCCCGCCAGCGTTCTATATGGATCGGATGCGCTTGGCGGCGTGATCAACATCGTGAAGCCCCCGCTTCCAGATGCGATTGGCCAGTCTCCGTTTTACCGGGGCAGGCTGGCGGCGACGTTCCTTTCCAATCCCCGCTCCCCCGACATCACCGTGGGCGCCGAGGCCGCTGTCAGTGGATGGGGGGTTCGCGGCTCGCTTGCGACCCGCGCAAGCGGTGACATGATCACGCCGGTGGCGGTTATGCGGAACACGAGCAATCGCGCAACGAACATGGAAGCGACAGCCGGCCGTCGCGGCAATTGGGGGTCAGTAGAGCTCGCTGCCGTCACTCGCGAAGAACGCATCGAGGTTTACGAAGATCCGGTGCTGTTTCCCTCGTTCTCCGGGTTCCAGCGTATCGCGGAGGAACGCTACTCACTGAAATCCTCGCTGCTCGGCGGCTTTGGCCGAATGGAGATCATGGCGGGCTCGGAGCGCAACAGGCGCAGGGAGTACGACGACGAGCAAGCGCGGTACGTTGCGCTTGGCCTTCTGTCGACGACGCTGATCGGACATGCCAATTACCATCATCTGCCCGTGGGGGGAATGGCTGGCACGATCGGACTTTCGCTGCTGCGAAGCGACTTCGAGAAGTTCGGGCGCGAGACGCTGATACCGTCCAGCAGTGTCCGCAACCTCGGGGCATATCTGTTCGAACAGCGTGAGCTCGGGAGATGGAAGCTCTCGGCGGGGGCGCGCTATGATTTCCGCGGTCTGACCGCGGGTCGTGACACGGTGCTCAAGATCGAACGGCAGACACGACGTTGGGGAGCCGCTACCGGCAACGTGGGCGCACTCTACAGACTCACCGAGCCGGTGTCGCTCGTGCTGAACGTGGGGAGCGGCTTCCGCGCTCCGTCCAACGCCGATCTCTTTGCCAACGGCTACCATGAGGGTACGCGCGCGTTCGAGCGCGGCGATCCCGACCTCGGCGTAGAAAAATCGCTCAACGTGGATCTGGCGGTACGCGCCGCTGCTTCCACGTTCACGGTGGAGCTCGCCGGCTTCGTCAACACGATTCGCGACTACATCTACCTCAAGCCGGCGGGAACGCTCGACACGCTCGACCATGCGCAGGGCAATGCACGGCTCTCGGGGTTCGAGCTCGCTGGTGCGTTCCATCCAACTGATTACTTCTCGCTTCGCGGGACGGCGGATTACGTGCGCGGGCAGAACACCACGTTGGATCTCCCTCTCACGTTCATCCCCCCGATGCGCGGGACGCTGCGCGCAACCGTACAGCCGGCCGCGTTGCGGAAGCTGAAGTCACCGTATGTCGCCATTACCGCCGAGGCGGTCGGTGCCCAGCGCCGCCTCGATCCCGGTGACGTGGGAACGAGCGGCTACACCTTGTTCCACGGGGGCGCCGGGTTCTCGATCGGATCAGGCGCGAAGGTCAGATCGCTCGACATCTCAGTGCGGAATGCGTTCGACAAGCGCTACCGGAACTTCATGAGCCAGTACAAGACGATTGCGCACGGGCAGGGGCGCAGCGTAGCCGTGCGTTTGAACTTTGAAATGTAGAATCTTCCATCTAATCACCATCATCAGTCACCAGTCTTCGCGATCAGCCCCTCGGCCTCGATCTCCACCAGCATGTCGGGATCGATCAACCGCGAGACCTGCACCATGCTCGTCGCCGGGCGGATCTCGCCGAAGAAAGAGCAGTGCGCCCGGCCGATCTCCTCCCACTGGTCGATGTTCGTGACGTAGATCCGCGTCCGCACGATGTCGCTCAGCCGCGCGCCCGCGCGATGCAGAGCGGTCTCTATGTTGGTTAGCGCCTGGATCGCCTGCACGTACGGGTCACCCTCGCCCACGAGCTTTCCATCGTCGCCCGTCGCTGTCGTACCGGAGACGTAGAGGTGAGAGCCGACGCGCACGAGACGCGAATAGCCCACGACGGGCTCCCATTTGCTGCCCGATGAAATGTTGACGCGTGGCAAAGGCGATCTCCCGGTCGGATGACGTGGTGAGATATGACGCATTTCGTACGGCGCCGGCAAGCGTCGGGCATGTGGACGTGGAGCCCCATGTAAAAAACCCCGCCCAGGTAAGCTCCGGTAGGCGTTTTTTGCGTCCTACATATGGGACACATTCGCCTTAAAAGGGGCGTTTTTGACGAGTAGACGCGCAGTCTGTGGGCTTAAGCACCAAGGGAAGGAGTCCGCCGATGGCACGTCCCCTGCCTTAATGCCAGGCATCACCGCGGTAGCCATGACGGCGACGGCGGGCCAGTCAGCGGAGGTTGACATCATGAGACAAGTCAGAGCACTCGTAATCATTCCGGCGATTCTTCTCGCGGCAGCGTGTGGCCGTGACGACTCGACGAAGAGCGTAGATGCGGCGTTGGACAGCGACCTGCGTCTGGCAGGCGAAGCGTACGCGCCGGGCATGGACAGCATCTCGATGCTGGAGCGGAACGCGGCGCTCGCGCCGACGACTCCGACGCCAGCAGTGACGCGGACCACGGTCGCGCCGAGGCGGACGACAACGGCCCCGCGGCGTGCCACGACGACCCGCCGCGCTTCGAGTAGCGGCACAACGTATGGCGGGTCATCGGGTAGCGGAACGTATTCGGCGCCAGCGCCGGTTCGTACCGAGACGCGTAGAAACACTGGGCGTGACGCGGCGATCGGTGCCACGGCAGGTGCGGTGATCGGTGCGACGACCAGCCGCGACAAGGTGAAGGGTGGTCTGATCGGAGCAGTCATCGGTGGAGCTGCCGGAGCGGTGATCGGGCACAATGTCGACAAAAAGAAGGTGCCGGTGAATCCGTAACAGATTGATCGCAAGTGAATAAGCGGGTGGGCAGTTGCCCACCCGCTTTTTTGATTTCCGTTCTCCCTTCGCATTTCTTCGAACGAATTAGGTCAGACCTTTTATTTGCCGCTGTGCTCGTACAACTTTCCCGCCCCTCACCTCGGCCGCACTAAATGGAGCGTTCGCGCACCTCGCGAACAACCGACATTCTGACGAAACTCCCCGGGCTCGCGGCTCTCTTCGCGATCACGGCTGGATTGATCGTGCTCGCGGGATGGTCGTTGAATATCCCCGTCATCACGCAAATGATTCCGGGATTCTCGCCGGCTCCGCTGCTCGCCGGCGTGGGCATGTTGCTGTCCGGCGCCGGGCTCCTGCTCGTGCGCGACGCGGAAGCGGGCGCGCTCAGAAGGATTATCGCGGCCACGTTCGCAATTATCGTCGCGACTGTCGGGCTCACGTCGATAGGCGGGGTACTGTCGACTCGGGCAATCGATCTGGCGGTTCTCGATCCGCGCCTCGCAGCGATACCCGGATTGACCGTGCCCCTCCCGATCAATTCGGCTTGGGGATACATGCTCGTCGCTATCGCGATCTGGACGCTGTGCTCCCGCAGCATGAGCAGAACCCGCGCGCCGCAATGGATCGGCCTCGCGATTTTCCTCACCGGTTTTTTCGCGCTCGTTGGGCGCGCCTTCGGCGTGATCGCGTTCTACAGCCCGATGCCCGGCCAGCCGATGGACTTGTGGACAATGGTCTCGCTCCAGATTCTCGGAATAGGGATCGTGTTCGCACGGCGCTGGTTCGGGTTCTCGGCGCTCCTCATGGACAAGGGCCCCGGCGGCAAGCTGGCGCGCCGACTGCTCCCTCCAGCTATCGCGATGCCGTTCGTGGTCGGGTGGGCCGCACTGCTTCTCGAGCGGGCGGGCTTTTACGGAACGGAGGTGGGCTCGTCGTTTTTTGCCGTGACGATTGTGCTGGCCTTCACGTGGATGGTCATGCGCGCGGCGCGCGCGGTTCAGCGCGCCGACGCTGACCGCCTCGCGGTGCTCGGCAGGGAACAGCACGAGCGGGAGGTTGCGGAGCTCGCGCTCGTCACCGCCGAGAGGGCAAGTCTGGCCAAGAGCGACTTCCTCGCGATCATGTCGCACGAGCTGCGCACGCCGCTCACGGCGATCATGGGTTACGAAGAGTTGCTGGCTGACGGAATCACGGGCCCGATCAATCCGCAGCAGGCGCAGCAGCTGAGCCGCATCAAGGCGAGCGCGCAGCATCTTCTCGGGCTGATTGACGAGATCCTCACTTTCTCCCGCATCGAGGCCGGCCGCGAAACGATCCGGCTCGAGATCGCCGATGTGAACCGGCTCGTCGAGGATTCGGCGAACCTGGTCTCGCCGCTGGCGACGGAGAAGAAGCTGGGATTCGTTGTGCACCTGCTCGACCCGCCGCGATTCATGCGCACCGATCCCATGAAAGTCCGGCAGATGATCGTGAATCTCCTCACCAATGCCGTGAAGTTCACCGAGACCGGCACGGTCAGCGTCAGGGTCGCTACGTCAGGTGAGAGCGTCGAGATTACGGTGCACGACACGGGGATCGGCATTTCGGCCGAGCACATCGACAAAGTGTTCGACCCGTTCTGGCAGGTGGAGCA
>JACDCY010000167.1 GCA_013817305.1 Gemmatimonadaceae bacterium | reverse complement strand
ACCAGCAACGTGCAGACGCGCGCGGTGGAGTCGTATGCGACGCACCCGTTCCGGGACTATTTTGCGAGAGGCATGAACGTCACGCTGAACACAGACAACAGACTGATGAGCGGCACAACTCTTACCGACGAGTACATGCACGCGGCCGAGGAGATGGGATTCACGGTCGCGGATCTTTCGCTGGTGGCGCTGAACGGATTCGCGAGCGCATTTCTTCCATGGGAAGAGCGTCTCCGATTGATCGAGAGTGTGCGCGGCGAAATCGACGCGATAGAGGAGACAGTGCAATGATCGAGATATACGGATCACAAGCGGCCCGGGAAGTCGCCGAGGCGATGCGAGAGAAGCTGCAGGTTCAGACGCCGGTACTGGCGATGATACTCGGCAGCGGGCTCGGCAAAGTCGCGGCGAGCCTCGAATCGCCGCGCAAAGTTTCGTACGGTGACGTGCCTGGCTTTCCCAAGGTGTCGGTCGCGGGTCACGCCGGCGAGGCCACCGCCGGCAAGCTGGAAGGCAGGGAGGTGCTCGTCTTCTCGGGCCGACCGCACATGTACGAGGGGAACGCTGCCGCGATGGTCGCGTTTCCCGTGCGGGTGCTGCACGCACTCGGCGCAAAAGTCCTGTTTCTGTCGAACGCCGCGGGCGGGATTCGCCGGTCGTACAGAGCGGGAGATCTGATGATCATCGAAGATCACATCAACCTGATGAGTCAGAATCCGTTGACAGGCCCGCTGCAGGAGGGCGACGACCGATTCCCCGACATGTCGGAGGCATACGACGCGCAGCTGCGGAAGCTAATGCGCGAAGCGGCTCCCGATCTCAGCGTGACGGTACATGAAGGCGTGTATGCGGGACTTTCCGGTCCAAGCTACGAGACCAAGGCGGAGATCCGGATGCTCGAGCGGCTGGGTGCTGATGCTGTGGGGATGTCTACCGTGCCCGAAGTGATCGTCGCGCGCGCCCTCGGGATGCGCGTAGCTGCCGTGAGCTGCATCGCGAACGTAGCGAGCGGCTTGTCGTCGCTACCGGTGTCGCATTCCGAGGTGCTCGACACGACCGGACGGGTGTCGGATCAGTTCGTCAAATTGATCCGGGCGCTGGTCCGGGCGTTGTAACTGCGGGGGCGCGGTGTACGTCAACCGCTCAACCGTTTTCCGTTAGGCCGTGAACGGCGGTGGGAACCGCAAGGGCTCCCTCGCAGTCAACGTCCCAACGCGCAAACGCTCTAACGGGGAACGCACACCGCTCCCTGTTTTTCCTACCTGACGAAGTGATTCAACGGCCCGTGTCCCGCCCCTAACCTCGGCGCGGCTTCGATCGCGCGATGCACGAATTCCACAGCCCGCGCACACGCGCTTAGCAGATCCATCCCCTTCGCCAGCTCGGCCGCGATCGCGGCGGACAGTGTGCAGCCCGTCCCATGTGTGCTCGTCGTCTCGATGCGAGGGTTGCGGAAAGCCGTGGCCGAACCGTCGTACAGGACGTCTACGGTCTCGGCGCCCGTGTCGATGTGCCCGCCTTTCACCAGCGCGGCGCCCGCGCCCATCTCGCGCACGAGAGCCTTGGCCGCTTTGGCAAGGTCGCTCTCCGTCTCGACGGTGAATCCCGTGAGCAGCGCGGCTTCGTGCGCGTTTGGCGTGACCACAGCGCACATGGGAATCAATAGCTCGCGGATCGCGGCGACAGCGTCATGCTCGATCAGCACGTCGCCCGAAGTCGCGACCATGACGGGATCCAGCACGTAGCCCGACAGGTCATGCTCGCGCGCGCCGGACGCGATCGCGCGAACAATTTCGGCGTCGGCAAGCATGCCGCTTTTAAACGCGCGCGGACGCAGATCGGTGGCGACGGCGTCGAGCTGAGCGCGGACCATCCCGGGTGATACGGCTTCCCAGCGGGCCACGCCGCGGGTGTTCTGCGCGGTGATCGCGGTGATCACGGACGTGCCGTAGACGCCGAGCTGGTGGAAGGTCTTGAGGTCTGCCTGGATGCCCGCGCCGCCGCCAGAGTCGGAGCCGGCGATTGTCAGAGCTATGTACAAACGCGGTTTCTGGTTAGTGGTTCGTGGTTAGCGCGGCTCGAAATCTCTGAGCCGCGCCAACCATAAACCATAATCCAAGAGCGGTTCTTATCTCCTCCGCGGGGCCGGGGATGCCGGCAGCGAGTTGAGCCGCCGCTTGAAGCTCTGGTAATTCTGTGAGTCGCGCGACAGACGGGCGAGCTGCGCCGGCGGAATCTGCGCGATCCGGGCCTGCACGCGCTGGAGCCGGTCTTCCTCGAGCGGGTGAGTCGCGAACCATGCTTCGACACCAGCAGGACGCCGTCTCCGCTCCTCGAGCAGCTTCTGGAACATCGTCGCCATCCCCTGCGGGCTTATACCCGCTCTGACGACGTTGTCGAGTCCGACGTCGTCGGCTTCGATCTCGGCGCCGCGGCTGAACTTGGCGAACACCGCCGTGCCCGCGACGTTAATCAGAGTGCCCGCAGCCTGGCTTCCGCACACGCCGGTCAGGACGCAGGCCAGCCCGATTCCGAGCTCAGCGCGCTGCGCCTTCTCCATCTGATCCACCGAGTGTCGTTCGACGACGTGACCTATCTCGTGGCCGAGTACTCCGGCCAGCTCATCCATACGGTCAGTCCGGGCGATCAGCCCGCGATTGATGTATATGTACCCGCCGGGGACGGCGAACGCGTTGACTTCCGGGCTA
>JACDCY010000009.1 GCA_013817305.1 Gemmatimonadaceae bacterium | reverse complement strand
TCGCGGCGGCGATGCTCGAACACGTCACGGGCGACCGGCCGGAGATCGAGCTGCCGCTCGACATACGGGCGACTGCGTTTCAGCTGCGCGTGTGGCGCGCGCTCAAGCAGATCCCCTACGGCGAGACACGCTCGTACAGCGAAGTCGCGGAGTCGATCGGGGCACCTCACGCGGCGCGTGCGGTGGCCAGAGCGTGCGCTACCAACCCCGTCGCCCTGGCGATCCCATGCCACCGGGTGGTGCGCAACGACGGCTCGCTCGGCGGTTACGGCTTCGGCATCGAGCGCAAAAAAACGCTGCTCGATACGGAGAAGCGAAACGGCTGATCGCTACTCGAAAATATCGTCGGCGGAAAAACGCAGCAGTGAAGCCTTCGCGTCCAGGGCCAGCGGGCGGAAGCGATCCGCCGACTCGGCAGTCACAGGGATTTTGGCGAAGATGATCATCGCGAACAGCTCGCCCGATGACAGCGCGCTGCCGCATCCCACGACCGATTTGATTCCATGCGGCACCACGAAATCGGTCTGCGCGGGGATGTACTCGCTGCCTTTCGCGTCCGGAACGTAGAAAACGCCGTAAGACTTACCGCCAAGATCGGGGACGATAGGCCCGAGATTTCCAACCACGTCTTTCGTGTTGAGTCCAAACGCCTTCAGCAGCTCGGCGATCATCGGAGCTTTCTCGACCATCTCCGCGTTCAGGAGAGGGATGGCTTGATGCCCTCTCGATTCAAAGCGTGAATTCCATTCTCGCTCGTCGCCGACCGTTGCGAGCAGCGTCAGGCAGCGACTTTCTTCGCCGATGGGAAGCCCGCCTGCGGCCGATCGCGCGAACTCCTTCAGCTCGCGCGGCAATCGCGCGAAGGGCTGCGTGACGTAGAATCTGACCAGCGCGCAGGCCCGTTTCCCCTCCGGGTCGATGAGCTCGTCGTAGAAAAACTCACAGAGGCTCTGAGCGGCCTCTTCAACGGATTGCGTGCCCTCGCAGGCCGCTCTCACCCCCGAGCTGCACCGGAGGCGCTCGGGCAGGCCGAACCCAGCAAGATTGGATGCCATGCGCACAAGGTAAGGGGTTTAGCCGATTACGGTCCATTCCCGCGGGCTGGGAAGTATTATCGAGCATGGATGTCTCGGCGATAGCTGCGCAGCTCTCTACCAATCCGGCTTTTGCCATTCCGCTGCTTTTCTTCGCGGGCGTGATGACCAGCCTCACGCCGTGCGTGTACCCGATGATCCCCATCACCGCTGCGATCGTCGGCGGCAGCTCCGTGAGCGGAGCGCCTACATCCCGCCTCACTGCTGCGGGCCTGACGTTCGCATACGTCATTGGGCTCGCTCTCGTATACGCAGGCTTGGGTACGATCGCGGGACTGACGGGCTCGCTGTTCGGCTCCATCAGCACCAATCCATGGCTGTACTTTGCCATGGCGAACCTGCTCGTGTATGCCGCGCTGCTGATGCTGGACGTGGTGCCTCTGCCGATCCCGAGGTCGCTGATTGCCCGCGCTGCCGGGGTCGGGGGGAGCGGCCGCTATCCCGCCGCGTTCGGGATGGGTGCCGCGTCCGGACTGGTCGCGGCGCCGTGCTCTGCGCCGGTCATGGCGGCGGTGCTCACCTGGGTCGGTGTCACGCGGAGCGGGGGGCTGGGGTTCGTCTATCTTTTCGCGTTCTCGCTGGGCATGTGCGCGCTGCTGATTGTGGTGGGGCTTTCGAGCGGGCACGCGGTGCGCCTGCCGAGGGCCGGCGCCTGGATGATATGGGTCAAGCGGGCGTTCGCGGTGATCATGCTGGGCGTTGCGGAGTATTATCTGATACAGATGGGCCGGCTTCTCATCTGATCGATCCGCGCATCCGTCCTTCTACTATAATCGGCCTGTGAAAAAGACTCTCATTCTCGCGTTCGCCGTCTGCGCCGCTGCTGCCAGCGCGCGCGCGCAGGATTTCGGGCTCCCCGTAGGATCGATCGCGCCCGTCGCTGCGGTTCAGGCACTGGATGGTAGCACGGTCTCCCTCTCGCGATACGTGGGGAAGGGACCAGTCCTCATCCAGTTCTGGGCGGCGTGGTGCTCGACCTGCCGCGAGCTGATGCCCTCGTTCCAACGCGCGCAACGGCTGTATGGCTCGCGCGTCAACTTCGTGGCAGTGGCCGTGTCGGCAAACGAATCACTCGAGCGGGTTCGCCGGTATTCGGCTGCGCACAAGTTCACCCATCCGGTGCTGTATGACGCGACCGGCGAGGCCGTGGACCGGTTCAACGTGCCTGCAACTTCGTACGTGGTCGTTCTGGACCGGCGCGGCAGAATCGTATACACCGGAGTCGGCGGCGATCAGGACCTCGTCGCCGCCGTGCGCAAGGCGCTGTAACCGCTAGTTCGTAGTATCGGCGGGGAGGGGCGCGATTCGGTCCAGCGCGTCCTCCAGCTCCTTGTATGACGCCGCCGAGAGAGCGCGGAACGGACGCGCGGTGTACGCGACCTTCCCCGCTGGATCGATCACGTACAGCGAACGGTCCTCTATCCGGCGCGCGGGGTCATAGGCCCCGTACAGCGATCCGACGAGCCCGCCGGTGTCGCTGGCGAACAGCATGGGAAACGATTTCTCGCGAGCCCAGGCTTCGAGCGTCGTGTCGGCGTCAGCACTGATTCCGACCAGGACGATTCCGCGGCCGTTGTTGAAGATCGTGGCGTACTGATCACGGTACGCCTCCATTTGAATGGTTCAGCCGCGAGTTCGAGCTTGGCTGAAGAATGCGAGCACTATGGTCTGTCCGCGGAATTGCGAGAGCCGGAACTGGTCGCTCATCCTGCCGTACCTGGTCGCGGCCGGGAGTGAAAAGTCAGGCGCGACCGATCCGATCGTTGGCCCCGGACGCGGAGCGGGAGCCGCCGCGGCAGGAGGCGAAGCTGGCGGCTGCTGCGCTGGCCCCGTCGTTGGAGCGCACGCGAGCATCGTGGACGCGGCTGCGAACAGGGGCAGTCTGCTTCGGTTCAAGCGCTCGCGCATGCGGGGTCTCCGATAATGCGACAATCAAATACTACGGGGCAGCGCTCCCGTCGGCCAGAGCGCTTATCTCGCAGCCGGCTCGGGCCGGGCATGCTATTTTTTGCCCACCTCCGAAAGGGAACTCAATGGCTGCCACAGCTCTGCCGATCGCCGACAGCCAGCTGCCGCAAACGGGCGAGGTCGCGTATTGGCCGCTCTACGCGACGCTCTTTGCGTCGGCGGCGATCGTAGTCGGCCTCATCTGGGACATCTCGTGGCATCGCACAATCGGCCGGGACACTTTCTGGAGTCCTCCCCACGTGCTCGAGCAGCTGGCTGCGATCGTCGCGGGACTGAGCTGCGGCTGGCTCGTGCTCCGAGCGACTTTTGGCGGAGATCCGGCGGCGAAGCAGGGCGGCGTGCGGGTGTGGGGATTCTACGGGCCACTGGGCGCCTGGATCTGCATCTGGGGAACGGCGATGATGATCGCGTCGGCGCCCTTCGACAACTGGTGGCACAACGCATACGGACTGGACGTCAAGATCATCAGCCCCCCTCACATGGTGCTGGCGTGGGGGATGATCGCGATCCAGGTGGGAGCGATGGTCATGGCGGTCGCGGCACAGAACCGCGTAGGCCACGACCGGCGCCTCAGGTCCATCTACGCGGCGAGCGCCGGCATCCTGCTTACGATGATGGCCACGGTGATAATGGAAGACGCGGGCATCGCGAACGACATGCGGTCTCCGATGTTCTATCGCATGGTCGCCATCGTCATCCCGATTGCGCTGCTGAGCGCGGCTCGCGCGAGCCGGCTGCGATTCCCGGCAACGACCGTGGCCGCGATATACACGGCGATTCAGCTCGTGATCATCTGGGTGCTGCAGCTAGTCCCTGCAACGCCCCTTCTGGCGCCTATCTACAACGCGGTGACGCACATGGTGCCGGCTCCATTCCCGCTGCTGCTGATCATTCCGGCGATTCTGCTCGATCTCGCGCTTCCGCGAGCCAGGCGCGTCAATGATTGGCTGCTGGCTCCGCTGATCGGAGTCGGCTTCGTCCTCGCGATGCTCGCGGTGCACTGGTACTGGTCGAGCTTCCTGATGTCGCCCGCCGCGCGCAACTGGTTCTTTGCCGCCGATCAATGGGATTACACGGAGCGGCTCGGACCGTGGCGCTACGAGTACTGGAACACCGTGCCCGCCGCTGCCTTCACGCTCGCGCTGCTGTGGACCTTTCTGGCGGCGACGATTTCCAGCAGGCTGGGTCTCTGGGCCGGAAAAGTCATGGCGCGGGTACAGCGATGAGGCGCGTTGCGTTGCGCGCGCTCATGGCCGTCGGATTCATCGTGGTCGGGGCTGCCCACATCGGTAGTCCCGACACCTGGTTCGAGGGAAGTGCGGGACCGTACCGCGTGCTCGTGCACGTCAGGTCTCCCGGCGTGATCCCCGCTGTCACCGACATTTCGGTTCGAGTCTACGAATCGGCGCAGGAAACTCCGCCCGTCGCGGTCTCGGCCAGCGTAAACAAATTCGACGCCGCGGGCACGCCGCCTCCCCCCGAGGCCGCTGGTCCCGTGCAGGGAGACCCTGAGCTCCACACGGTCTCGCTGTGGGTGATGTCCGGCGGATCGAACAGCGTGAAGATCAACGTCGCGGGCGCGAAGGGATCCGGGAGCGTTGTCGTCCCGGCAGCGTTCGTCGCCTATCGGCGGCTCGCTCTCGACGGCCCTTTCGCCGTGGCTCTGGCTCTGGTCGGGCTGGTTCTTTTTGCCGGCATCGTCAGCATCGCCGGCGCTGCGGCCAGCGAGGCGTCGCTCGCGCCGGGCGCCACGGTCGATGCCGCGCGTCGCAAGCGCGGCAGGCTCGCCATGGCAATCGCCTCAGTCGTGCTTGCGTCGGCGATTGTGGGCGGGAGGCTATGGTGGAAAGCGGAAGATGCTTCTTATCGCCGCTCGATCTTCCGGCCGATGACGGCGGTCGCGAGCGTCGACGACTCCGCTGCGCCGAACGCGATCGACCTGCGAATAACCGACAGCGGATGGGTCGCCAGCAGAAACGAAGCGCATGGGCCGGGATCGCGACGGTCCGGGTACACGCCGATGATACCGGACCACGGCAAGCTGATGCACATGTTCGTAATCAGCGACGATCTGCGTGCATTCGCGCACCTGCACCCGTCCACGTCGGACACCGTGCGTTTCAGCGCATGGCGGCCGCCGCTACCGGGTGGAGCGTATCACGTCTATGGCGACGTGGTTCACGAGAGCGGCTTCGCTCAAACTCTGACCTCGCCGCTCCCGCTCCCGGCTCGGACGGCCGAGCCGAGCTCGGGCTCGCGCGGCGATGATTCGTGGCATGTGAGCGTGGTGCCTGTTACGAGCGCTGCGTCGTCCGACCGGGAGACGATGATCAGATGGGATCGCGGCAGCGCGCAGCTCGTTGCCGGCGCTCCGGCGCGCCTGCGGTTTACCGTGACCGATCTCACGGGAAGTCCGGTCGCGCTGGAGCCCTACATGGGGATGGCTGCGCACGCAGTCGTGATGCGTGATGATCGATCTGTATTCATCCATTTGCATCCATCGGGCACCGTCCCGATGGCGGCGAAGCGCAGCTTTGATCTGCGTAGTGCTTCAGACACCGTGGCGGGCACACTGTCTCGCCGCGTGACCGCGACGGATTCCGCCGCGTCTGCCGCGCACGCGGGAATGACCATGGGAAATTTCGTGTCCTTTCCCTACGCCTTTCCCAGCGCGGGCAACTACCGGATCTGGGTGCAGGTGAAGCGGAATGGCAGCGTGGTTACGGGAGCGTTCGATGCAGAAGTGAACTAGTCGCTTCTCACTAATCACTGATCACTGATCACTAGCGTAGCCTACCGTCCGATCCAGTAAGTCGCCTTAATGGCGAACACGTTCTCCGGTGAAGTGCGAAACAGCCCGGACACGTCGCGCCCGATCTCGAAATCGCCGGCCGGTCCCTCTCCCGCTCTCCGCTGCTGCCACACGAAAAAGAGCGCGGATCCAGGCCGATATTCCCACCGCACGACCGCGTTCCCAAGCAGTGAACGTGCGTGAAAATCGGGGTCCCGAAACGAAATCGAGCTTCCCGGTGCGGGGCGAGCAGTATAGCTCCCATCGGCGCGGGTGAGTGAACCGTCGGCCTGGGAGAACCGGTCGAACTCCTGCGTTCTCGGGCGACGAAGGCTGCGGAAGTCCGAGTAGGCGCCGGTCGCCACGAGCGGCTGCGCGAACAGCTGCAGCGACAGTGCCGGAGTAAACGTCCAGTCGACGCGCGTGACGAGGGAAAGCTCGTTGTACCGCAGGCTGCCAAACACGTAGCGACGTCCGTATGTCTCGGTCGCTGATGCGTCAGAGGCCTGACTGACATATTGCGTCGCCAGGCTCGCCTTCTCGTACCGCGGGGAAAAACTGAGGCGCAACGCGGAGCTGGGTCGCACGGCGAACTCCAGCGAGAATTCGTCTTCCCTGCTGTTCGCCCTGTCGCCGTAGTACTCGTACTCCGCGTTGAATAAATAGACGCGACGATCATCGCTACGAACCTGAAGCTCCATTGACCGCGCCGCAGGCTGAACCATGATCGGCCCGCCCCGGGTCAGGCGATCGTCGTACTTCTGGGCGCTGACGATGGCTCGTGATCTAATAAACCAAAAATTGGTCAGGCGGCCTTCCGCTGCGAAGCCGTAGTACTGGCTGATCTTATCTCCGTCAGAATTGCTGTTGTACCCGGAGAAATTGCCCACCAAATAATGCCTGAAGAATTTTCCCGGCTGGTCGTCCTTGTAAACAAAAACCCCTGATAGCGCGCGGTACGCAGTCAGAGAATGAAAGCCGACATCGTTGATTTCGAAGCCGGGGCTCACGCTTTGATACGTGGCACTCCCTAGCCAGTGCTTCCCTGAATTCTTAGCCGCAGACAGCTGCCACGCATTGCCCTGAAGCGATCGCCGGGTGGGATCAAAGCGGGCTGACTCGAGATCAGGTCGCTGGAAGTAGTGCACGGACGAGCGTTGTGTCAGCGCCAGCGCGTCCGGCGTGCCGTACACGGCGCTTCGTGAGACAGAACCGTCCAGAGTCCACTCGCGTTGCTTCCAGCTTTGATTGAAATCCAGTCCGGCGAAATACGCGTCGCGGCGCAGCAGCGCGGCAAGCGGTGCGTCCGTGAGATCGCGGTTCGCGGCGGTCAGCAACGCACCGATCGTGCTATTGCCCTGGTTGTAATCCTGCCGTACCCGCCCCGCGAAATAATTCGTCATCGGCTCGACGGGCTCGTTGTTTCGCTGACCGGTGCTGCTTTCAATCCTTGCGGTTTCGCGCAACGTCACAGCGTCCAGGACTCCCAGCGACAGCCCCCTGGACGTCTTGCCGGTAATTTTGGCGGCCCCGGCTATCGTGGCTTCGTCCGGGGAATCAACGAAACGCTGTCCGCTAACAGCACGTTGAGGCGCGCGGCCGATGCGCCGCGAATGAAAAAACGTCGGAAAGGCAAACGAATTAAACGACCGGATACGCCCGTAGTGGAAAATGTCCGCCCCTTCGATGAAAAAGGGCCTACGCTCGGGAAAAAACAGCTCGTTCGCCGAGAGGTTGACACGAGCGGGATCGACTTCAACCTGGCCAAAGTCGGGATTTACCGTCGCGCTCAACCGCATGCTGGTCGTGAGGGAATACTTGAGATCTCCGCCAACCTTGGTGCGATACTCGCTCCCTCCCCGAAAGGGATTCCCCTGCGCTACATCGAGATACTCGGCGCGCGCCGTCATGTACGGCATGAGCTCCAGATTTCGAGTTTTCGGCAACCCGCGAAGGCCTGTGAGGTTTCCCCACGCCTGTGCGCCGCCGGGGAGCCGCTTCGGCGTGAACGCGAACAACATTGTCTCGCCTTTGCGAGCAATATCGCGGCGAACCTGAATTCCCCAGGTGGTATCGGCCGCGCCGTTGCTGTACCGGAGTTGCGAGAACGGGATTCGCATCTCGGCGGACCAACCGGCGGAATCGATCGTCGCTCCTGATTCCCAGACAGCATCCCAAGAGTTGTCCTGCCCGAAGCCGCCGCTCCCCGGGGCCAGCCAAGCGGCGTCGCGAATGGCGCCGGCAGGGGTAATCCGAAAAACGAACCCGGTCAGCCGGTCGAGGTAGGTGTCGAGGTACACTTCCACGAGATCCGCACCGAAAATAGGCTCGTCCCTGCGAGCGAGCCTCGAACGGATTCCGGCAGGCTCGGAATCGTACATGCGCAGCCCGATGTATAGAGCGGTTCCGTCATACAGGACACGCAGCTCGGTTTTTTCCGAGCTCGCTTGACCCTCATCGGGATCGAGCTGTGTGAACTCCTGATACGCTGGTGCCGACGCCCACGCAGCGTCGTCGAGCTTGCCGTCGATGCGGATCTCCCCCTCCAAGTGCGTGGCATGGGCAACGGGGCGCGGCCGTTCATTGGCGGCCGGTGCCGGAGGCGAAGTTTGCTGCGCCCATGACGGGACGGCGGCGAACAAAGCAAAAACTGCGGTGCGAAGCATGTAGTAGGGCTGTCCGGAGTGTTGAAGAAAGCTCGCCGCGCTCGGCGTTCCCGCTCGAAAACTAGCTCACTGAAGGTATGGACCAACGTACGTCCGCTACGCGAAGTCGGTTTCGGCGGCTGTCGCATCCGCGTAGCTTCTGTACGCGCCTCCCGCGCCGACCGAATCCCTTTCATCCGCCAAGTGGCCACACAGCCCCGTCCCGCCAAGCCGGAAAAAAAGCCGATCGATTATTCGCGGGCGTGGAGCGAAGCGCGCGAGCTAATCTGGAGCCACCGCCGGCCGCTGGCCATTGGTTTGGCTCTCATGCTCGTCAACAGGTTCGCCGGGCTAGTCCTGCCGGCAAGCTCCAAGTACCTGATCGACGACGTTATCGGCAACCGCAACGTCGAGCTGCTCATGCCGATTGCGCTGGCCGCGGGCGTGGCCACGCTCATACAGGCAGTGACAGGCTTCGCGCTCTCGCAGGTGGTCAGCGTCACCGCGCAGCGCGCCATCACCGACATGCGCCGTACGGTCCACGCCCACGTGTTGCGGCTTCCCGTGTCGTTCTTCGACTCGACGAAGACCGGGATCTTGATTTCCCGCGTGATGAGCGACGCCGAGGGCATTCGAAACCTTGTCGGGACCGGCCTGGTCCAGTTGACGGGTGGCCTCGTGACGGCGATTGTCGGGTTGGTCGTGCTGTTCAGTCTCAACTGGAAGCTGACGCTCGCGATGCTGATCATCCTGGGCGCGTTCGGCGGCATGATGGCCGTGGCGTTCGGCCGGATCCGACCGCTCTTTCGCGAGCGCGGTGAGCTCAACGCGGATGCCACGGGCCGCCTCGCCGAGTCACTCGGGGGAATCCGGATCGTCAAGGTGTACGTCGCCGAGGAGCGTGAAGAAAGAATTTTCTCCGAAGCGGTGGAGAAACTGTTCAGAAACATCGCTCGCACGATCACCGGCACGTCCGCGGTTGGCGCCGGCGCGACCGTGATCGTCGGCGCGATCGGCGTGTTGATGATCGTCGTGGGCGGACGCGCGATCCTTGGCGGAACGATGACGCTCGGCGACTTCGTGATGTACATCTTCTTCGTCGGGCTGGTGGCTGCGCCGCTCATTCAGATCGCATCCATCGGCACCCAGATCACCGAAGCTTTCGCCGGGCTGGACCGAATTCGCGAGCTGCGACAGATGGCGAGCGAGCAGGCGGAGGACTCTTCGCGCACCCAGCTGCCGGAGCTGAGCGGGGAGGTCGCGTTCGAGAACGTGTTCTTCGGGTACGTGCCGGGACGCCCGGTGCTCAAGGACATTTCGTTCGTAACGCCAGCCGGCTACACCACCGCGCTCGTCGGGCCCAGCGGATCCGGCAAGAGCACGCTGATCAATCTCGTAATGGCGTTCAATCGCCCCGACCGCGGTCGCGTTCTGGTGGACGGACGCGACCTCGCCGGCGTGCGTCTGCTGGATTATCGGGCGCACCTCGGCGTGGTCCTGCAGGACAATTTCCTTTTTGACGGAACGATCAGGGAGAACATCGCGTTCTCCAAGCCCGATGCAACGGATGACGAGATTCGCGCCGCAGGGCGGATCGCGCACTGCGACGAGTTCGTCGAGGAATTCGAGCTCAAGTACGAGACGATCGTCGGCGAGCGCGGAGTAAGGCTGTCGGGGGGTCAGAGGCAGCGCGTAGCGATAGCTCGCGCCATAGTCGCCAATCCGCGGATACTCATCCTCGACGAGGCGACGTCGAGCCTGGACAGCGAGAGCGAAGCGTTGATTCGCGACGGCCTCCGGTCGCTCCGCCGCGGGCGCACCACGTTCGTCATCGCTCACCGTCTATCTACCATCGAAAGTGCCGACCAGATTCTTGTGCTCGATGCCGGCCAGCTCGTCGAGCGGGGCACGCACGCCGAGCTCGTCAAGCTCGACGGACGATATCGGCAGCTGTACGACAAGCAGTACGGAATCGAGCGCGATCGCTTCATCAACCCCGGCGAGGATTTCACGCCGGAGGCGCCGTCGCCTCTGGACGGCCTGGGACGCGTTTCGAGCAACACCGGTCTGTAACTCCAACTCGGAATTCCAACGATGATGCGCACGTTCTCTTTTTGCCTCGTTCTTTCGATCCTGTCTGTTCCGGTCTTTGCGCAGGAGCCCACGCGGACGGCCCGGTTCGCGGCCGAGTATGCCGCTATCGAGGGATCGCGCGGAGCCAAGCCCGATAGCGCGCGACTGCGCGAACTGTTCGACGTGAACTGGCGGCACACGATGATCGAGTACCCGGAGTTCGCGACGTACGCGGGCTTTCCGGGCCAGAACGATCGGTGGACGGACATGTCCGCTGCGGCTGTCGCGCGCAGGAAAACTGCTCCCGAGGTGCCGTTGCGCGTGTTGCGGTCGATCGACCGGGGGGCGCTGGGTGCCAGCGATCAGGTGAGCTATGATCTCTTCCGCAGGGACATGGAAGCATCTCTCGAGGGAGCCAGGTTTCCGGGAGAGGTGCTGCAGATAACACAGCTGGGCGGCGTGCATCAGGACATCTCGCAGATGATGGTGCGCATGCCCGCGTCGAAGGTGGAGCATTACGAGGACATGCTCGCGCGCCTCGTCGCTTCGCCCGCCCTCATCGATCAGACGATCGCGCTGCTCCAGCGGGGTCAGCAGCTCGGAGTCACGCCCGCGCGCATCACCATGCGCGACATTCCGGGGCAGGTGAAGCAGCAAATCGTGGAGGACCCGCTTGCCAGCCCGCTGCTGCAGCCATTCGTGACCTTCCACTCGTCCATCCCCGCCGCCGAGCAGCAGCGGCTCCGCCAGGCGGCCGTCGAGACGTACCGGACTTCACTACGTCCGGCTTTCCAGCGGCTGCACGACTATCTGCAGTCGCAGTACGTACCCCGCTCCCGCGAGGCGCTCGGCTGGAGCTCGGTGCCCGATGGCGCTGCCTGGTACGCGTTCAATGTCCGCGAGCAGACGACTACCCGGATGTCACCCGCCGAGATTCACGCCCTTGGCCACTCCGAGGTACGCCGCATCCGCGGCGTCATGGACTCGGTGATCCGCTCTACAGGGTTCACGGGGACGTTCGCGGAGTTCGTCCGCTTCCTTCGGACGGACACGCGCTTCTACCATACGGATTCCGCCAGCCTCGTCCGCGAGTACCGCGACATCTCCAAGCGGATCGACCCCGAGCTCGTGAAGCTGTTCGGAAAGCTGCCGCGGTTGCCGTACGGAGTCACGACGATTCCGTCGTTCATGGCTCCCTCGCAGACGACTGCCTACTACTCCCAGGGATCCCCCGCCGCCGGGCGCCCCGGGTGGTACTACGTGAACACCTATGACCTGACCTCGAGACCGAAATGGGAGATGGAAGCCCTTTCGCTGCACGAGGCCGTGCCGGGGCATCACTTCCAGATCGCGCTCGCGCAGGAGATGGAGAACGTTCCAGAGTTTCGGCGTCATATCGGACCCACCGCGTTCGTTGAAGGGTGGGCGCTGTACGCGGAGAGTCTCGGCCCCGACCTGGGCTTCTATAAGGATCCCTACTCGAAGTTCGGTCAGCTGACGTACGAGATGTGGCGCGCGATCCGGCTGGTGCTGGACACGGGAATCCATTCCATGGGTTGGACCCGGCAGCAGGCCATCGACTTCTTCCGCGAGAACTCGGCGAAGACCGAGCACGACATCACTGTCGAAGTGGACCGCTACATCGCGTGGCCCGGCCAGGCGCTCGCGTACAAGCTGGGCGAGCTGAAGATCAAGCAATTGCGCGCCGAGGCCGAGCGAGAGCTTGGCCCGAAGTTCGACGTTCGCGCCTTCCATGATGAAGTGCTGGCGCACGGGGCGATCCCGTTGGAGCTGCTGGAGACCAACGTTCGCGCGTGGATCGCGCGCAGCCGGTGAGAGCCCACGCGCTGCGTGCAGGCTGATCGATGGTAAAGCATCGATTTTTCACGCTGGACGTCTTCACGGACGTTCCATTTGCTGGTAACCAGCTCGCGGTATTTCCTGACGCACAGGGGATGCCCGAGAATCAGCTTCAGGCGATTGCCCGGGAGTTCAATCTTTCGGAGACGGTGTTCGTGTATCCGCCGGTCGATCCGGCTAATACGGCACTCGTGCGCATCTTTACGCCAGCGACGGAGCTGCCCTTCGCCGGGCATCCGACGATCGGTACGGCGGTATTGCTCGCCTCGTTGCGTCGAGTAAAAAGACGAGGCGGAAAAGCGCAGGTCGTTCTCGAAGAAGGAGTCGGTGCCGTGCCCGTGGAGGTTGGATTCTCCGGTAGCGTTCCGACTTGGGCACAGCTGACGGTGGCGAAGCTCCCGGAAGGCGGACCGCCACCGCCCGGCTCCGTGGAGCTGGCAGCCGCCATTTCGCTCGAGCCTGCCGACCTGGACGCGGCCATGCAGCCGGCCGCCTTTTCGTGCGGCGTACCCTATCTATTCGTGCCGCTTCGGGATCGCGCCGCACTTGCGTCGGCTGGCCTCGACATGGGCGCATGGAGAGCTGCGCTCGCAGATTTCTGGGCGCCCGACCTGTTTCTCTTCACCCGCGACGTCGAGCAGCCGGGCTCTAACTTTCACGCGCGCATGTTCGCGCCCCTACTCGGCGTCCCCGAGGATCCTGCGACCGGCAGCGCTGTCGCCGCGTTTGCCGGCTACCTGGCGGCGAGCGAGCGGCTTGCCGACGGACGCCATAGTTGGCGAGTCGAGCAGGGATTCGACATGGGCCGCCCCAGCATTCTCGAGCTCGAGAGCGATGTGCGGGACGGGATCGTCTACACCGTTCGCGTGGGCGGTAATGCGGTAATCGTGAGCGAGGGCGAGCTGCGATTGAGCTGATCTCGCGCGCAGTGCTTAGTCCAGCGGCTCGATCCGAAGCGGGATCCCGTACTTGCTGGCGATGGCTTGAAACTTTGGACTGGATCGAATCCAGTTGTATGTAGGGTAATTCACTTCCGCGCCCTGATCCGCAAGCCGGGAGTAGGCCAGGTCGATCAAACGAAGCGTTTCGTTTTCGTCCCGGAGGATGCTGAACATTCCGGCGAGCGGCATTTCCCGTCCCGGAGGCGGGTTGCGAATGTACGGCTGCGCGTGCTCAAGCGCCCGGGCTCTATCCCCGCGCACCGCCGCAGCAATGGCCCGGAAAAGATCCGCCTGGACCTTCGAGTCTGCGACAGCGGAAACGCGGCTCATTTCCGCGACGGAGTCGATCGCTGCCGCGTCTCGGAGTAGCACGTATGCAAAAACGGCGTTGCTATGAAGAGACAGAAGATTCGGGGCGAGCTCGAGCGCCGGACGACGTGCTGCCAGAGCCTCGCGCGGGCGGTTCCCCATCGTGTAAGCGCGAACGAGCCCGACGAACAGTTGAGGATTGAGCGGTTCGAGCTCGGTCGCTTTACGCGCCGCTGCCAGTGACGGTGCCGGTCGTCCCTGCCGATTGAGACAGAACGCATGGAAGTAATGCAACCGGCCGGATCGCGGATCGATCGAGATGGCTTGGTTAAAGAGGGATTCGGCCTCCGCAAACTTACCCCGCACGCATCGCACGGTCCCGAGCACGATATAGGCGTCAGTCGAAGCAGGGTCGAGCTCCAACGCGCGTCGCGCGTTGGATTCCGCCTTGGTAACGGCTTCGAAGGCAGCTCCGTACCCCCATGTCGATGCGACGTAAATCGTCTCGGCGAGGCCCGCGTAGGCCGCGGCGAACTTGCCATCCCGGGCGATCGCCCGCTCGAAATGCTCGCGCGCGGGAACGAGCGAAGCGCCTCGTTGAGTTAGGAGATATCTGCCCCTCAGATACAGCTCGTACGCTTCTGGATCAGCGGTTCCGCGTTTGACGATCGGCGTGCCGCTCGCCGAGGACGCCAGCCGAATCTCGAGCGCGTCCACGATGGCGCGCGAAATGTCCTCCTGTAGCCCGAACACGTCCGTCATCTCCCGGTCGTACGTGTCCGACCAGAGGTTGTAGCCGGTAGATACGTTCGTGAGCTGCGCCGACACGCGCAGCCGATTTCCCGCGCGGCGCACGCTGCCCCCGAGCACCGCAGTGACGCCGAGCTTGGTGCCGACCGAACGGACGTCCTCGTTCTTTCCCTTGAACGAGAAGGACGAGCTCCTTGCCGCCACCTGTAATCCCTCGACTTTGGATAAGGCTCCTATCAGCTCCTCGCTCAGGCCGTCGCTCAGGTACTCATTGTCGGCTGAGCCGCCGATGTTCGCGAACGGCAATACAGCTATGGACTTCAGCGCTTCGTCGTTTGTGGCCGGCGCATCACCGTTACGACTCGTGAACCACGCGGCGACCAACCCGGCGGCGCTGAGGGCGATGAATCCGTACACGAGAGCGCGGCGCGTGAGCCTGGCCCGCGTCGAGCGCACGGATGGAAGCACGGTGGTCGGCGCCAGGCCGCCCGTCGGTGTACTCATGCTCTCCAATTCGTGCAGCGCCTCGTCCGCGCTCCGGGGACGGTCAGCCGGCCGCTTCTCCAGCAGACGCATCACCAGCGCGGCCAGAACCGGTGGAACGCTCGGGCGCCGTTTGTCGACCGGCTCGGGACTCTCCGTCGCTTGCGCGGCAAGCATCGCTGCCGGAGAACGCGCCGAAAACATTTTTTGTCCGGTCAACATCTCGTACGCGACGGCGCCTACGGCGTACAGGTCCGCGCGACTGTCTACGGCGGGATCGGCTGCGGCCTGTTCAGGCGCCATGTATGCCGGTGTGCCGAGCGCCACGCCGAGCGAGGTGAGTCCGCTAGACCCCGAACTGGTAGAAGCGGATAACGCTTTCGCTACTCCGAAATCGGCTATTACCGCGTGGTGTTTGGAGAGTAGCACGTTCTCCGGCTTGATGTCGCGGTGAACGAGCCCCTGCTCGTGCGCGTGCGATAGCGCTTCGAGCATGTCGCGCATGTAGCGTATGACCTCTGCCAGCGGCAACTCGCCTTCACGATCCAACCGCGCGCGAAGCGATTCACCTTCCACGAAGGGCATCGCGTAGTACGGCAGGCCGTCTGCGGTCCCGGCGGCCAGCACGGGCACGATACAGGAATGCTGTAACTGAGCGGCCATCTGGATTTCGCGCTTGAACCTGTCCGCGTTGACCGACGCAGCGAGCTCTGGCGGCAAGACTTTGAGCACGACCTTCCTGCCGAGCGCCGTCTCCCGCGCGAGGAACACCCGCGACATTCCCCCGCCGCCCAGCTCCCTCTCGATCTCGTACGTCGAGCCGAGGGCGCCCTCCAACCTGGCGCGCAGATCCGGAGAAGGTTCGGTCATGCGCGGACGCCCACTACTGGACGTATCGGAGGATGTCGTACAGGTACTTCACCCCGAACCCGATGTTCTCGAGCGAGATCCGTTCGTTATTACCGTGTACTCCCATCCGGTCTTCGGCCACGTCCACGAGAAACGGGTCCACCGCGTAGGTCAGGATTCCGGCCGCCTGGTAGGTCGGCCTGTCCGTCGCGCCGTTGAGCAAAGGCGTCGTCACGAACAGGTCGGGCCTCCGCTCCAGCGCGGCGCGCTCGATCGCGCGCACTACCGGGCTTTCGAGCGGGCTCTCCAGAGGTGCCTTGGGCTCGATTAGAGTAGTGAAATGAACCGCCGTATCGTTGACTACCCGCTTGAGCATCGCAAGGACGGAATCGCGATTGTGATGCGGCAGTATCCGCACATCCACCTCGGCGCTCGCCTCAGGCGGAATCACGTTCGTCTTGTTCGAGCCGGCCAGGACAGTCGGTGCGATGGTGACGCGGAGGTACGCGTTCCAAGTCGAATTGTCGAGTATCCACGCGCGCGCTGTGGAATCGTCCAACGCCCGGCGCACGTCCGAAAGCCAACTCCGCTGAGGCTCGTCGTACGTTCGCGCGATGTCGCGGAAGTATCGCTCGACGCCCGGCGTGACTTCGAGCGGCGTTTCAAAGGTGGCGAGACGGTGCACCGCTGCGACGAGCCGCGGTACGGGGTTCTGTTTGGTGGGCATCGAGCCGTGGGACGGTACACCTTGAACCGTCAGCCTCTGCCAGAAGGTGCGCTTCTCGGCGACGCCGATGCTGAAGTGCACCAACTTGCCGTCGCGAACGTCGTTCAGAGTTTTCTCGGTCAGCAGATACTCAACGTCGCGGATCAGCTCGGGATGATCACGGACGAATACCACGGCGCCAGTTGACCCAAGCTCCTCGTCCGCATTGCCGATGAAGACGATGTCCCGGTTGAGCGGCACGCCGCTGCGCTTCAGCGCGATCATCGCCATGAGCTGGACGATCCCATGGCCCTTCATGTCCAGCGCGCCACGCCCCCAGAGAAATCCGTCACGAATCTCCCCAGAAAACGGCGGCACGGTCCAGAACGACGGGGTTGCCGGCACTACATCTATGTGATGGACCAGCGCGATCGCTTTCTTCGACCCGTTCCCCTTGATCCGCGCGTAGATGTTGGCACGGCCGGTGCCGAGCGCTGCGGTGTCCAGAATCTGCGCTTCGATCCCTTCGCGCTCGAGGACGTCCTTCAGGTAGAGCGCGCCCGCGAGCTCGTTGCCGGGCAAGTTGCTCGTGTCAATTTTGAGGTACCCGGCCATGATCCGCGTTGTCTCTTCGGCCAGGGCGGGCCAGTCGATGGGCCGCACTCCGACGGGGGCGGGCGCTGGGGTAGTTCGCTGAGCGGGCAGCGGCGCCCACGCTAGCGCTAGAAGTGAAAAACCGGCGATGAGCGAGCGAAGGAGAGGAATCATTTTCGGCATCATGGGTAGTCGGGCGAGAGAGCTACCCGGAAAGGTATGAAATCGCCGGCGGTTTGGGGGAAAGGCGCGTTCCGCCGTCAGAGCGCTCCGCCGTCATATCCGCACAGGGCGTCAAGAGGTATCATTTCCGCCACTGTGCCGACGTCTACTGTAGACCCCACCACGGGAAAGATCGAAGGGGAGCCGTACATGCGTGCGGTGGAGCCCAGGGCCCGCATCGACTCCGTGGACCTGCTCCGCGGCATCGTGATGGTCATCATGTTGCTCGACCACACGCGCGACTTCACGCATTGGGCGGTCTTCCAGTTCGATCCGACTGACCTGGCGCGCACCAGCCCGGCGCTTTTCCTCACCCGATGGATCACGCATTTCTGCGCGCCCATCTTTGTCTTCCTCGCCGGCACCGGCGCCTACTTCCAGCTGTCGCGCGGAAAGACGAAGGCGGAGCTATCGCGCTTCTTATGGACGCGCGGCCTGTGGCTGATCCTGCTCGAGTTCACGGTGATCCGCTTCGCCGTTCTCCTGAATCTGGACTACACCTTCCTCGGCGCAGTGCAGGTCATTTGGGCGCTCGGCTGGTCAATGATCGCTCTCGCTGCGCTTATCCACCTGCCACTGAAAGTCGTTGGCGCCTTCGGTGTCTTGATGATGGTGCTGCATAACTTGCTGGACGCGGTAGACGTTCAGCAGTGGCAGGGGCCGGGGTCGCCAGTGCCGAGCGCGGCCGCCAAGCTGTTCATGGTGCTGCACGAGTCCGGCGCGTTCCCGGTGGGGGACTTTCCCTCGCCCGTGATCTTCGTCCTGTATCCGCTGATACCGTGGATCGGGGTAATGGCCGCGGGCTACGCCTTCGGCGCGATGTATCAACTGGAGCCGGTGAGGCGGCGCCGGATCCTGCTTCGGGTCGGGCTCGCCGTAACCGCAGCGTTCATCGCGGTTCGCGCGTTGAACTTCTATGGTGATCCTTCGAGATGGTCCGTTCAGAAGTCCGGCCTGTTCACGGCGCTGTCATTCCTGAACGTCACCAAGTATCCGCCTTCGCTGTTGTTTCTGCTGATGACGCTTGGACCGGCCATGATCGCTCTGTGGTGGTTCGAGCGCCCCATTCGGAACGCCTTCGGCCGCGCCCTGATCACCTTCGGCCGGGTTCCGATGTTCTTCTATATCCTTCAGTGGTATACGGCCCACTTCATCGGGATCGGGCTGCATATCGCCCTGGACAGGCCGGTCACGCTCGGCCCGACCTTCGGTCCGCCGCCAGCGAACTTTGGGTTCGGTCTTGGTGTCACATATGCGGCGTGGATCGCGGGCACTTTACTTCTTTATCCACTCTGTCGCTGGTTCGCGGGCGTCAAAGCGCGCCGCAGGGACTGGTGGCTGAGCTACCTCTGATTTTGCTTTGATGGAGCAGCAAATGGCGTCTTCCTCCGGAGAACACAGCACGTGACTCAAAAACGCAGAGACTTTCTCAAGGCGATGTCCGCTGTCGCCGTCGCCAACGGCGCGATAGGCAAGGGATTCAATCCGGAAACGCTGTTCGGCGGAATCGCCAAGGCTGCAGCACCCAGCGTAGGAGATCCGCTCTTTCGCGAGCTGGCGATGGTCGGCCTGGACGCGGCGCGCTCCGCCGGCGCCGAGTATGCCGACGTTCGCATCTCGAGCCGCAACGATCAGGGAATCTTCACTCGCGAGGCGCGCGTGCAGGGAATGCAGTCAAGCGAGACGTTTGGGTTCGGCGTTCGTGCTCTGGTCAATGGCGCCTGGGGCTTCGCGGCGAGCAGCCGCCTCACCCGCGACGACGTCGCGACCGTGGCGCGCCAGGCAGTAGCGCAGGCCCGCGCCAACCGTGTCGCGCAGGTCAAGCCTCATGTGCTGGCGCCAGTGACATCGGTGGGGGATGTGGAGTGGAAGAGCCCGGCGCGCATCGATCCGTTTACCATCCCGATCGAAGAGAAGGCGCAGTTGCTGCTGACGGCCAACGCGGCCGCCCTGCGCGTTCCGAGTGCGCGCTTCGTCAACTCCTCCATGTTCTTCATGAAGGAAGAGAAGACGCTCGCCACCACGGACGGAAGCTTCATCGTCCAGACGATCATCCGCTCGCAGCCGAGCATGACCGTTACTGCGGTCGATCAGGCACGGGGAGATTTTCAGACGAGACAGTCCACCGACATTCAGCCCGCCGGAAAGGGCTGGGAGCACGTGCTCGACGGCAAGCTTGTCGAGAACGCGCCGCGCTGGGCGGAAGAAGCGGTGCAGAAGCTGAGCGCCAAGCCGGTCGAAGTCGGTCGGTACGATCTCATTCTCCATCCCACGCACCTCTGGCTCACAATCCACGAATCCATCGGGCATCCGACCGAGCTCGATCGGGCGATGGGATACGAGGCGAACTACGCCGGCACGAGCTTCATCGCGCCGCCGGCGGATTTCCTCGGCAAGTTCAAGTACGGCCCGGAGTTCATGAACGTGCAGGGCGATCGGTCGCAGGAAGGGTCGCTCGCGCAGGTTGGCTGGGATGACGAAGGCGTCAAGCCGGACGATTTCATGATCGTCAAGAACGGGATCTTCAACGACTACCAGACCACGCGCGAGCAGGCGATGTGGCTCGACTGGTGGTACAAGCAGAACAACCAGCCCACGCGGTCGCACGGCTGCTCGTACTCCCAGTCATGGTCGGACGTTCAGTTCCAGCGCATGCCCAACGTGTCGCTGCTGCCGGGCGAGCAGGACATCTCGTACGAGGACATCATCGCCGCGACCGATCGCGGAATCGCGATCGTCGGCGAGGGCTCGTTCTCGATCGACCAGCAGCGCTACAACGCGCAGTTCGGCGGGCAGGTTTTCTATGAAGTGCGCGGCGGCAAGATCGTCGGCATGCTCAAGGACGTGGCGTATCAGATGCGGACGCCGGAGTTCTGGAACGCGATGGACATGATCGGCGGCAAGAAGTCGTACATCCTCGGCGGGGCCTTCAACGACGGCAAGGGCCAGCCGAGTCAATCGAACGCGGTGAGTCATGGCTGTCCGCCCACCCGTCACAAACAAATCAACGTCATCAACACAGGGAGAACCGCGTGAGCAAGCCGAGATCACTTTACGCTCCCGCGGGCTTTCTTTCCCGCGAGGAATCCGAAGCTATCGCGCGCCGCGCGCTGGCGTCGGCGAAGGCCGACGAGACTCGCGTTATAGTCAGCAGCGGCGCGCGGGCGAACACCCGCTTTGCCGACAACCAGGTCTCGACGTCGGGCGACAATTACGATGCCACGATCACGGTGCGCAGCGTATTCGGAAAACGTGTCGCGAATGCGAGCACCAACAAGCTTGACGATGCGTCGCTGGCGGCGCTTGTTGCGACTTCAGAGGCGCTGGCGAGGCTGGCGCCGGAGGATCCCGAACTCATGCCCGAGCTCGGCCCCCAGACATACGCAGCGCGACCGGACCCCGCGCAGAGAGAGACGCCAACGCCGGAACAGCGCGCGGCCGCGGTGCGCGCGGTGACCGAGCCGGCGCGGGCGGCCGGATTGGTGTCCACCGGCTACATGCAGTCGAACGTCGGATCGTTCGCCATCGCCAACAACAAGGGGTTGTTCGCTTACGCGCGCGGCGCTTCCGCTGCCATGTCTACCACGGTCCGCACGCCTGACGGGACCGGCTCGGGGTGGGCGGGCAGCGCGCACGAAGAGTGGAAGGATCTCAACGCCGCGACGCTCGGCGCCCGGGCGATCGACAAGGCGGTGAGATCGCGCAATCCCGTTGCGGTCGAGCCGGGCCGGTACACGGTCATTCTCGAGCCGACGGCGGTGGCGAATCTGGTGCAGTTGATCGTCGGCTCCTTGAACGCCCGGAGCGCGGACGAGGGACGCTCGTTCTTCTCCAAGCCCGGCGGGGGGACCAAGATCGGAACGAAGGTCGTGGATGAGCGCGTGACGATCGTGTCCGATCCCATGGACCCGGAGGGCCGCGGAGGACTTTTCACCGGCGAGGGGCTTCCAACCCAACGGATCGTGTGGGTGGAGAACGGGGTCATCAAGAACCTGCAGTACGACAGGTTCTGGGCGCAGAAGCAGGGAGTCAGCCCCACGGCCGGTTCGAATGTGCTCCGGATGAGTGGCGGCGACTCGTCGGTGGAGCAAATGATCGCGAGCACGGAGCGCGGCATCCTGGTCACGCGCCTCTGGTACATTCGCGGTGTGGACCCGAGGACGATCCTGTTCACCGGACTGACGCGCGACGGAACGTTCCTGGTGGAGAACGGCAGGATCACGAAGGCGATCAAGAACTTCCGCTGGAACGAATCTCCGATCTTCATGCTCAACAACATCGAGGCGATGGGCAAGCCGATGCGCGTGAACTCGAGCGAGGGCGGGGAGGGCGGCGGGGCTGTGATCGTTCCGCCGATCAAGGCACGCGACTTCAATTTCACGAGTCTCAGCGACGCGGTTTAGAGCTTAGAGTCGTGCATCATTGCGGGCCGACCGGGGGCCGGCGGGTCGGGTATCTCATTTCGGCGCTACGCGAGCAAACTGCGCTCGCTAGGACGCCCCTGCATGAGACACCAGACCCGCCTGCCCCCGGTCGTTTCACTCAGGGGAACAACACTCCATGACAACGCGTCGAGACTTTGTGAAGACCCTGTCCGCCATCACGGTCGGCGGCACGCTGATCGGCGATCCATTCGCCAACCTTGTCGGGCAGCCGAGAAAACCCAGGGTCGGGGATCCACTGTTCCGCGAGTTGGCGATGGTCGCGCTGGATGCGGCCAGGGGCGCGGGCGCGCAGTACGCGGACGTGCGCATATCGAACAGGCAGTCGCAGGGAATCTCGACGCGCGAGCGGAGGGTGCAGGGGCTGCAGTCGAGCGAGACTTTCGGCTTCGGGGTTCGTGCGCTCGTGGATGGAGCGTGGGGCTTCGCGGCGAGCAGCCGGCTCACGCGCGATGAAGTGGCCACGGTCTCCCGCGCGGCGGTGTCGCAGGCGAGGGCCAACAAGGCCGCGCAGTTGCGACCGCATCAGCTTGCGCCGGCGACGTCGGTGGGCGACGTCGAGTGGAGCAGTCCGGCCCGTATCGATCCGTTCACCGTTTCGATCGACGACAAGGTCGGCCTGCTGCTCGCGGCCAACGAAGAGGCGCTCAAGGCCGGCGGACGGTTCGTCACCTCCAACATGCAGTTCGTGAAGGACGAGAAAACGCTCGCCACGACGGACGGCAGCTTCATCGTGCAGACGTTCATTCGGTCGCAGCCGAGCATGACCGTGACGGCCGTGAAGGACGGTGATTTCCAGACGCGGGACTCGACCGAGATCCAGCCCATGGGGCGCGGGTACGAGCACGTCCTCGACGGCAAGCTCGTCGAGACCGCGCCGATGTGGGCGTCGGAAGCGGTGCAGAAGCTGAGCGCCAAGCCGGTCGAGGTGGGCCGCTACGATCTCGTGCTGCATCCGTCGCACTTGATGCTCACCATCCATGAGTCCATCGGTCATCCCACGGAACTGGACCGGGCGATGGGCTACGAGGCGAACTTCGCGGGCACCAGCTTCATCGCGCCGCCGGCGGATTTTCTCGGCAAGTTCAGGTACGGCCCGGATTTCATGAACGTGCAGGGCGACCGGTCACAGGAAGGATCGCTCGCGCAGTGCGGCTGGGACGACGAGGGGGTCAAGCCGGACGACTTTCTGATCGTAAAGAACGGCATCTTCAACGACTACCAGACCACGCGCGAGCAGGCACTCTGGCTGGACTGGTGGTACAAGCGGAACGGGGAGCCGACGCGGTCGCACGGATGCTCGTTCGCGGAGTCGTGGTCGGACGTGCAGTTCCAGCGGATGCCCAACGTTTCGCTCATGCCCGGCGAGCAGGATCTGACGTGGGACGACCTGGTCGCGGCGACCGATCGCGGGATCGGGATCAAGGGGCGCGGCTCATTCTCGATCGATCAGCAGCGGTACAACGCCCAGTTTGGCGGGCAGGTGTTCTACGAGATCCGCGGCGGCAAGATCGTCGGCATGCTGAAGGACGTCGCTTACCAGATGAGAACGCCCGAGTTCTGGAACGCCATGGACATGATCGGGGGGAAGCGCGACTACCAGTTGGGGGGCACATTCAACGACGGCAAGGGCCAGCCGAGCCAGTCGAACGCGGTCAGCCATGGGTGCCCGACGACGCGACACAAGCAGATCAACGTCATTAACACCGGCAGGTCGCAATAAAGCAGTGATCAGTGATCAGTGATCAGGGAAGCGGGATCTAGCGTTACGGTTTTTCTCGATCAGTGATCACTGATCAGTGATCACTGATCACCTGCTACGCTCTCGGCAGGTAGATCTTGAAGGTGGTTCCAGTGCCGAGCTTGCTGTAGACCCAGATGTAACCGCGCGCCTGCTTGACGATTCCGTACGCGGTTGCCAGCCCGAGCCCCGTGCCCTTGCCCTTGGGCTTGGTAGTGTAGAAGGGCTCGAAGATGTGCGACTTGGTTTCCTCAGTCATACCGTGGCCGGTGTCGCTCACGCTCAGCACGGCATACACACCGGTCGGGACGTCCACACCCATGTGCCGGCTCGCGTACTCCGGGTCAGTCACTTCCATGTGGCCCGTTGAAATCGTCATGACGCCCCCGTTGGGCATCGCGTCGGCGGCGTTGACGGCGAGATTGACCAGGATCTGCTCGATCTGTCCGGGGTCCGCAAGGACGAACTGGGGTTCGGCCGACGGCAGGAGTGACAGCTCAATCCGCTCTCCCAGCAGCCGCCGCACCATTTTCTCCGTATCCTGCACGATCTCGGTCATGTCGATCCGGTGCGGCTGCACGGGCTGCTTGCGGCTGAACGCGAGCAGCTGTCGCGTCAGTGTCGTGGCGCGCTCCGCGGCGCGCTGAATCTCCTGCACGTCCTCGCGGCGCGGGTCGCTGTCGGCGATGTCCGTGAGCAGGATCTGCGTGTAGGACATGATCACTGTCAGCAGATTGTTGAAGTCGTGCGCGACGCCGCCCGTTACACGCCCGATCGCTTCGAGCTTCTGCGAGTGAATGAGCTGATGTTGGCTCTCGTGCAGCGCCTGAGTGAGATCCTTGATCTCCGCTTCCGTCATCCGCACTCGATTGACCATCGACAGGTCGCGCGCTACCACGATGCGCACGGTCCGTCCGCGCAGGGTTCCGTTGCACCCGCGAATCTCTACCGGGAATGTCGAGCCGTCCTTCCGCAGGAACTTCAGCTCCATCGGCTCCTCGCCGGGGCTGGCGATTCGCCGCGCGGCTTTCTCGCGGTCTTCCGGAGCCACGATCATCCCGCCGCTCCTGCCGACGATCTCCTCCTGCTCGTAACCCAGGAGCGCGAGTCCCGTGTTGTTCATGTAGATGATTATTCCATTCTCGTGGATGAAAACCGCGTCGAGGACGACGTCCGCGACGAGGCGGAACCGCTCTTCACTTTCCTCGAGCTGCTCCTGCGAGGCGCGGCGCTCCGTGACATCCATCGTAAGTCCGCGGACGAAGACGACTTCCCCGCGATCGTCCGTCTCGGCGGTGATCGTGTCTTCCACGCATTTCTCGCTGCCGTCGGCGTGGAAGATCCGGTACTCGGTTTTGTAACGCCCGCCATCGCGGGCCACGCGATTGAAATCCGCGATGACGCGGTCGCGGTCGCCGGGGTGGATTCGGCTCGCCCAGAATTCCACGCCCTCCTGCCATTGTTCTGCTGGAAACCCGAACATGGCTTCGACCCGGCTGTTGACGAAGTCGAGCTTCCGGGTGCGGGCATCCCATTCCCAGACCACGACATCCACGCTGTCGATGATCTGGTTGAAACGGTCGCGGTAAGAATCGTCCCGCCGGGCGTCCGTCAACGTATGCTCCTCAGGGGCCGAATCCAAAATGGCGTAGGGGACGGGTGCGCGCGATACTACTCATATGGACCACGAATCGAACGTTACCACTGTTTCCCTGATCGTACCTCGCACGGCGCGGTACGCCCGCATGGGGCCCGAAGGCCGAGCGGTCGAACAGGTGTGGCTGGTGTGTCACGGCTACGGTCAGCTGGCGGACAGGTTCATTCGCAGATTCTCGGCGGTCGACGACGGGAGCCGGCTGATAGTCGCTCCGGAAGCATTGTCCCGATTCTATGTGTCGGGCGGGTCCGTGCCTTATGCGATGAATGAGAAGGTCGGCGCCTCGTGGATGACCCGCGAGGGGAGGGACTCCGAAATCGAGGATCAGGTGACTTATCTGGAACTGGTAACGGCTGAGATCTTTGAAGCGGTGGATCGCACGCTGGTCCGGTTCGTCGCGCTTGGATTCTCCCAGGGGGCGGGCGCCGTGTGCCGTTGGGCAGCAAGGAGCGAGAATCCGCCGGATGACGTCGTCGCGTGGGGCGGCGCCATTCCCGGCGATGTGCTGCAACCTACCCTGAGCCAGCGGCTGGCGCGCGCCAGGGTTACGCTCGTGGTCGGCAGTGAGGATCCCATCGCGAATGCGGATCGCACCAAGGCTCACCGGGCGGAGCTGGACGCTGCCAAGCTGCACTACCGGTTCGTTAGCTACGAAGGCGGGCACGATGTAGACGCGACCGTGCTCTCCTCAATTGCGGCCGACCTGCGCCCGGGTCGCCAACGGATTTAGGATTTGCGAAGCTAAATCATTGAGTTTCAACGGCTTCAGTGTGTAACGCGGGGCGTGGTGGGCATTTGTTTGTCAGAAGCTAGTGGTGGCCGTATATTGTCCCGCCTGCGGCGGCGCCCATGCTTCCGCTTCGCTCGAGTGGCTCTACAGGGGGAGTAACGGCGCCTCATGAACGTGTCACATGCCAGTGACGAGGCCAGGATACTATCTCCCCGTAGTGCGATCCATTTTCGCGACACTTTCAATTTACCAGCGGGAGCGTTCAATGTTCAGGAGTCTGAGTAGGAAGCGGAGATTCGGTTTCACCCTCGTCGAGGTGCTGGTGACGACCGTTGTTATCGGCGTGCTCGCCGCGGTCGTGCTTCCGGCTCTGGCGAAGCAGACGAGCGCGGCGGACCCGGCGCGTATCGCGAGCGATCTGAACAACATCAAGCTGGGTGTCGAGGTATTCAGTCAAAATTTGCGGCCCGATTATCCCGGGGATCTCGAAGACCTGGTGAACCAACCCCAATTCGTTTCCTCCACCCCGTCATCGACAACTGACGATTTTGCACTGGATGGCTTCCAGTACGCCAATCAGTCGTTGTGGAACGGACCCTATCTCGCGCAGGCACTGCCCGCCGGCGCGACTCTGAGCGGGTCCACGACTTTGCGTGCGGGTGCGGCTGGCTTCTATGAGAACGACCTCAAGATCTGCGACATTACGTCTTCGACGCTATGCGCGGAGGTGGCGGCGACGGGCGGGCCCGGCGCTTTCGTGACGGTGCAGCTGAACGGCTTGAGCGTTACCGAGGCGAATGGCGTCGACGTAATGCTCGACGGCAGCCCGGCGAACAGCACGACCGGGTTGTTCCGGTACAGCGTCAGCGGAACGGCAACCGGCTTCTATTACATGATCCCGTACGCGCCGTAAGTATTGCACCAGAGATTGGATCGGACGTGAAGTGAAAAACGCCGGCTTGGAGCCGGCGTTTTTCACATGCTGGAGTTTCGCCGTTCGTCCTCGGGATGAAGCGATGGGATGTCATCACACGGTAATGCCGTGGTAGCCTTGTTGATCTGGACAGTCCGTGACCGTCTCCTCATGTTGCTGCGGTGAAACTCCCTTCCATCGATAGCAACACCGCCGACACTCCGGCGTCAATCGCCCGCGGACTGCTTTATGCGACTGCACTGGTGCCTGCCGTCGTCATCCCGGGCTTTTTCTTTCCCTACGTCACGACCCGCGCCGTTTACTTCCGTGTGCTGGTGCAGCTGGCCACCGCGATCCTGCTGTATCTCGTCGTCCGTCGCCAGATAACGGTCAACTACCGCCGCGACTTCGTACTCTGGGCACTGGCGGCGTGGGTCGCCGCCAACATGCTTGCCGCGGCGTTCGGTGCGTCACCCATACGCAGCATCTTCGGGGATCACGAGCGCATGGGTGGGGTCTGGTTCTGGATCCACCTCGTTGCGTACTACGTGCTCCTTTGCACCTTCTTCGGACCCCGTCACTGGACCCGGTTTTTCCGCCTGAACCTCGGAGTCGCGACCCTTATCGCGACATATGGACTTGTGCAGCAATGGTTTCGCCCCTTCAAACCCATCATCGGAGGGATTGCAGAAGGCGTTACGGTGGGAAACCCAGGTTTGCTCGCGCCGTATCTCCTGGCCAGCCTCTCGCTATGCGTGATCCTGGCATTGCTTGCGGAAAAGCCGGGTCGCTTAGTGTACGGCGCCATCGGAACTGTTCTTGTCACGGCCGTCGTGGTTTCGGGCAACCGAGGCTCGACGCTCGGGTTGCTCATCGGGGCCGGCGTCGCGCTCGCTTGCTACACGATTTGGTCGGGCAGGCTGCGTGGCTGGCGAATACCAATGGTCATCGCGCTGCTGGCAGCGGCGGCTGCCTTACCCCTCCTGGCCCGCGCCTCCTGGACCCAGCCGGTGACCTCTCGCGTCTGGGTGCTATCCAAGCTGGCTTCGGGCGTTGACTCCAGCCGCGTCATCCAATGGCGCGCGGCCTTTGAGGGAATTCGCAACCGTCCCCTCCTGGGCGTTGGGCCGGAGAACTATCAGATAGTATGGAGCAGCTACTACCACCCTGAGATGTACCGCTTCACCGCCGACTCCCGTTGGGACCGGGCGCACAACGCCTTCCTCGACGCCTTCGCGACTGCGGGAATCCTCGGCGTCCTGTCACTGCTCGCCGTCTTTCTGGCCCTCGGGTGGTCGGCCCGGGAGGCGGCGCGGCGGGCCGAGCAGCGAGCGGACGGCAAGCCGGAGCTTGGCCCGTCCGTCGCAGTGGAGTCCGTAGCGCTCGGCTTCACCGCCGCGTACGCGTTCTATCTGTTCTTCTGGTTCTTCGACCTCAATTCGACGATGCTGTGGATCGCGCTCGGCGCGTTCGTTACGACCCGCGCCACAACGCAGCCATTGATCGAGTTTGGCGCGCCGCACGAGAAGCGCTGGCAAAGCTCGGTCGTCCTCGGGGCGGGGGCGATTACGCTCGCTGCGGTGCTGTACGTCCACGGGTTCGAGACCCTGCGGATGGCGCGTAATCTGGATCGAGTCAGGAATCCATCGCTGTCACAAGCGCAGGTATTGGAGGGATACCGGGCAGTGTTCGGATCGCCGGCGCCCGCATCGCAGCACGTCTTCGTCATGTACGCGGCGTACCTCGCGTCGCTCCGTCCCCGCTTCGAGGAAATCCAGAGCAGTGCCGTGAATGCCGCTCTGTTCGACCGCGCGTTCATCCTCGCCATCGAGGAGTTCGAGCGACAGGCAGTGCGGGACCCGCTGAACGAGCGCATTACCGTACAACATGCCCGGGTCCTCATCCTGGGCGCCTACTACTATGGGAACATGCGCCTGTACGAGTCGGCGCTGAGGCGTCTGCAGCGCGCCGTCGAGCTGGCGCCTCGAAGAGTCCCGACGCGCCTCTCGCTGGGGATGGCGTACCTCAACGTCCAGCGGCCAAGAGAAGCGCTCGCGGAATTCGATCGGGCGTACGCACTGTACCCCCCGTTCGGCCAAACACGGGCGTATGTCGGACTCGCACATGCCTCGCTGCAGCAGCACGGAGAAGCGGTTCGCTGGTTGGAGCGAGCGATGGATGCCGGGTACGAACTCGACCGCGCGATTCTGACGAGAGTCGCGAGAGATGTTGCCGACGCGGGAGATCCGGCGCTCGGTGGTCAGCTGCTCCGCCATTACCTAACCAACAAGTACGGGCCGGCTTCGATGTGGCCGATGCTGTCGGCTGGTGACGCCGTTGACTATAGACTCGCTACCACGGCTGCGGAATTCTTCACGCGCGGGGGCAACAGCACAGCCGCGAGTGGTGTTGTAGCCGAGGCAGCGGGGCTATGCCGGCGCGCGGCTCCCCTTACTAGTCTTGCCGCATCGGCGATCCAGAGCCGGCCGGTGGACGCCGGGGACTGTCACGAGCCGTGGCGCTCTGGTACGAGCTGGTACAAGGAGAGGGGCTCGATTAGCGATGAGCTACGTCCGGGATGATCCCGGGCAGGTTTTGATGTCATCGTCGAACGACGTACCGGCTAGCGTCCGGCGTGCACTCTTGTCCACTCGGCAGCGAGGCTTTTAAGCTATGGGCATGGCGATCGCGAACACCGAACGGTGGACCATCGAGCGGTTCCGGGCGCTTCCCGACGACCGCAACCGGTACGAGATCATCGACGGGGAACTGTTCGTGACCCCCTCGCCGTCCTTCCCGCATCAGGATGCGGTCGCTAGCCTCTTTCTGCAGCTGCGCTCATACGCGGTCGCCCACCGAGTCGCACACGTCTTGGCCGCTCCCGCGGATGTGGAGTACGACGAGCATACCGTGGTGGAGCCGGACATCCTTGCGCTGCCGCTGCGGGAAGGGAGAAAGCCTCGCTCCTGGCAAGAGGCCGGCCGCCTACTGCTGGCGGTGGAAGTTCTGTCTCCGAGCACCGCGAGGGCGGATCGCACCGTGAAACGGAAGCTCTATCAACGGCAGGGAGTACCGCAGTACTGGATCGTGGATCTCGACGCGCGGCTGGTGGAGCTGTGGCGGCCCGGGGATGACCGACCGGAGATCGTCACCCAGCGGTTGGAATGGCAGCCCGATCCGGAGCATCCACCGCTGGCGATCGACCTGGCGCAATTGTTCAGCGAAATTGCGGGGGACTGAGGAGAGTCAGCAGCCGGAGATCGGAATCGAGTACGACAGAGTGACCTGGCCCGCGACGGGAGTCGTGTAGCGGATCGTGCCGGTCGACGGATTGGACACGGCCCCGTCGAGCTCCGACTCGAGCAGCAAGGCTATCTCTGTATCCACGTTCGTCACGTTCATCAGCAGATACGTGGGCGTACTGGAGGTCCTTTCGAGCGCATCGATGATGGTTCCATCACCCATCGGAATTCCCGTGGCCAGCAGCTGCCGAGATACGTACGGCCCACGCCAGTTATTGGCATTGGTGGGCGACAGGAAGGTGCCGCAGGCATCCTTGTCCGTGTTGGCTATCGGTGGCCTCGTGAGGAGGCTGAGTTGGAACGGGTAGCGCGTCGTTGCTTTCTTGTATTCGGAGATTCCCTGCGTAAGCCCGAACAAAGTCTGAGATAGCGCCGACCGGCGGGACTCGCGGATCCTACCCATTATCTCCGGTACCACGATCGCCGAAAGAATAGCGACGATGGCGAGCGACACGAGAATTTCCACCGCGGTAAACCCGGGCCACCGGCTCCGTGACTGCCTTGAGCGTTGTCTCAGCATAGTGACGTAATCGGTATTCGATAGTGGACGACCACGGGGTTGTCGCCATTCTGCGTAAACGCGATGGTGTCTCCACCAATGCCATCGATCCTTGCCTTCAGTGCTTGCGCGTCAGCAAGCTGGACATCGTTCATCACAATCGCAAGCGCGAGAGCGTTTCCAGGCGGCGAAAAGTTGGTTCTGATGGTGGAGTCCTGCGCCGCTATTCCGAGCGCGAGCACGTACGGTGCGCCGGGAACCCAAGGGACCGGATGGTAGGGCCCCCCCCAGTTGTTGACGTCGGGAGATGCCTTATAGAACTGTCCGCAGCTGTTTCGTTGGGCCGTGGTGATCGGGTACACGAGATGGCTCAGCCGGCCGGGATAAACCTTGAGTCGCTCGTAAAATGAAGGGTCCGTTCCGATGATCTCCGTCTTGAACCGGAAGAGAATGTCGGCGGCGAGGATTATACGATCGACTCCTCCGGTCCTCAGGGAAGCAAAAATCACGGTCGCCAGGACCGCCATCACGGCTATTGTGACGACGGCAAGCATGAGTGTGAATCCCCGGCGTAGTCTCGCCAAGTGCGACGCTTGTCGAGAACTCTCCCGCCTCGCTCTCCCGGGTCTCAACATCCACGGATGGTAAAATGGTACTCCAGCGTGACAGGGGTGCTCCCGTCTTTTGGGTAGTAGCGCACGGCACCGAGGCCCGTCTGGTCGCCCTCCACCCGGGCGAGAAGCGCGAGAGCGTCCGAGAGCTGCGTGTTCGGCATCACGATCGCGAGCGTTCCAAAGGCCGATGCGTCGTTGGCGGCGGGCCGGTTGGCGACCGTAGTCGCCACTCCGGCTAGGCTGTATCTGATAAGGCTGTCCTGCGCGAAATAACCCGGTGAGAGCTGGAACCCCGTGGTCGGCAGTATTCGATAGAAAAACGGTGTCACCCAGCGGTTTGCTTCCGCCGTCGTGTACTGGTACATGCAGCTGTTCAGGTCGGTGTTCGTGAGCTTGGTGGTGAGCAGCGAGAGCTTCCCGGCGTTGGCGGACGTATTCGCGTTTGCATTCCCGATGAACTGGTTGAAAGAGGTCGCGCCGCCCGTTCCGGTCGTCCGCCCCGCGGCATCGGCTATCTCCGCCAGCAGTTGCGCCGCTTGGTCCACGTTGGCCGCCGCGCCACCAGGCCTGGAGGCCTGCGCCTCGTTCAAATACACGGCCCCGGCGATCACGGCCAGGATGGCCACGGTAACAATTACCTCGAAGAGGGTCGCCCCGCGCCGGATCAGCATCCGCCGATCGCGCTGAGGTAGGAGACTGTCACAGGCGTGCTTCCGTCGTCCGGGGCGAATCGAACCGTGGCCGCCGTGGCGCTCGCGTCACGATCCACCGTTTGATCCAGCAGCTGCGCGTCCGACAGCGTGACGTTCGGAATGACGATGGCCAAGGTTCCGTGTTGCTGGGCGTTCGCATTTACCGGGCTACGCACCAGCAGATCCTCCAGGTTGAATCCCGGAAGCTCTCGAGTGTAGTATCCACCGATCCAGAGTGCCACTTGGCCGCTCGTGTAATTCGTGCCGCAGCTGTTCTGTTTGGCCGTCGTGATCCCCCCGGTCAAGTGTGACAGGCGACTCGGGTAAACGCCGACGGTCTGCTTGAAGGAAATCGCCGTTTTCGTCGGCTCGAAGAAAGCGATCGCGCGGGACAGGAGGTCGAGCTCGCTCGCTACCTCGTTGATTCGCTCCTGGTCGCTCTTCAGCGCAGCCGACGATCCGCCCGTCGTGGAAACAATCACGACACCGAGGATCCCGAGGATGGCGATTACAACCACCAGCTCAATGAGGGTCAGCCCGCGTCGCAACCGGAGCACGCAACCAAGCTGCCACGATCTCCGCGCAGACGCCAGAGAATTCATCCGCTGCACGCCGTCATCGCTCGCTCTCCAGTCCCAGCCGAACATCGTCGACTACGACCTCGTCTCCCGTGCCCCGCCCGGCAATCCAGAGCTGCACCAGTGTATCTCCCGGCCTCGCCGCTACAATGATATTCGACTGCCGCCGCAGGCGACCCTCTACGTAGAACGAGATCCTGCCATCGGACTCGACTTCTATCCGGAAGTGGTACCAATCGTCACCACGGCCAAAGCGAACAACTTCAGACCAGAATTCGCGATCCGCCGAATAGGCTAAACGGCCTGCCTCAGGCAGCCACGTCAAAGCTACCATCTTTAGAAATTGCGGGGCCGATATATCGATTGCGTCACTAGCTTCCGCGGCTACCAGCGCCAGCGTGAACCCGCCTGGCTGCCCGGTAGAGGAGAACGGCGCTCGCACGCGCGCACTTATCGACAAGCCGGGGCGGAGAGGAAAGATATTCGTTCCCAGCACTCCGCTCTCCCATTGCCGGTCGGAGCGCAGGACCAGGCCCGCACCGCCGCCGATCCCGGCGTCGGAAACCACCACGGGGCTAGGATCACCGAGGGCCTTCCAACGTGAGGAAGCCAGTCCACCAGTGAAGTCTTCGGACACGACGCCGAGGGGCACACTGATCATGATTAACGCCGTGTCGGCCCTCCAGGCACCGGCTCTTGCGACGATGCGCGCTGTGCCGGCACGCTCCGCAAAGAGCGTTGGGGGCGACGGTGGATCCTGGCCCCGGGCGGCGGGCCGCGGACGAACATGCGCGGCATCGTCCAGTGTCACCCATTCGATGGCCGGCAACGGTATCGATGACCCGTATTGATCCAGAGCGATGGCTGTCACGGTCGTGCTCGCGCCCGGGGCCAGCGTCGCGGGCGCCGAGATTTGAAGCTCGGCCAGGTACGCCGGGCGGCGCCCGCGCCATCCCAGAAGCTCGAAGTTTCTGTCCACCGGCGTGAGCCGGCGCGCGCTCCCGCCGAGTGGGGGCATAGCATAGACGCTGACTCGCCCTTCGCGGGTGGATTCGAACGCGATGAAGTCTCCATCCGGCGAAAACGCAGCGCGATCGTCCTGCGCCGAGTTGAAGGTGAGCCGCCGGAGCGCGTCGGTACCCAACTCGACCGAGTAAATCTCGGCGTCCCCGTCGCGGTCGCTCGTAAACGCCAGCTGGTCGCCGTTGGGCGACCACGCCGGGTGGTACTCCTCACTTTCCCCCTTCGTCACATTTCGCGCAGCCGTCCCGTCACTCGCGGCCACAAATATGTCCTGCTGCCGGGTAGGGCCGGTCCGCGCGGTCCAGGCAATGTGCAGCCCCGTGTGCGACCACGTCGCGTCGACTACCGAGTTGGCCGACGCAGTATCGATTACCACCCTCACTCCCGGGCGAGCCACCGAATAAGCGTGCAGCACGGACCGGTATCGCTCCTCCTCGGCGGACACATTGATCACAAGCAACCAGCTCTCGTCGGGTGACCAGCCGGCGATGAGATCATCACCCGGCCCCAACGCGAGAGGAATCGTGTCGCGCTGGTCGGCGCTCACGACGTAAATGTCCGTTCCGCGCGGCGTGATCCGTTCGAGCGCTACCAGCCGGCCTTCCGGGCTGACTCTTGGATTGATCCACGGCAGCGTCAGCTCCGCCATCCATGCCGGCTGGGCGGGAGGAGAGGCGGACGCGAGTGACGCAGTGGGCAGCATCGACCCGGTCACCGAGTAGAGACGACTGCCGCGCGCTCCCACGCGCTCCGCCACCATCACGGAATCGGACAGCGTCGTGCCTCGCGCGCCGCTCGCTCCGATGCGCTGCTGCACCAGCCCCGCCGAGACCGCCGCAACGAGCATGACCGCGGCGGCGATCTGCACTGGACGCCTCGCCGTTATGCTCGCCCACGATGTGGGCGATTCGCTGGCGGCCGAGGCATATCGAGCGCTTCCGAGGGGAGCTGGTCCCTCTATGCGCATCGGGTCATCCGGTGTCTGCTCTTCGTTGTGCCCCGGCGTGACGGGCGGAGCGGCGCTGCCGCTTCGAAGCCTGTACGCGCCCCCGCGAAAAGTGGTGCGCAGAGACTCGACCGCGAGCCGGTCGCGATTGTTGAGCGCCGTTTGAGCGGCCAGCACGAGGAGATTGTCCAGTTCCTCCGCAGCCCCATTCACCGCCGCGTCCAGAATCGCCGCCCGGGCATAGTTGTGCGCCGACGATGGCTGGCCCGCCGCGGCGTACAACTGCGCGAGCTCGGCATTCGACGTTCCCGGCTCGGCGGCGAGCGCATCGGCCGTCCAGCCCGCCAGCAGCGCGCGCCCCGCCGAGCCGGTTCCTTCGAGCGCCAGTAACGCTACCACGTCATGCGCGGGTGCGACTCCGCCACTGCGCTGAACCGTCAACCCGCACTGCTCCAAGACGACCGCGGCGTCCAATGCCACCGGTTCCGCGAGATGCGTGGCCGCCGCGAGCACGCGCAGCGGGGCAGGGCGCCCCAGGAGCGCGCTCGCAAGAAAGATTCGCTGTTCGTGGGGCGTGCAGCTTTGCAGCCGGGCCCACAGCACCGCCGAAATTTCAGCGGGGGGCTTTGCGACCGGCTCACCCCGGCGTACACGCCGCACCAGATCGAGCGCCCGAAATGGATTCCCCTCGGACACCGCCGCGATGGATGCGGCCGCGCCCGCGTCGATCTCGTTGGGGGACGTAACCGATGCTACGAGCTTCCGGACCGCGTCAACGTCCAGCCGTGCGAGCGGAAGAACCGCCCGACTCGATCCGGATGCGTCAGCACCTGAACCGCTTGCTGCCGGCTGGAGCTCCGGCGCGCCGAAATGCTCGAGCACGTACCGCGGCGAATCAGCGGGCCGGTAGCTGGCGAGAAAAAGTATTGGCGCCGCCTCCAGTCTCTGTGTAAGGAACTGCAACAGATCGGCGCTCGATCGCGACGCGTGCTGGAGATCTTCCAGGACGACGCAGACAGGCTGCTCGAACGCGACGGCGTCGAGTAGCGCGGCGATTCCCTCGAAAAACCTGATCCGCGCGGCTTCGTCTTCCAGTGGGCGTGCTTCCGGCAGATTGAACTGGTCCCTGATCTCTGGAAGCAGGCGGGCCGCTTCCGCCAGCAGGTGCTGGCTCGCACCGGCGACGCCCGGCGCGCTCACCGCCGGCCGCAGCGCGTCAGCGATCGCGGCGTATGGGATCGACCGGTTGCCGTGCCGCTCCTGCCCCCAGAGCAGCAGCGCTGGTCCGAACGCCGCGATCCGTTGCGTCAGCTCTTTCAGGAGGCGGGTCTTACCAATCCCAGGTGATCCCGTCACTACCGCGAACGCACCGCGTTGCTCGATCCCGCGCCAGAGGCCGAGCAGCTTCCCGATCTCTCTATCACGTCCGAGGAACTCGGCTTCGGGCAGGAGATCCGGTCCGCCCGCGAACGTCGATGCGGCCGAGGTTGCAGGCACCTCGTTGACCAGGCGCTGCAACATCGAGCTGACCATTGCCGCGGGCTTTGCGCCCAGCTCGGACTCGATGAGGGACGCGTGTTGCGTTAGGACGGAGATCGCTTCGGGCTTCCGTCCGGCCGCAACCAGCGTCTTGGCTTCGAGCACCGCCGCGTTCGGGTCCAATGGCGCCACGCGCGAATGCATGCGCGCATAGTCTGTCGCGCCGTCCGTGTCGCCAGCCTCGAGAGCCGCGTTCGCCGCGCGGGTCAACGCGCCCCGATACTGCGCTTCCATGCGCTCTCGTTGCGTTTCCGTCCATTGCTCGAAGGCAGCCGATCCGACGTTCATTCCACCGAGAAAGGCCCCGCGATACAGTCCGATCGCGCGGTCGAAGTCGGAGGACGCGGCGTGCTGGAACTCCAAAGCGTCGCACCAGAGCAGGTCGTCCGCGGCCACCGATATGATTTCCCGATCCGTAGTCAGCACCTGCTGGCCAAGCGCATTACGGAGCCGATGCAGCGTCTGACGGAAGGCGTTCCGCGCCCGATCTTCAGGTATCTCGGGCCAGAGCAGACTGACCAGCTCCTCCCTCTGGGCGGATCCGTTAATCACGAGATACGCGATCACAGCCAGCGGCTTCCCGGGGCCCATCCCCTGCAGAAGCGCCCCAGCACCGTCCGTGAGGGAGGCTGGGCCCAATAGAAAGAGCCTGAAGCGGCCACCTTCGGGCGTGTTATATGATCGTGACATTGCGTTGCCGACAATATAACGATCCCGTGACGAACTAGGGGGCGGAGGGGCGCAAGCCCATGTACGGCAACAACTTCGTTATTGCGAAACTCCTGAAAAGACAGTAGAATGTAGTCGCAGGCAGGTCGTCGTAGGACGTCTGGCGCCCTGTTACGTAGGGTGGAGCCCGTGTAATGAGATGGTGACGGTGTCCATCTATAGTTACCGAAGTTAACGAGCGAATAAGCTGGTTTGAATAACCCGGAGAGCTGGATGAAGAGAGGCGCCCGCAGCGGGTTCACGCTGCCAGAGGTTCTGGTCACGATCGCGATTGTAGCGACGCTGGCCGCCGTGCTTCTCCCCGCGCTCAACAGTCAACTCACCAAGGGCGAAGCGAGCCGGGCGTCGAACGATCTCCTCGCCGTGCAGACGGCGATAAATACTTTCGTGTCCGACGTACGGCGGTATCCCCGCTCCCTGAATCAATTGACGACGGGGATCACGACGCCGGGCGCCCTGGATATCAAGGGACTCGTTTATCCGGCGCCGCTCGTCGCCAGATGGAAGGGACCGTATCTCGCCAAGGAACTGACGGCCAGCAGCACATTGATAACTGGCTTCGGCGCCGAGGTCCAAAGTGCTTTTGCCCAGGCCTCGTACAACGGCATTAATTACGTTCAAGTTATCGCCCTGCCGATTCCGATCGAAGATTTCACGAGTTTGGACCAGATAATCGACGACGTCGCAAACTCGTCCAGTGGGCAGCTGCGATATGTGAGCGCGTCGTCCAGCGCCACTTTCTATGCCGTGCCCATCCAGTAAGCAAGCTCACGTCCCTTCAAGGATCACTCTCATGAAACACCGCAAGCGGCTCGGCTTCACCCTTCCAGAAGTTTTGGTCACGGTCGCGATTATAGCGACCCTCGCCGCGGTGCTCCTGCCCGCGCTTATCGGTCAGGTAGGAAAGGGCGATTCTGCTCGCGCCGCCGAAGATCTGCTCGCCGTCCAGACCGGCATAACGGCATTCGTATCCGACGTCAGGAGATACCCGAGCGAGTTGGACCATCTCACGTCGGCGGTGAGCACCACTGATTTCGATCTGGTCAGCTCGACCTACCCCGGCAACCTGGTCGCGAAGTGGAAGGGTCCGTACCTATCTAAACGACTGACCAACGGCGATCTCAAGACGACCCTGGGTGGCGACATAAAAGGCCAGTTTACTCAAATCCTGGATGACGGTGCCACTTTCCTGGGTGTGCAGATCGCCGGGATGTCTCTGACGGACTTCAACAAGCTGGACGAGATCATCGACGAGGTGGCAAACTCCTCGACAGGATTGCTGAGATATAACGCCTCCAACACGACATCTTTCCTGGCGACTCCGGTTCAGTAGCCGGTTGGTGCAGGAGAGAAAAGGAAAGAGCCGCGAGCGCGGCTCTTTTTTTTATATTCCCACCCTGCCGTCAGGGGTCGGTGATGAACAGCACGGGCCTCGACTTCACGATCCAGTCCGCCAGCTTCCCGCTCACGCCGAACCGGGCGCTGATGACACCTGCCGGAGCGGTGTTGACGTTCACCGGCGGCTGATAGAACACCGATTCGGACCACGGCTTCTCCACGCCTCGCTCAATGGCGAGTCCGGCTGCATCAATCACCGCGTGCAGAGCTTCGATGGCGGGCAGGTTATCAAAGCGCACGGCCACCGTTCCACGCACGCTGCGGTCCATGACGACGCTCACTCCGGCGATCTGGGCCAGCGCGTCTATCAGCACCCGGACGTCCGCACGGGACGCATTCAAAGTTACGCGCGGCTGCGCGCCCGCCGGCTCGCCGGCCGGGGGAGGAGTGGTGATGATACTCACTTCCTCCACGGGGAGCGGCGGGAGCTCGTCGGCGGCGCGGGGAAGGGGCTTGATGGTCGGCGCACAGCCGACGACCACCAGAGTGAAAGCGACGGCGATTCTCACTGCTCGAGCCTCACCAGGCGGCTCCGCACGGCTTGCTCGAGCGTGGCGAACCGGCCGCCCGCAGTAGAGAGAAAGATTCTATACTCGCGGACAGCTCCCGCGCGGTCGTTCTGCTTTTCCATGACGCGCGCGAGCTCGTAATGCGCTTCGGGCATCGCGGGATCGACGCGCAGCGCGTCCTCCAGCAATCTCCGGGCGTCGGCGAGGGAGCCGGCGGCGTGCAGCTGTATCGCGAGGTTTACCTTCGCACCCGAGTTAGATGGATCAAGGCGCACGGCCTCCTGCAGGGCGGCCATCGCTTCCTGCGCGCGCCCTTCCTGGGCGAGAACCATTCCGAGGTTGCTCCACGCGGGAGCGAACCTGCTGTCCACTTCCGTCGCATGCCTGTAAGCCGCTTCCGCTGCCGGCAAGTCTCTCAGCGCGCGGTACACGGTACCTAGGTTGTTATACACCTCCGGATTTCGCGATGACGCGAACGTCGCCTGCAGGTAGTAGTTCTTCGCTGCGGGGTAATCACCTCGACGTTGCGCGGCCAATCCCTGTTCGAACAGACCGCCGCCACCTTCCGACCCCTGGCCCGGGCGCTCCACCGTGATCTGCAGCCGTCCTCCGGTCTCACTTCCGGAGCGCACGCGCGGAGCGGCGGCGATCGACGGCAGCTCGTTGCTACCTTCGACGTCCTCCACCGGCGTCCTCGGTGCACTGCGGCTGCGCGCACTGCGCGCACTCCCCGCCGGCGGCCGGGAGACCGACCGCGCTGGAGGCTCGTCCACGTACTCTTCGAGGCCCATCGGCACCGTGAGATCCTCGGCCGTGCTGTCGAGCAGCGCAAGTTGGCCGAGGTCTCCCGGCGTTTCGAGCACCATCGTCGTCGGAACCGAATCGAGAAACTGTGCGACCGCGGCCGGCTGCGTGTCGGGCTTGCGCGTTGGCGCGAAGATCAGCACCAGTGCCGTCAGCGCGATAGCCGCCGTCGCCACACCGATGCCGATGACGAGCGGGGAAACGATCGGCTCGCCGGAGGAACGCGTACCAAACCGAAAGGGAAAATATCCCTGCTGCTGCGGAGTACGCTGCGGTGGCACTCGCCGGGCCTTCTCTTTCTGCGCCGCTTTCAGCGCGTCGGCGATCAGGCTCATGTCGGCGGCAGGCCCGGGACGACTATCAGTCCGGCGCCGTGCAATGCCAGGAGCGACACGGCGACCAGTGCGAGAAGGAATAACACCAACCCGATAATGACCATCAGCTTCATGCGGCGCTGCCTTCGCTGCGGCGTCGGGTCGGCCTCGTCGCCCCGTAGCGATGTTACTGCCTGCTTCACTTCGGGAACTCCGATCTTCTGCGTCTGTGCCACGAATCCAGCGAGCAGCGCCTGGTCGCAGATCGCGTTGATTCGGCGCGGTATGCCCTGCGTCGCCTTATAGACCGCGGCGATCGCCGGCCCGGTGAACTCAAGGCTTCCGCGCGCGCCGGCCACGTTCAGCCGGTGATAGATGTACCGCTTCGTCTCCTCGAGGTTGAGGAAGGTAAGCGCGGAGCGGACTGATACGCGTTGGCTCAGTTGAGCCATGCCCGGCATCCTGAGTCGCTGGCTGAGCTCGGGCTGGCCCACCAGGACAATCTGAATCAGCTTCTCTTCCGCGGTCTCGAGGTTCGAGAGGACCCGGATCTGCTCGAGAAATTCGGAGGAGAGGTGCTGCGCCTCGTCGAAGATGGCAACGCACGTGCGGCCGCCGGTGAGCTGTTCCAGAAAGAACTTGTTGAGCCGGCTCAGCAGCTCGTTCCGCGGCGCGTTCTCCTGATACGCCACGCCGAACTCGGTAAGCAGCGACTGCAGCATCTCCGGTCCGCTGAGAAACGGATTGAAGATCAATGCGGAGCGATGTTTGTCGGGGTCCAGCTTCTCGAGCAAATCGCGCGAGAGCGTCGTCTTGCCCGTCCCCGGCATACCTGTGAGGAGCATGAAGCCCTCTTTGCGGTCTATGCCGTACGTGATCTCGTCGAGCGCCGTTCTATAGCGATCCGAGTAGAAGACGTACTTCGGGTTCGGAGTAAGTGAAAAGGGTCGCTCGGTGAGCCCGTAGAACTGTTCGTACATCCTCTAGGGGCTGCCGGTCCGGGCTCCCACGATAATCGTGGGCGTGAGGAAGATCACCAGCTCGTCCTTTTCATCAACGTCGGATCGCCCTCCGAAGAGTCCGCCTATCCCAGGGAGTCGGCGCAGCCCGGGCACGCCCGACGAGCTTTTGTCGCGGCGCGTCTGCGTCAGGCCGCCGATCACTATCGTCTCCCCGCCGCGCACGCGCGCCATCGTATCGGTCTCGCGGCGCGTGATGATCGGTGCGGTAATCTTTGTCCCTTCGGCCGTGACGAACGAGTCGATGCGCGCCACCTCGCTGAGCTGCGGCCGGACCTGCATGGTGATGATGCCGTCCGCGCCGATCTGGGCGAGGATGTTGAGCACGATCCCGACCGATATCTGCTGAGGCACTGCCTGTGTGTTCACCGCCACGATTCCGCCGTTGGGGCCAATGATGGGCGTGGAGGTCACCGCGAAGAACACTTCCGCGTCCGTGGCGTCGAATACCGCGATCTGATTGTTGAGCGCCGTTATCATCGGGCTCGACAGCACGGCCACGTCCCCCTGCGATTCGAGCGCTTCCAGCGCGACGGTCACCTTCGAGCTACCGCCCCCGAACGTCAGTGACACGGTGTTGGTGGACGTCGGAGCGGGGCCAAGGTTCAGCTTGGCCCGGCTCGTCAGGAGCTGCCAGTTGATCCCGAACCGAAACTCCCGGTTCAGTGATACGCGCACGATCTTCGCCTCGACGAGCACCTGCCGCTGCACCGACGCCTGGAAGGAGCTGATGTACGACTCGACCAGTGCCAGAGTCGACGGAGGCGCGGTTACGAACACGCTGCCCGCGAGCGGATTTATGATCAGCCTCCGCCCGTCGCTTGACGTTTTGGCTGTGGCGCCAGGCGCTCCGGCCGCTGCGCCAAGCACGCTGTTCGCGACGTTGGTGGGAGCCCCGCCCTGGAACTGGCCGGCGACAGGTACGGTCGTCTCCGTACTCGCGACGCTGGTGATCTGCCGGGTCGTCGTATCGGTCACCGCGTCATAGAACACCAGGGCTTCCAGCGCGATTCGAATGTCCTGCCAAAGGTTTGCCGCCGTCGTGCTCTGAATGGACACGCTGCCGCCGGCGCCTGCAGACGCGCCGCCAACCTGCTGACCTCCGAGCTGGACGCCGCTTCCAATCCCGGTCGTGAGCTGAGTCGAAGTCGAGCCGAACCTGCTGAGAGAGACATAGTCCAGCGAGAACGTCTTCGACTGCATCCGCGAGCCGGTAACGCGGAGCACTCCGCCCTGGATCTGATACGCGTACGAGTGTCTCGCCAGCAGGCTTCCCAACGCTTCGTCGAGCGTGACGTTCTCGAGCCGCGTGTTCACCAACCCATGCACGTCGGGGTCGATCTCCAGACCGAGTGCGAAGCTCTGCGCCAGTCCGCGCAAGGCAGTACGAAGGTCCTGGTCGACTGCGTCGAACCGCTGGATGCGGGGAGTGGACTTTCCTGCCTCGGTCACCTGCGCCACGGGAAGTGCCGGGAGCGATTCGGTGCGGTCGCCGGATCCGGAAACTCCGGCTACCTCCGACGCCGTGCGCGGAGTCTCGCCCGCCCGGGGTGTGCTCGCGCAGCCGTATGCCAGGAACACGACGGCCGCGCATGCAAACGAAGCTCTCAATGCCTGTTCCGATCCGGTCGAGCTGGTCCCAAGCATCACTGCCTCACCGATTCAGAGAGATAATTCTCCTGCCCCCACCAGACTCCTGCAACACCACACGGTCCGATAGGATCTCCACTATCCGCGCGCCACCAGGCAAGGTGGAGCCAACCACCACCACCGAGTCGTTGACTACCGCCATCCGCTGCGCGTCCGTGAGCAGTATCGCGCTCACCACCCATCGCGGGCGCGCCGGCCCAGCCGGCCCAGCCCGCGCCGACGGCCCGGCAAACCTCCGTTCCGCGCGCTCGGGCTGCGCGTAGTAATCCTCTCTCGCAAAGAGCTCAGCCGCTTCCGCCGGCCTCCGCCCAGACGTGAGCGCAATGGGGCGCAGGTAGCGGCCGAGAGAATCGAGCGCCGCCGGAGCGATGTAGCTCTTCGGCGCCTTCACCACGGTTGCTGCCGCCGAGTTGGCACGCCACGCACCGCCGAACGCGATGATCACGCCCGCAACTATCGCGAGCCAAATGTAATTCGAATGGTCCGATCTGTCGCCCTTAATTTTGCGGCCCTCCCGCGGGCTGATACACCGCGAGATTGAAAGCTGCCGTCAGCTGCTCGGTATCGCCGGAGAGAGATAACGCCGTGATCTCCGTCGCGGGCGGTAGCCGCAAAATCACGCGTGACACCGCCGATACGCCTCCGGTCGCCTCGAGCCGCAAGCCGTACGTAGACGGCTGGAACGTCATCTCTCCCATAGTGCGCGTGTTGGCGAGCCCGACGGAGTCCGCCGGCGTGAAGCTGGCCTTCACACGTGACATGCCGGCGCCCTCCGCGATGCGCGACACCGTCTGCGCCAACGACACCTTCAACGCTTCCGGCGTCCCAAACTCAGCCGCTTCTGAGGTCGTGCGGGCCCATTCATCGGTTTCCCCGGTGGTCGCAGCGGAGAACTGCTGCGCGAAACGGGTAGCCGTCGTCCGAATCGCCCGGGCTTCGGCGGTGTCCACGCGGGCTTCTTTCGTCGTCTCTCGCGCCGCGCACGAGGTCCACGCCGACATCGCCACCACCAGCACAGTGACGCCGAGGAGCTTCGCCGCGTGCTGGTTGGTCTTCAGGAAGGCACCCGCTTCCGCGAGCTTCAGATCCTTCATTGCGCGCCGGTGGTAGTGAAGCTGACTTTGAAGTTCCCCGACATGTCGTCGCCCTCGCCGGCGTATGCGAATGAGTCGAGATTGAAACCCTGGAGCGGAACTCTTGCGGGCAGTTCGCGCGAGAAATCAGCCACTCCCTCGAGCACGTCGGCGCCCGTGGCTCCTACGGACGTCCCCTCGATGTCGACGCGCCATCCGCCGTCCGTGCGCGTGAGTGTCGCCGACTTCAAGCCCACATTCACCGGCTGCGCCAGCCGGATTCCGTTTATCAGCCGCGCGAGCTGCTGCCGCCCGGCGTAATGATTCTGCGCCGCGCTCACGCGCTCCATGTTCGCGCGCCGCTCTCCGATAACGTCCATCGCCGGCGAAATCCTCGCCATTTGAGCATCCGCTGCCGCACGCTCCGCCTTTAGCTCGTCCGCCGCCGTCCAGGCCGCGATCGTCGTGAATACGGCCACGAGGATCGCCAGCGCGCAGATCGCCGCGGCTCCGATCGTCCACGTCCGCAACCTGTTCCTTTCCGCGGCGAGCTGCAGATCCTGCGGCGACGGGTACAGCACCATCTCGCTGCCGGATTCCGCATTGAGGACGCTACCAAGCGCGGCGATCGCGGCTGGCGGTCCCATGGCCGGAGCGAGGGGGATCACCTCGACGTTGAGAGCGGCGTTGAGCACGGCGTCCACGTGCGCCTGGTCGGCGGGGTCCGCAGAAACGAAAATCCGCCCGATGTCTGCACCGCGAAAATGCTGCCGCAGGTAGATGCGCGCGCGTCCGACCTGGTCGATTACCGTCTGAACGTCGGCCGACGACGTTCCTTCATCCGAGGGCGGAGGCTCGGAAATGAAGCGCACGTCTCCGCCCTGGAATACTCCGATGATGGGCGATCCCTGCAGCATGATCGCGAGCGCCGCCGGATCCGGCGAGCCGTTGACCTCGCGGTACAGCCGGGCCATGGCCTGCGGCACCACGGTGAGATGGTCCAGCCGGATGCCAGCACGCTCCAGCGTACTCGCGACTGTGTCCACCACATGGCGCGGCGCGGCAGCAGCTAGTACCTCGAGCGGGAGGATTTCGCCGGTCGCTCCGGAGCTGCGCCGCTCCGGCAGTCCTTTCTTTGCCGTTACCGGCGCCGGCTTCCCCGTGCGGCGATCGATGTTTCCGCCCAGCGCGAACCCGACTAACGGATCCTCGATGTCGGGATAGAGCCTGCGCATCTCCCGGTCGATGATCGGCGCGAGCAACTCTGCGCCGGCCGGGGGCAGCGTCAGGAGCTCGTATGAAATGCCGAACCCGCGAATGGCCGCGGTGAGCTGCGCGACGCCACGACCCACCGACGGTCGCATCAGCTCCACGAGCGCGTCGCTCGCCTCCTCGACGCTCGGCATGCTACGGGCGACGCTCAAGTGGTGGGTGATCTCGACGCCGCCGGCCTGGCGAAGATACTCGATGACGTAGATGCGGTCGGGATCTATGAGGGCGCCGAATCGCCGGGACGACGACTTGCTCATCTGCGCCCGATAGAGTCGTAGATGCCGAGAATCGGCAGGATGATCGCCAGCGCTACCAGCAGAACGGCGCCGCCCATGACCGCGATCAGCATGGGCTGCAGCACCGTCACCATTCTGCGGACCGCGGCAGGTATCTCGCGCTCGTAATAGACCGACGCCCGGGTCAGGGCATCGTCCAGGTGTCCGGTCACCTCTCCCAGCGAGATGCTCCGCACGACCATCGGCGGGAACAGCGGATTTGCGGCGAAGGCGGTGCCCAGGGACTCGCCTCCGATGATCGCCTCCCGCACACCGGCAACCGCGCCGGCTACGGCGCGGTTGCCGACCAATCGCTCCGACAGCTGCAGCGAGTACACGATCTCTACGCCTGTACGGTAAAACAGCGCCAGGTACGTGACGAGCCGCGCCATGTTGACCTGCGAGATCAGCTCGCCGAACACGGGGATCCGCAGCAGCAACCCGTCGATCTTCGCCCGGGTGTCGGGATTTCTCCGGGCGATCACGACGATGAGTGCGGACGCGACCACCAGCGCGACGCCCGCTATCCAGTAGCCGCGGATTAGCTCCGACGCGGCGATCACGGCGCGCGTCGCCATAGGGAGCTCCGCGCCGCGCTGGGTCAGTACCGGTATGAGCCGCGGAAAGACGAACCCCACGAGCACGAGCAGGAGGCCTGTGATCGCGACGATGATGATGATCGGGTACAGCGTGGCCTGCTTGATCTGCGAGCCGATCGCCTGCTGCCAGTCGAGGTGCTTCACGAGCTGGGCGAGCACGTAGTCGAGCTGGCCGCTGGCCTCGCCGGCTTCGATCGTGCTGACGTAGAACGCGCCGAAGCACTTCGGGTGCTCGGCCATCGCCTCCGACAGGCTCTTTCCTTCCAGCGACATCGTGTCCCGCATTTCTGCGACGATCGCCCGCAGCTTCTTGGACTCGAGGCGCGGCTCTACGTCCGACAGCGTGGTCATGATGGGCATGCCGACCTGGGCCGAGCCGGCCATGTACTCGAGCAGCGCGAGCAGATGCTTCTTCTCGATCTTCCCGTCGGTTTTCTTCGGCGGCGCCGGCTTCTCGGCGGGGCGGCTGCGCACAAGGAAGCTCCCATTCTCCCGGAGACGATCGGCGAGGTCCTCTTCGTTCGTTGCCGCCATCGTTGCGGTCTCAACCCGGCCGGTCGAGGTCAGGGCTTCGTACCAGAATTGGGGCAAGGTCCGTGTCCTAGGCCGCGATCACGCGGAGCAGTTCGTCCAGGCTCGTAATCCCCGCGCGCACTTTCGTCAGGCCATCGTCGAACATGGTCGGACGCCCGGAGATAGCATGGATCTCCTCCGGCGGGCGCCGCTCGTAAATGACGCGCGACAGCCGCTCGTCCACGGGCAAAAATTCAAAGATCCCGAGGCGGCCGCGGTACCCCGTCTGCCGGCAGTGCGTGCATCCCTTGGGTCCGAACAGCGGTTCCGATCCGAGCTTGTGCTCCGCGCGAACGACTTCCGGAATGTCCGCTTCTTCCTTGCAGTTGGGACACAGCACGCGAACCAGACGCTGCGAGATGACGAGATGCATCGACGAAGCGAGCACGAACGGCTCGGCGCCCATGTCGATGAGACGGGGAATCGCCCCGGCGGCGGTCGTGGTGTGCAGCGTGGTCAATACCAGGTGACCCGTGAGCGCCGCGCTCAGCGCGATCTGCAGCGTTTCCTTGTCCCGGATCTCTCCCACCAGAATGATGTCCGGATCGTGGCGCAGTATCGAGCGCAGTCCCGACGCGAACGTGAGCCCCGCGCGAATATTGATCTGCGACTGCCGGATCGTCGTCAGCTCGTACTCGACCGGGTCTTCCAGCGTGATGATACAACGCTCTTTGGTGTTTAGCTCGGCGAGCGCCGAGTAGAGCGTGGTGGTCTTGCCCGAGCCCGTCGGCCCCGTCACGGGAATCAATCCGTGAGGCCGCTTCATCGTTTGACGCAGGAGCGCGAGGTCGTCCTCGGCGATCCCGAGCGCGCCGAGGTCGAGCGCCGTGCGACCGCGGTCGAGAATACGCAGAACTACGTCTTCGCCGTGAATCGTCGGGTAGGTCGACACGCGGATGTCGATCTGGGTGGAATCGACTGTCGTGCGAATTCTGCCGTCCTGCGGCAAACGCGTCTCGGCGATGTCGACGCCCGCGAGAATCTTGATGCGGCTCATCAACGGCGCCTGGATGCTCTTCGGATATGACCCGGCGGCCTGCAGCAGACCGTCCACCCGGTAGCGGACGGTCGTTTCGTTCTCGAGAGGCTCGATGTGGACGTCGGTGGCGCCGAGCTGCACGCCGCGCTTGATGATCGCGTCCGCAAGCGCGGCGGCGTTTACCGTGTCGCCGCTCGCCTCGGCTTCCGTGAACGGCGCCGGCGCGGCAGTGTAAGTCGCCTGCACCTGCGGCGCGACGCGGCGATCCGGCTGCGAGGGCGCACGCGGGGGCACGACTATGTTTTTTCCGTTGTAAGCGCGCGCGATCATCGCGGTGACGCCGTCGCGCGGCGCCGCGACTACGCGGATCGGGCGCCGGGCGGCACGCTCAACGGCGGTGACCGCGTCGATCTCGAACGGGTTCGCCATCGCAACGAGCAGTCGCCCGTTGTCGTTCCGGAGCGGAATCGCGGAGTACTTGGCGGCGATGTTTTCCGGCAGCAGGGCGACGGCCGCGGGGTCGATCGTGACGTCCTGCATCGTGACGTACGGAATCCCCGCGTCCGCGCACAGCGTGCGGACCAGGGAGTCGTCGTCGAGATACCCGAGCTTGACCAGCGTCTTGCCCAGCTGCTCACCGGTGGCAGCGTGGACTTGCAGGCC